>DATFPD010000120.1:0-8455 GCA_035265005.1 Gemmatimonadaceae bacterium | reverse complement strand
ATGTCGCCCCAGTTGGCGGTGCCGGCGAAGGAGCGGTAGAAGGCTTCGACCGCGCCGACGATCGAGTGGCGGAAGGCGAAGGCGGCGATCGGGGCGGTCGAGAGCCAGATGATGACGATCTGCGGGAGGCGCTGGGCGGTGCTCGCCAGGAGCCACGCCATGAGCGCGATCAGCCAGCCGCCGAAGATCCCCTTGTACAGGTTCATGCCGAAGTCGCCCCTCGTCCCCTCCTCGGCGGTCTTGCGCAGCGCCTCGTGCAGCTCGGGCTGGACCATCGGCGTGCGGGCCAGGAGCCACGCGAAGACGAGCGCGCCGACGAGGTTGCCGAGCAGGAGGAGCCCCCACAGGCGGAGCATCTCCATCAGCGTCTTCCGGTCGCGCTTGTGCAGGAGCGGGATGATCGGCTCGAGGGTGTTCTCGGTGTAGAGCTCGCTCCGGCCGAGCACGACGAAGATGAAGCCTAACGGGTAGCCGACCGCGGTCATCGCCTGCTTGCCCATCTCCGAGGACGCGTACGACGACAGGTACGCGCCGGCGAGCAGGCTGAAGCCGATCACCAGCCCCGACGTGAACGAGGACCAGAGGAGCGAGACCGCGGGCCGCTCCATGTCCTCGGCGGCGCCGGCGAGGATGTTGTCGTGGATCTCGACCGCCGAGAGCCGCGTCCCCTTCTCGGGCTCGCTCACCCGCTCCGGGCGCGCGGTGGGCTCCTTCGCCTTCTTCTCCTGCTTCCGCTCGTGCTCGGATTTCATGGCGGCCTTGGCTTCGTTGTCGGGACGGGTTCCCGACGCGTTGGACGGGCTATTTCACCGAGTAGAGATAGGCCGCGATGTCGCGGGCGTCGGACTCGGGGACGCCGAGCGTGGGCATCGCGGTGAGCGAGTCGACGCGGCGCGGGTCCTGGATCCAGCGCACCATGTTGTCCGGCGTGTTCGGGAGGACGCCGCCGATGAAGCTGCGGCCGCCGATCCCCTCGAGCGGCGGGCCGACGGTCCCCTCGGCGCCGCCCACGCCCTTGATGTGGTGGCAGGAGCCGCAGCCGTAGGCGCGGATCGCCGCGCGCCCCCGCGCCGGGTCGCCGCCGGTGAGGGCGGCGGCCTCCTGCTCGGCGGCGTGGCTGGTGCCGCAGGCGGCGGTTGCCGCAGCGGCGGCGAGTGCCAGGGCGAAGACGTTAGGACGCAATCGAGTGTGCATACGACGGCTCCGATGTGCGCGTCTCGTCGCGCAGCAAGCGCGCCAGGAAGGCGAGGCCGGCCACGGTGTAGGCGATGCCGCCGGGGATCCACATGATCAGCCCCGCGAGCTGCTGGTCGTCGAGCGGCATCAGCCCCCACGGCGCCGTCGTCGCGCCGTAGGCGGGGTACCAGAGTGAGCCGGAGAAGGTGAGGAACGCGCCGAGCAGCCCGGTGTGCAGCGTCGTGAAGAAGAGGCAGAGCACGGCGACGCCGGCCGCCGCGCGCCGCCGCCGGGCGCCGCCGCGCAGGAACGCCCACCAGAAGAGGAGCGCCGTCCCGAGAAAGCTGGCGTGCTGGAGCGCGTGCGCCCCCTCGCTGGCGAGCGACGCCTGGTAGAGCGCGGGCATGTGCCACGCCCAGATCGCCGCGCCGTGGACGATGGTCGCCGGGAGCGGCGCGGTGAGCGCCCCCCAGACCGCCCGCGCCGCTGGGGGCCGCGCCGCCGCCCCCGCCCGCCGCCGCCATCCGGGCGGCAGCGCCCAGAGCGCCGGGACCAGCGGCCGCCCGAGCACGAGCAGCGGCGCCGCCACCACCATCAGCAGCTCGTGCTGCGCCATGTGCGCCGAGAAGAGCGCGCCGCCTAACGCGTGGAGCGGCGAGACCAGCGCCGCCGCGAGCGCCGCCCACCCGGCGGCGAACCAGGCCGCCTCGCGCCGCCCGCCGGCCGCCGGCGGCGCCATCGGCACGAGCCGCCGCTCCCGCCCACGCGCCCCCCGCCGAATGGCCAGCGCCCCGCGCGCGTACAGCCACGCCGAGAGCGCGAGCCCCAGCACCACCCACGGCTCCCAGCTCCACGCCCGCCAGAGGTCGTGCGGCTCGACCGGCCGGCCGTCGTGGGCGAGGGCGGTGGCGGGAAGGAGGAGGAGCGTGACGACGAGATGGGGAAGGGGGATGGGAGGTGGGGGATGCACCCTTCGCTGGCGCTCAGGGCAGGCTGTCGGCGGAAGCAGCTCATCCCCCATCCCCCTTCCCCCTTCCCGCTTCATCACGCCCGGTGACACGGATCCAGGATCCAGATCGGGATCCACTGGGCGAGCATCACGAGCAGGAAGAGCGCGCCCATCGCGACGCCGAGGCCGGCGACGAAGCGGCTGCGGGCGAGGGAGCCGCCCTCGTGCTGTTCTTCAGGCCACTCGCGGCCGGCGCGGTCGAGGTTGCGCCAGGAGAGCGCGGTCCCTGCCGCAGTGAGCGCGATCGCGAGCAGCGCGACCAGGTGCAGCAGCCAGCGGCCGCCGTGCTCGCAGGTCCACGGCACGTAGACGTAGTCGAGCTGGAGGTGCAGGAAGAACGCGAGCGGCCCGGCGAGGGCGCCCGCCCAGAGCGCCCCGTCCGACACCGGCGGCCGCTCCTTCGGCACCACCTCGGGGCGGACGGTCGCCGTCTCCCCCGACGCGGTCCTCACAGCCACCTCGGCAGCCAGTAGACCACGATGTAGGCCGGCACCCAGGAGAGCACCATGAAGTGCGTGTAGAACGCGTCGTCGGCCGCGTCCGTGAAGTGCTTCGGCTCGTCGCGCCCGGTCGAGTAGATGGCCGCGATCGTCCCGCTCTCGACCACGTCCACGACGAGCAGGGTGAAGTGCGTGAACAGGATCGCCCAGGCGGCCGACGCGTACGCGTTGAGGTCGTAGTGCGCGTGGAGCGACCGGAACTCCAGGTAGCGCAGCACCGTCACCACCGCCATGAGCGCGGTCCCCACCCAGAGCCAGAGCGTGGTGGCCGCGCGGTCGAGGCGCTTCGCGGCGCGGTCGAGGAGGCGCGCCGGGACGAGGCAGAGCAGCAGCAGCACCATGTTGACCGTCGGCAGGCCCAGGTCCGGCAGCGGCGTGCGCAGCGGCGGCAGCGACTCGAAGTTGCGGCGCAGGTAGAGGTAGCTCGCGAGGATGATCGCGAGCGTCGTCCCCTCCACCACCATGAAGCCGACCTGCCCCCACCAGACAATGTTGCGGCTGCCGAACGAGACGGTCGGCAGCTCCGACACGTCGGCCACGATGCGCATCGGGCGCTCGAGCGCGCTCGGCGCCTGTGGGGCGGGGCCGATCCCCGCGTACGGCTCGTCGCGTCGCCGGGGGGCGGTCATTCCGGCACCTCCACGATCTCGTGCTCCGGGTGCTCCTTGCCGCGCGGCCACGCCCAGACGAGGAAGGCCGGGAAGGAGAGCGCGGCACCGACGACGATCCCCCACGGCGTGAACATGAGCCCGATGAAGCCGACGCCGGTGGCGATCGCGACCAGCACGGGCGCGATGGTCGGGTTGGGGTCCTCCTGCCGCCCGTCGGGCTCGGCGTCCTGCACCGTCGTCAGCAGCACCTCGCGCCGGTCGGTGCGGAGGCCGGCGACCACCGGCAGCTCGGCGCCGGCGGCCCAGAGCGCCGAGCGGCCGCGGACGACCGGGATGTGCGCGAAGCCGTAGCTGGGCGGCGGGGAGCTGACCGCCCACTCCAGCGACTCGCCGCCCCACGGATCGGCGCCGGCGAGCCGCCCGCCGCGCCATGACTTCGCGGCGTTGACCAGGAAGAGCAGGACGCTGAGGGCGATCACCACCGCGCCTGACGTCGAGAGCAGGTTCATGTCGCCCCACCCCGTCTCCTCGAGGTAGGTGTAGACGCGGCGCGGCATCCCCTGGAGCCCGAGGATGAACTGCGGGAAGAACGTCAGGTTCACGCCGGTGAAGAAGAGCCAGAACTGCACCTTCCCCAGCCGCTCGTCCAGCATCCGCCCGGTGACCTTCGGGAACCAGTAGTAAAAGGCGCCGAAGAGCGGGAAGACCATCCCGCCGATCAGCACGTAGTGGAAGTGCGCGACGACGAAGAAGGTGTCGTGGTACTGGAGGTCCACCGGCACCGACGACAGGATCACCCCGGTCACGCCGCCGATCACGAACAGGACGATGAAGCCGACGACGTAGAGCAGCGGCGTGTCGAAGCGCGCCCGCCCCGACCAGATCGTCGCGATCCAGCCGAAGATCTGGATCCCGCTCGGCAGCGTGATGATCGCGCTGGCGGCGGTGAAGAAAGTCTCGCCGAGCTGCGGCAGCGGGGTCGCGAACATGTGATGGACCCACAGCCCGAACGACAGGAACCCCGTGGCGACCATCGCCAGCACGTTCGCCGAGTAGCCGAAGACCGGGCGCCGCGTGAAGGTGGCGACGATCGCCGAGACCATCCCCAGGGCGGGGATGAAGATGATGTAGACCTCGGGGTGGCCGAAGAACCAGAACAGGTGCTGCCAGAGCAGCGGGTCCCCGCCCTCGGCGACGTTGAAGAAGTGCGTGCCGATGAGGCGGTCCATCGCCAGGAACTGGCTCGCCACGGCGACCGTCGTGAGGGCGAAGAGCACCATGAACGCCATGACGTTCATCGCCCAGACGAAGAGCGGGATGCGGTTGAGGGACATCCCGGGCGCGCGCTGCTTGAACGTCGTGACGATGATCTCGATCGCGCCGATGATCCCGGCGATCTCGGTGAAGGTGATCATCTGCGCCCAGATGTCGGTGCGCTTCCCCGGCGAGAACTCCGGGCCCGAGAGCGGGACGTAGGCGAACCAGCCGGCGTCGGGGCCGGTGTTCATGAACAGCGAGACGTAGAGCAGGACGCCGCCGATCAGGTAGGTCCAGTAGCCGTAGGCGTTGAGCCGGGGGAAGGCGACGTTGCGCGTGCCGATCATGAGCGGCACGAAGTAGAGCGCCATCCCCTCCACCATCGGCACGGCGAAGAGGAACATCATCGCGGTGCCGTGGGTGGTGAAGAGCTGGTTGTAGAGGTCGGGGCCGATCCAGGCGTTCTCGGGGCGCGCGAGCTGCGCGCGCATCATCGCCGCCTCGAGGCCGGCGAGGAGGAAGAAGATGAACGCGGTGATGATGGTGCGGAGGGCGATGCGCCGGTGGTTGGTGGTGGTGAGCCACCCCCAGAACCCCGGCGGGTCCTTCCAGACGCGCTCCAGCCGCTCGCGCAGGTCTGCCTCGCCCGCCGTGTCGTCGGCGCCCGAGGGGAGCTGGTGCGCGGGGTCGGTGATGACGAGGGGCTCGGTTATCGCCATGCGGGGGCTCCGATCACTTCAAGCTCCTCAGGTAATCGAGCAGCGCGTTCAGCTCGTCAGGCGACAGCTCGTTGGCCGGCATGTGCGAGCCGGGCTTGATCGCCTGCGGGTTCATGACCCAGCCGCCCAGGTGGCCGCGGGTGTTGGGGAGCGTGCCGGCGGCGATCGTCAGGCGGCTGGCCAGGTGCGTGAGCTCGGGGCCGACCCGGCTCCCGGCCGGCGTGCCGTTGATCGCGTGGCACATCACGCACGAGCTGCTGAGAAAGACCCGCTGCCCGCGCCGCGCCGAGGAGTCGGGCGGGGCGGCGGCGGGCATCAGCGAGTTCTCGTACCAGGTCTGGAACTGCGCCGCCGGCTCGGCGACGACGTCGAACGCCATCTTCGCGTGCTGGTGCCCGCAGAACTCGGCGCACTGCCCGCGGTAGTAGCCCGGGCGGTCGGCGCGGATGTAGGTCTGCTGGTCGTGCCCGGGGACCATGTCCTGCTTGCCGTGCAGGTTGGGGATCCAGAAGCTGTGGATCACGTCGCGCGTCTTGAGCACCACCCGCACCGGGCGGCCGACCGGGATGTGCAGCTCGTTCGACGTCGTCAGGCTGCGGCTCGGGTCGGAGGGGTCGACGTAGCGCATCTCCCACCAGTACTGGTGCCCGGTGACCTCGACCGTCAGCGGCGCCTGGTCGCCGATCGGCGTGGTGCCGCGGCCGTCCTTCATCTTCGGCCAGGAGATCGCGCGCCCCGTGGCCGCGCTGGCGACGACGAAGAGGAGCAGGATGAGGAGCGAGACCGCGGCCGCGGTCGCGTTCACGCGCGCGATCCGCCGCTCCCCGGCCGGCGTCACGTCGGCCGGCTCGCCGCGCGCGGCGCGCCGCCGGCCGCGCCACACGGCCATCGCCAGCGCGGCGTACACCAGCAGCGCCACGACGGCGGCGACCCCGATCAGCGTCCACCCCAGCCGCGCGATGCGCTCCGCCTGCGGCCCGGCGGGGTTCATCACGTCCTGCGGGTCCGAGCAGGCGGCGAACAGCAAGATCGACCACAGAGGCACAGAGGACACGGAGGACGGGCACACGGGAGATCGCCCCTCACTCCCGAGATAGCATCTCGTCCCGGTTGCAGGGGCGAGGCGTGCCTCGCCCCTCCCTTCGTGCACGTCCTCTGTGTCCTCTGTGCCTCTGTGGTGGATTCGCCGTTCCGTCATTGCCGGTGCTCCGAGGAGTCTGGCGGGAGCGTGAGCGGGGTGACGCGGCGGTCCATCGGGATCTGCGGGCGCTCCTGCGGGTCGGGCGGGCCGCTCTGGTGCATCCCCTCGCTGCGGCCGGAGCGCACGTTCATCGACGTGAGCGCGGCCAGCGTGCGCACGTGCGCCACCAGCTTCCAGACGTCCTCGTTGTTGATGCGACCGCGGAACGCCGGCATCCCGTTCGGGCGCCCCTCGACGATCGTCGCGAAGATGTTCTCGGGGCTGCTGCCGTAGATCCACACGCTGTCCATGAGCGACGGCCCGATGTTGCCCCCCCCGCGCGGCGAGTGGCAGCCGGCGCAGTTCCACTGCTCGTAGAGGCGCTTCCCCTCGCTCACCGCGTACGCGTTCCCCTCCAGCCCGCGCGCCTGCGCGCTCCGCAGGTCCCGCCCGGGCTGGAGGCGCTCGTTGACCTGCAGGGCGCCCTGCGCCGTGGACGCGCCCGGCGTGGCGGGCGCGCCGCGGTTGCAGGCCGCTGCGGCGACGGCGAAGCATACGACGAGCAGGGGATGCGGGATGCGGGACGCGGGATGAAAAGCCGCACGACGCATCCCGAGGTCGTTCATCCCGCGTCCCGCATCCCGCATCCCGTCGCCTCTCATGGCAGTCGGAAGACGTACAACGTCCCCCCCTTGTCCGTGTACCTCGGCAGGTCGGTCATGGCGCCCACCATGCCGTCGCCGGCGGTGGAGTCGTCAGGCGACAGGCGGAGCGAGACGACGGTCCCCGCCCAGCCGCCGACGCCGTCGTAGACCGCGACGTACTGGCGGCCGTCGGGGCCGCGGAAGGAGATCGGCTGGGCGATGACGCTGGAGCCGGTGCGGAACTTCCACAGCTCCTTCCCCGTGCGCGCGTCCACCGCCTTGAACCAGCGGTCCATCGTGCCGTAGAACACCACGTCCCCGGCCGTCGCCAGCGCGCCCCCCCACACCGGGAAGTACTCCGGGATCGCCCACGCCTTGCGCCGGCGCTCGGGGTCCCAGGCGAAGAAGGTGCCGCGGGTGTGCCCCGGCGCCGCGTAGGCGATCTGGATCGTGCCCAGGTAGGGCGTGCCGGCGATGTAGTTGGCGTCGGTCCCGATCACGTCCATGCACAGGTTGTTGGACGGGAAGTAGACCAGCCGCGTGCGCGGCGAGTAGGCGGCGGGCGAGTAGTTCTTGCTCCCCTGCACCGCCGGGCAGACCAGGCGCGTGACCTCGCCGGTCTTGATGCTCTTCGCGGAGACCTTGTCCGGCTGCCCGGTGACCGTGTCCACCCGACGCACCGTCGTCACGTAGGTGAAGGTGTCGGCCGAGATCACCTGGCCGGTGCCGCGGTCCATCAGGTAGACGTACCCGTTGCGCTCGGCGCGGATCAGCGCCTGACGAGTGCGGCCGCCGCGGTCGCGCACGTCGAGCAGGATGCTCTCGTTGATCGCGTCGTAGTCCTGGTCGTTGTGCGGGTCGAACTGGTAGGCCCAGCGCGCCCGGCCGTCGTCCGGGTCCCGGGCGAAGATCGTCGCCGACCACTTGTTGTCGCCCGGGCGCAGCTCGGGGTTCCAGGGGCCGGCGTTGCCGGTGCCGTAGTAGATGAGGTCGAGCGCGGGGTCGTAGGAGACCCACCCCCACGCGGTGGCGCCCCCGGTCTGCCACATCGAGGGCGGCCACGACCGCACGCCGAGGTCCCGACCGCGGTCCAGCGGGTAGAAGGGGCGGAAGCCGGGGCCGATCAGCACCTCCTCGTCAGGCCCGGTGGCGTAGGCCTTCCAGGCGATGCGGCCGGTGGCGGCGTCGAGCGCCATGATCCAGCCGCGCACGCCGAACTCGCCCCCCGAGTTGCCGACGATCACCTTCCCCTTCACCACCAGCGGCGCCATGGTCATGGTCTCACCGCGGTTGATGTCGCCGATGCGCACCCGCCACGCCTCGGCGCCCGTGGCCGCATCGACCGCGACCACCTGGTTG
>DATFPD010000119.1:0-11048 GCA_035265005.1 Gemmatimonadaceae bacterium | reverse complement strand
GCGGGCTCTCGACGACGACCTCCTCGGTGTTCTTGATGTGCAGCTCGTTGGCCAGCTCCTCGCTGATCTCGATGAACATCTCCGGCTGCAACTCCGCCAGCCAGGGCAGCCAGCGCGACATCGCGCCGCTCAGGTGGTGCTCGGTCAGGCGGTAGGTCGAGATGACCACGGGGAAGTTCGGGTCGCCGGGGTCGATGTACCGGTTGCCGACGACGTTGAACAGCTTGGCCACCGGGTTGCGCGGCGCGGCCGCGTAGAGCGCGTTAGGCACGGGCCCCTCCCACGGCTCGTAGTGGGTGGGGAGCGGGCCGTCCACCAGCCCCGCCGGCGCGTAGAGCCAGGCCTTGCCGTCGGGCTTCATGATGAACGGGCTCGTCCCGTCGTGCGCGTCCACGCCCCCCTTCGCCCAGACTCCCTTGTAGCCGGGCGGCTTGGAGACCGGGAAGTCGGGGACGTCGTAGCCCACCCACTTGCCGGGCGGCCCCGCGTCGTTCGCCGCCGCCGGGTCCCACCAGACGTACTTCTTCCGCTCCGACCACGGCCGCCCCTCGGGGTCGGCGGCGGCCCGGTTGTAGAGGATGCGCCGGTTGGCCGGCCAGGCGAACGCCCACCCTAACGACACCCAGTCGTCGGCGACGCGCGACGCCGCCTTGTTCACCCCCGCCTGCGGGTAGACCCCGGTGTAGATCCACGCCCCGCTGGCCGTCGTCCCGTCGTCCTTCAGGTCGGCGAACGACTTCACCTGCGCGCGGTCTGGGAGCGTGTAGCCGTTGATCTCCTTGAGAATGGACTCCGCGCTCGGCTCGCCGCGTGGGTCCGCTTCGAAGTCCCATGTCAGGGACGAGAACGGATCGTCTGAGGGAAGGGGGAAGGGGGAAGGGGGACGAACGGCCGCCCGGGAAGCCGTGGCTTCCGGGGAGCGGTTCATCCCTCTTCCCCCTTCCCCCTTCCCGCCGTCGTACCCATACAGCTTCTTGAGCCGCAGGGCCAGGTGGTGCGTGTACCACAGGTCGCTGCGGCAGTCCCCAGGCGGCTCGACGCCCTTCTCGTGCCACTGCACCAGGCGCTGCGTGTTGGTGAAGGAGCCGTCCAGCTCGGGGACGGTGGCGGCGGGGAGGAAGAACACCTCGGTCTGGATCGCCGCCGGGTTCTCGACGTCGGGCGCCTTCCAGAACTCGGCCGTCTCGGTCATGAAGATGTCGCGCACGACCATCCACTCGAGCTTCGCCAGCGCCGCGCGCTGGAACACCGCGTTCTGCCCGCCCACCGCGGGGTTCTGGCCGATCGCCATGAACCCCTTGATCACCCCCTCGCTCATCGCGGTGAACATCGGCATGTGCGAGTGGTCGCCGACGTTCTTCGGCAGCAGCTGGTAGCCCCACTCGTTGTCCTTCGTCGCCGCGTCGCCGTACCACGCCTTGAGGAACGACACCACGTACTTGCGCCCGTTCGACCACCAGCCGGTCGTCGGCATCTCCTTGCCGAGGTAGCCCTCGAGCGTGTCGTGCTCCGGCGCCTGCGCGGTGGGCGCCGGCAGGTAGCCGGGGAGCAGGTTGTAGAGCGTCGCGATGTCGGTGGAGCCCTGAATGGTCGCGTGGCCCCGCAGCGCCATGATCCCGCCCCCGGGACGGCCCATGTTGCCTAACAGCGCCTGGAGGATGCCGGCCGCCCGGATGTACTGCACCCCGACCGTGTGCTGCGTCCACCCCACCGCGTACGCGAACGCGCTCGTGCGCTCGCGCCCCGAGTTGTCGGCGAGCGCGTGCGCCACCTGGAGGAACTGCTCGGCCGTGCAGCCGCAGACGCGCGCGACCATCTCCGGCGTGTAGCGCGCGTAGTGCCGCTTCAGGATCTGGAAGACGCAGCGCGGGTGCCGGAGCGTGGGGTCGGTCCGCGGCGGGGTGCGACGGTAGTCGGTCCCCGGCTGCCCCTCCTTCGTGTGCGGCTCGTCGGCGCCCTTCGCCAGCTGCTCCTGGGTGTGCCCCGTCCCCGCGTACGCCCACGACTTCGTGTCGTACTTCCGCGCCTGCGGGTCGAAGCCGGAGAAGAGGCCGTCGAGGTCCTCGGTGTCCCGGAAGTCGTCGCCGACGATCGTCGCCGCGTTGGTGTACGCGACGACGTACTCCTCGAACCAGCGGTCGTTCTCCAGCACCCAGTTGATCAACCCGCCGAGGAACGCGATGTCGGTGCCCGAGCGGATGGGGCAGTACTGGTCCGCCATCGCGCTCGTGCGCGTGAACCGCGGGTCGACGTGGATGACCTTACAGCCGCGCTCCTTCGCCTTCATCACCCAGCGGAACCCCACCGGATGGCACTCGGCGAAGTTCGACCCCATGATGACGATGCAGTCGGCGTTCATGAGGTCCTGCTGGAACGTCGTCGCCCCGCCCCTGCCGAACGTGACCCCCAGACCGGGGACCGTGGCGGAGTGTCATATCCTCGCCTGGTTCTCGATGAACAGCCCGCCGAGCCCGCGCCACAGCTTCGACTGCGCGTAGTTCCACTCGTTGTCGAGCGTCGCGCCGCCGAGCGAGGCGATCGCCATCGTGTGGTTGACCGTCACCTGCCGGCCGTTCACGGTCGCGGTGCTCCGCCACGTGGCGTCGCGCGTCCGCTTCACGCGCTCGGCGATCATGTCCATCGCCCGCTCGAGCTCGATCGGCTCCCACGCCGTGCCGCCGGGGCGGCGGTAGAGCGCCTTCTTCTGCCGCTCGGGGTTCACGGTGAGCTGGAAGCTCGCCGCGCCCTTGGGGCAGAGGTTCCCGCGATTGATCGGCGAGTCGGGGTTCCCCTCGACGTTCACGAGCGTGTCGTCGCGCACGTGCAGCAGCAGCCCGCACCCCACCGCGCAGTACGGGCAGATGGACGGCACGGTCTTCGTCTCGCCGATCTTCCACGCCAGCGGCACGGTCGCCGCGCGCAGCTTCTCCGGATTGGCCCCGAGCGCGACGAGCCCGCCGAGCGCGGTCCCGCTGGCGGCGACGCCGGACCGCGCGAGAAACTGCCGACGAGTCAGGGCCATGCAGCCTGGTCTCCCGTTGGTCGAAGTGCGAGCGATCTCGCCCCTGCGAGAAGCGTGCTCTCGGTCGGCGCGCCGTGCAAGTGCCCGGGCCGGGACGAGTCGAAAAATTCGACCACAGAGGCACGGAGACACCGAGGAGGGGCACACGGAAGAGGAGCCCTCGCTCGGTCGGCTTTGCTGAAGAGCGAATCGACCACAGAGGCACAGAGGACGCAGAGGAGGGCACACAAGAGATTCTCCCTCGCTCGGGAGGAGATGCCGAACGGCCGGGGGAGGACCCTGCGGCCGCGACCCCTCTCAGGGCCCTTCACATCTCCTCCCGGCAGAGGGATCCCTCTCCCGTGTGCCCTCCTCTGCGTCCTCTGCGTCCTCTGCGGTTCAATCGTTCTTCAGCAGAGCCGACCGGCCGGGGGCCCCTCGTCCGTGTGCCCCTCCTCGGTGTCTCCGTGCCTCTGTGGTCGATCTCCTCAAATCATCCCGATAGAGTGTTCCTGGCGGCGAAGACGAGGCTGCAGCAGGTGACCGCGCCCTCGGCCTTGGCCAGCTCGCCGGCCTCCACCGTGCTCAGTCGGACGCCGCGATGGTCCAGCAGGTCGGCGGTGCGGGGGAACGCGGCCGGGTAGATCACGGTGCCGTTCACGCGCAGGGCGTTGGCGGCGAAGGGCTCGTCCGGGTGCACGTCGAGCAGGGTGAGGCCGAGGCGGGAGAAGGCCTCGGACGGCGCCCACTCGCGGTTGATCAGCAGGAGCGCCTCGCCGACTCGCGTGACCGCGCTCTTGAGGTGGAGGCAGCCGCGCGTCGGGACGGCGCGCACCTCGTAGCCGTACTCGCCGAGGATGCGCCGGAGCTGCTCGATGCCGGCGCGGTTGCTGCGGCCCGAGCGCCCCACAAACGCGCGGCGGCCGACGACCAGCACGTCGCCGCCGTCGAGCGTCCCGGGGGGCTCGATCTGCCTGACGACGGCGCGGTGGCGGCCGAGCGCCGCCGCCACCGCCGGCGTCTCGGCGCGCCGCGACTCGGCGCCCGGGCGGGTGACCACCGCCAGCTCGTCGAGCACGACCGCGGCGTCCTCGATGAACACCGAGTCCGGCAGCTCGGGCGCCGGCTCGACCCGCTCGACCGCGCACCCCGCCTCGGCCAGCGAGCGCTCGTACGCGCGATGCTCGGCGCGCGCCCGCTCGACGTCGATCGGCGCGCGCGCGAGATGCGTGAGCTCGCAGCTCGCGATCGCGGGGCTGACGTCGCGGGTGAGGGCGATTAACATCGGGACTCGGGCATCGGGACTCGGCGCTCGGCAGAGGGGCATCCTGGGTTTGCGGTGGGCCCTTGATGAATCAAGGACCCACCACTGCCCAGCCTACAGTTTGCACAGCCCCCCGTACGTCTCCGGCCTTCTGTCCCGGTAGAACTGCCAGACGTTGCGCACCTCGCGGATCCGGTCGAGGTCGAGCTCCGCGGTCACGAGCTGGTCGCGGTCGCGCCCGGCCTCGGCGACGATCTTGCCGCGCGGATCGCAGAAGTAGCTCTGGCCGTAGAACTCGCCGATGTTCCAGGGCGCCTCGTGCCCGACGCGGTTGATCGCGCCGACGTAGAACGCGTTCGCCACCGCGTGCGCCGGCTGCTCCAGCTTCCACAGGTACTCGGAGAGGCCGGCCACGGTCGCCGAGGGGTTGAAGACGATCTCGGCGCCGTTGAGCCCCAGCTCGCGCGCCCCCTCGGGGAAGTGGCGGTCGTAGCAGATGTAGACGCCGACGTCGGCGTACTGCGTCTTGAACACCGGGTAGCCGAGGTTCCCGGGGCGGAAGTAGAACTTCTCCCAGAAGCCCGGCGCGCAGTGCGGGATGTGGTTCTTCCGGTACTTGCCGAGGTACGTCCCGTCGGCGTCGATCACGGCGGCCGTATTGTAGTAGACGCCGGTCGCCTCCTCCTCGTACAGCGGGACGACGATCGCCATCCCGTACTTCTTGGCGACGTCCTGCATCAGCCGCGTGGTCGGCCCGTCGGGGATGTGCTCGACGGCGTCGTACCACCGCGGGCTCTGCTCGGCGCAGAAGTAGGGGCCGGTGAAGATCTCCTGCATGCAGAGGATCTGCACCCCCTCCCGCCCCGCCTGCTCGATCAGCTCGAGGTGCTTGGTGACGTTCGCCTCACGAATCGTCTCGATCGGCTCGTCGGTGCCGCAGGCGTGGGAGGCCTGGATCAAACCACACTTCACGATCTGGGGCATGCATGTTCTCCAATGAGGCTACGTCGACTGCCGAACGCGGATGACACGGTGTTCATCCGTGTTCATCCGCGTTCATCCGTGGCCAGCAGTTCTCGCGAGCGCCCCCGCATCAGCGCCAGATACAGCGCGAAGCTCAGCGCGAAGGTCACGAACCACGCGTACGTGTAGATGCGATCGAAGAAGCCGGGGTCGGCGACCTGGCCGCCCGGGGTCGAGACGGCGCGGACGAAGCCCGGGATCACCGGGAGCACCGAGAGGACGAGCGCCAGAATGGCCCGCCCGTTCACGCCGTTCCGGTACTCGTAGATCCCGTGCTCGCGGAAGAGGTCGGGGAGCGACAGGCGCTGGCGCCGCACGACCCAGTAGTCGGCGATCAGGATGCCGCCGAGCGCGCCCATGAGGCTCGAGTAGCCGAGGAGCCAGGTGAAGATGTAGGCGGCGGCGTCGGAGTAGAGCTTCCACGGCATCATGACGATGCCGAGGACCGCGGTGATCAGCCCGCCGGCGACGTAGCTGATGCGGCGCGGGCTCAGGTTCGAGAAGTCGTTCGACGGCGAGACGACGTTGGCCGCCATGTTGGTCGTGAGCTGCGCCGCCAGCACGACCAGCGCCGCGAAGATGATCGTCCCCGCGCCGCCGATCCGGCTCACCAGCACCACCGGGTCCCAGATCGCCTGGCCGAAGATGACGATCGTCGCGCTCGTCACCGCGACGCCGATGAACGCGAACGCCGTCATCGTCGTCGGCAGGCCTAACGCCTGGCCCAGCGCCTGCGAGCGCTGGCTGCGGGCGTAGCGGGTGAAGTCCGGGATGTTGAGGCTGAGCGTCGCCCAGTAGCCGACGTTGGCCGTCAGCGCGGCCGGGAAGAGCGCCCAGAACGACCCGTGCCCCTGCTGGAGCCGCTGCGACTCCGCGAGCACGTGTCCCATCCCGCCGCCGCGCGACACCCCCCACCAGAGCAGCAGCGCGCCGCCGCCCAGCAGGAGGGGCGCCGACCAGCTCTCCAGGACCTTGATCCCCTCGGTGCCCTTGAGGATGATCGCCACCTGGATCCCCCAGAACAGCGCGAACGCGATCCAGGTGTTGCCGGGGATCCCCGCCCAGCCCGTCCAGGCGGCGCGGAGGAGCGCGTCCAGCGCCAGCGCGCCGATCCAGGTCTGGATGCCGAACCACCCGCAGGCGACCACGGCGCGCAGCATCGCCGGCACGTTGGCCCCGCGCACGCCGAACGCCGCGCGGCAGAGGACGGGGAAGGAGATCCCGTACTTCGTGCCGGCGTGCGCGTTCAGGATCATCGGGACGAGGACGATCGTGTTGCCGAGGAGGATGGTGAGCATCGCCTGCCACCACGTCATCCCCTGCGTCATCAGCCCCGAGGCGAGCGTGTAGGTCGTGATGACCACGCTCATCCCGATCCAGAGCGCCGCGATGTTGTAGGTGGACCAGGTGCGCCGCTCGAGCGGCGTTGGCGCGAGGTCCGGGTTCCAGAGCGGGCTGTGCGACAGGTCCTCGTCGGTGGTGACGAAGTCCGGCGGCACGTAGGCCGCCGGACTCGCCCGCTTCGCGATCGGGACCGTCACCGCCCGGCGCCTCCGGCGCTGCCTGCGGCGCTGCCTGCGGCGCTCCCCGCCGCCGCCGTCTCGCGCTCGTCCATCGCCCGCAGCGGCGACATCGGCCCGCGCGAGATGCGCGACGCGACCGGCTCGGCCCGCGTCCCCTCGAGGCCGGCCGAGGTGCGCGGCAGCCACCGGCCGCGCCCCTCCCGCCCGACGACCGCGTAGCCGTCCACGATCACCTCGCCGCGCGAGAGCGTGGTGCGCGCGAAGCCCGCCAGCTCCCACCCCTCGTAGGGCGACCAGTCGGCGTTCGTCTCCATCTCGTCAGGCGCCACCCGCAGCGCGCTGCGCGGGTGGATGATCGCGAGGTCGGCGTCGGCGCCGACCTGGATGGCGCCCTTCCGCGGGTAGAGCCCCATGATCTTCGCCGGGTTCGTGCTCAGCTTCGCGCACATCTCCTCGAGCGTCATCCGCCCCTCCAGCACGCCGCGCGTGTAGGCGAGCGGGAGCAGCGTCTCGAGCCCCGGCATCCCCCTCGGGATCTTCGTCCAGTCGCCCTGCCACATCGCCTTCTGCTCGCGCGTGAAGGTGCAGGTGTCGGTGGAGATGACCGAGACCTCGCCGCGCCTGAGCCCCTGCCAGAGCCGCTCGACGTCGGCCGGCTTCTTGAGCTGCGGGCAGCAGGCGAAGAGGTGCCCGTCCTCGCGCCCGAACACCGAGTCGTCCAGCACCAGGTACTGCACGCACGTCTCGGCGATCACGGGGACGCCGCGCGCCTGGGCGGCGCGGACGATGTCGGCGCCCTCGCCCGTGGACATGTGGACGATGTAGAGCTGCCCGCCGGTCGCCTCGCACCACTGCACGGCGCGCTGGATCGCCTCGGCCTCGACGAAGTTGGGGCGCGTCATGGCGTGCAGCTTCGCGCCGTGGCGCTCCATCATCTCCGGCGTGTGGTAGCGCTCGATCAGCTCGTCGAGCACCCGCGCCGACTCGGCGTGCACGAGGAGCATGGTGCCGTACTCCTTCATCTTCTCGAGCGTGCCGAAGAGGGCCCGGTCGTCCGACTGCCACCCCTCGGACTCGTAGATCATGAACTCCTTGAAGGTGGTGAAGCCGCGCTCGACCATCCCCTTGATCTGGTCCTTGTGCTCCTTCCACCGCGTGATGCAGATGTGGAAGGTGTAGTCGATCAGCGACTTCCCCTCGGCCTTCTTCATCCAGTTGTCGGCCGCCTGGCCCAGCGACTCGCCGGCGTAGGGGATGGCGAAGTCGATCAGCGTCGTGACGCCGCCGCGGGCGCCGGCGCGGGTGCCGGTCCGGTAGTCGTCGGCCGAGGTGGTGCCGCAGAAGGGGAGCTCGAGGTGCACGTGCACGTCGAGCACCCCCGGGATCACGTGGTGCCCGCGCGCGTCGATCACCTTCGCGCCCTCGGCCTCGAGCTCCATCCCGAGGGCCGCGATCTTCTCGCCCGAGATGCCGACGTCGCCGGTGAAGGTGCCGGCGGGGGTGACGACGTTCCCGCCCTTGATGACCGTGTCGAAGCGCATGGTGTGCTGCTAGGTGGAGGTGAACGAAGAGATGTCGTCAGGAGAGCGGAGATGCATCCCGGGCGGCTGTCATCCTGAGCGGAGCGAAGGACCTGCTCTCACCGGGTATGCGCCGGCCCACGGACGGTAGGTCCTTCGCTGCGCTCAGGATGACAGCCGCCCGGGACGTTCCATCTCCCTTTTCACGCATCCGGCGGGATGTTCTGGTTGAAGCGGAAGACGTTGGTCGGGTCGTACTGGCGCTTGAGCGTCACCAGCCGCGCGAACTTCTCCGGCCCGTAGGCCGCGCGCACGCGGTCGGCGCCCTCGCCCAGGCCGAGGTAGTTCACGTAGGCGCCGCCACTCGTGAACGGGCGGAAGACGTCGGTCGTCCCGCGCGTCCAGGCGATGTTGCGCTCGGCGTCCGCGGGGTCGCTCCAGCGCCCGATCACGGCGAGGTTGAACGCTGCGGCGCGGTGGTCGAACGCGGTCTCCTCGCGTCCCACGCGGGCCACCGCGCCGCCCAGCTGCTCGAAGACGATCGCCGAGAGCGGGGACGGGGAGGCGGCCGAGCGGGCCACGGCCGCGTCGATCAGCCCGTCGGAGAGCTCGGAGAGGAATGCCCCGCGCCAGTAGACCTGGAGCCCCGACGGGAAGCCGGCGTCCAGCATCGTCTGGAGCGCCGTGTACGGCATCGGCGCCACCTGGTCGGCCAGCGGGGGGCCGAACTCGCGCAGCGGTCGGAGGAGCGCCTGGCCTTCCTCGATCGGCCCGAACCAGGCCGGGAGGAGGGCGAGGATCGGCGCGCCCTCGGGGCTGACGAGGAGCACCGCGAACACCGTCAGCGCTTCGGGCGCGGCGGCGGTGAAGTCGCGGTAGAAGCGGAGCACCTCCCCCGCGCGCGCGAGCGGGTGCACGAGCATCCCGCCGAGGATCATCGGCCCCACCGGGTGCAGGCGGTACTCGAGGGTGGTGACGACGCCGAAGTTGCCGCCGCCGCCGCGCAGCCCCCAGAGCAGCTCGGGGTTCTCGGTCTCGCTGGCGCGCACGACGCGCCCGTCCGCGGTCACCACCTCGGCGGCGATCAGGTTGTCGCAGGCGAGGCCGTGGCGCCGCATCAGCCACCCGATGCCGCCGCCGAGGGTGAGTCCGGCGATCCCGGTGCTCGAGATGAGACCGCCGGTCGTGGCCAGGCCGTGCGCCTGCGTCGCGGCGTCCAGCTCGGCCCAGGTGGCGCCGCCGTCCGCCCACGCGATGCGGCGCGCCGGGTCCACGCCGATCCGCCGCATCGCCGAGAGGTCGATCACCAGCCCGTCGTCGCAGACGGCGAGGCCCGCCGCGTTGTGCCCGCCCCCGCGCACCGCTACGGGCAGCCCCTGCGCGCGGGCGAAGGCGATCGCGCGCCGGACGTCCTCGGTGTTGGCGGCGCGCACGATCACCGCCGGCCGCCGGTCGATCATCCCGTTCCACACGCGGCGCGCCTCGTCGTAGCGCGCCTCGCCGGGGCGGAGCACCTCCCCCAGGAACTCCCGCGTGAACCCCTGCAGCGCTGCGCCGGTGAAGCGAGTCGGGGCAGTCATGAAGCCCTCCGAGTGGGGGTGGTAGAAGTCCCTGAAGCACGCCGAACGACAAGTTGTCGGTTGTCAGTCGAGGTTGCGAGTTGCCAGTCGTCCGGCCTTCACTCCCGACTGACAACTTCAACCGACAACTGACAACTGTACTTCTCAGCGCTTCGTCAGCGCCTGGTCGAGCACGTCGAGCGCGTAGTCCACGTCCGCCGCCGTGATGCACATCGGCGGCTTGATTCGCAGGACGTTCCCGTCGATCCCGCCCTTGCCCATCAGGACGCCCATCTCGCGAGCCGCCTCCAGCACGTCGAGCGTCTCGCCCTTCGCCGGCTCCTTGGTCGCCGGGTCGCGCACCAGCTCGACGCCGAGCATGAGCCCCATCCCGCGCACGTCGCCCACCAGCGGGTGGGCGCGCTGGAGGCGCTGGAGCCCGGCCTTGAGCCGCCCGCCGACGACGCGGGCGTTCTCCTGAATTCCCTCCTCGTCGATCACGTCGAGCACGGCGAGTCCGGCGGCCATCGACACGGGGTTGCCGCCGAAGGTGTTGAAGTGGAGGCGCTGGGCGAGCGTCTTCGCGATCTCCATCCGGGTGGTGACCGCGCCCAGCGGGGCGCCGTTGCCGATCCCCTTCGCCATCGTGACGAAGTCCGGCGTCACGCCGGAGTGCTGGAATCCCCAGTAGTGCGCGCCGGTGCGGCCGAACCCCGTCTGCACCTCGTCGGCGATGCAGAGCCCGCCGTGCTCGCGGATGATGGCGTAGACCTCCCTCAGGTAGTTAGGCGCCCCGTGGGTCGCGCCGCCCACCCCCTGAATGGGCTCGGCGATGAACGCCGCGACCTTGCCCGGGGTGGAGTAGCGGATGAGGTCCCGGACGTCCCGCGCGCTGAGCGACGCGATCTCCTCGGGGGTGCCGGAGAAGGGGCTGCGGTACGGGTCCGGGCTCACCGCGTGGTGCACGCGCCCGTCGCCGCCGCCGAGCGGGAACTTCCAGGTGCTGTGCGAGGTGAGCCCCATCGCGCTCGGGCTGCCGCCGTGGTAGCCGTTGCGGACCGCGATCACGTCGTGGTGGCCGGTGTAGAGCCGGGCCATGGTGACCGCGAGGTCGTTGGCCTCGCTGCCGCTGTTCACGAAGTAGGTGACGTCGAGCCC
>DATFPD010000118.1:0-7320 GCA_035265005.1 Gemmatimonadaceae bacterium | reverse complement strand
CGCGCCGACGTGGTCGAAGGAGGTGGCCTCGCGCCGCCAGTCGGTGAAGTTCGCCGGCGACACCGGGCCGCGCCCCCGGTGCAGGATGGCCACCAGCCGGTCGGCCTCGGCGTACGGCAGCGGCCGCAGCAGCACGGCGTCCACCACGCTGTAGATGGCCGTCGTGGCGCCGATCCCGAGCGCGAGCGCGGCCACGGTGGCCGCGGTGAACGCCGGGGCGCGCAGGAGCGTGCGGGCGCCGAAGCGGAGGTCCCGCGCCAGCGCCTCGAGCAGCGCGCCGGCGCGCACGTCGCGCACCTCCTCCTTCACCCGCTCGACGCCGCCGACCTCGACCAGCGCCGCCCGCCGCGCCGCCTCGGGACTCATCCCGGCGCGCACCTTCTCGTCGGCCAGCATGTCGACGTACGAGCGCAGCTCCTCGTCCAGCTCACGCTCGGCGCGCGCGCGCCGGAAGATGTTTCGAAAGAGACCCATGCTTGTATGCCTGATTGAGAAAGAGCGATTGAACCACCGAGGGCACAGAGGGCACCGAGGGGGCGCCCCTACAGCAGATGTGGGGGCCTTGATTCATCAAGGCCCGCTCCCTCGGTGTCTCTGTGCCTCTGTGGTCGATGCTCAGGTGGCTTGCAGCGCGAACGAGATCGCGAGTGCCACGCGCCCCCACTCGGCGGCCTCGGCGTCGAGCTGCCGCCGGCCGGCCTTCGTGAGCGCGTAGTACTTCGCGCGGCGGTTGTTCTCCGACTCGCCCCACCGGGCGGCGAGCCACCCCGCCTCCTCCATCCGGTGGAGGGCGGGGAAGAGGGAGCCGGGCTTCACGACGTAGGCCCCGCGGGTGATCTGCTCGACCCGGCGCGAGATGCCGAGGCCGTGCAGCTCGCCGAGCGAGAGCGCCTTGAGGATCAGCAGGTCGAGCGTGCCCTGCAGCAGCGGAGTCTGGTCGCGTGGCATGGTAGCCCTATAGACGTTCGATACGAGAAAAGGGTTGCACGTATCGAGCGTCGATAGGAGCGGCCGGCGCGGTACCCTACTGAGGTAGGGGAATGAGCGGCGACGGCAACGGCATTTTGACCGGATGAACAAGATGAACAGGATGGTGGACAGGATGGGGGCCCCGGGAGAGCTCGCCTCCCGGCGGGCCCGTATCCTGTCCACCATCCTGTTCATTCTGTTCATCCTGTCAAAATGCCGTTGCCGTTGCCGTCCCCGTTGCGCAAACTGGATGGTCTCCACCCCCGTGCGATGTTCACCCGAGCCGCTTGCAACCGTATGCGTTCGACACCCTTCCGTTCTCGCACCGCCGCCGGACTGCTGGCGGCCGCCCTCGCCACGCCGCTCGCTGGGCCGCTCGCCGCGCAGGCGCCGGCGCCGCAGTCGACCGCCGCCGCGGCGCCCGCCGCCCGCCGTCCGCTCCGCGTGGACGACCTCTTCCGCGTTCGCGACGTGCGCGACCCGCAGCGCTCCCCGGACGGGGCGTGGGTCTCGTACACCGTCGGCACCTCCGACTCGGCGCGCGACCGCAACGACAGCGACGTGTGGATGACGAGCTGGGACGGCGCGCAGACCATCCGCCTCACCTCGACGCCGGACGGCGAGAGCTCGGCGCGCTGGAGCCCGGACAACAAGTACCTCTCGTTCCTCTCCTCGCGCTCCATGGGCAGCGGGGCCGTGGCCGGCTCGCCGGGCTCGGGGGCGCAGCTCTGGCTGCTCAACCGCGCCGGCGGCGAGGCGCAGAAGCTCACCGACTTCCGCGGCGGCGTCTCCGACTACGAGTGGTCGCCGGACGGCAAGCGCATCGCCTTCATCATCGAGGACGACCCGGACACCGCGGCCACGCGCCCGGGCGCCGGCGCCGACAGCACGCGGCGGCGCGCGGCCAAGCCGATCGTCATCGACCGCTACGCGTTCAAGCGCGACGTCGTCGGCTACCTCGGCGGCAAGCGGCAGCGCGTCTACATCTACGACGTCGAGGCGAAGAAGGCGCAGCTCCTCACCAGCGGCCCGGCGTTCGACGAGTCGGACGTCAGCTGGTCGCCGGACGGCAAGTACGTCGCGTTCGTGAGCAAGCGCGGCGAGGGCGACGTCGACCGCAACCAGAACACCGAGATCTGGATCGCCGAGGCGCGCGGCGGGGCGGCGCTCAAGCAGATCACGAACTACCCGGGGCGCGACAACTCGCCCGCGTGGAGCCCCGACGGCCGCTACATCGCCTACGTGCGCGGGGGCGACCCGAAGTACATGGCGTACGACATGGGCCGGCTCGCCGTGGTCGACGTCGCCGCCTGCATGGCGACGGCGCCCGCCGGGTGCACGCCGCGCATCCTGACCGAGGAGCTGGACCGCGCCGCCGGCGGGCCGCGATGGGCGCCCGACGGCGCGCTCCTGTTCACCGTCACCGACGACCGCACCCGCTGGGTGGGGCGCGTCCGGCCGGCCGGCGGGAAGGTCGAGCGCCTGACGAGCGGGCCGCGCGTGGTGTCCGCGCTGGCGCCGGGGAAGGACGGGAAGATGGTCGCGCTCGTCGCCACCGACAGCACGCTCCCCGAGGTCTACGCGCTGGAGGGCGGGGCGAAGAACGCCGGCGGCCCGCTGGCGATGCGCCGCCTGACGAAGCAGAACGACGAGTGGCTCTCGCAGGTGCGGCTGTCGACGGTCGAGGACTTCACCAGCCGCAGCAAGGACGGCACCGAGGTCCACAGCCTGCTGGCGAAGCCCGCCGGCGCGGCGCCCGGCGCGAAGCTGCCACTGCTGCTGCGCATCCACGGCGGCCCCAACGGGCAGGACGAGCACTCGTTCAGCTTCGAGCGCGAGCTGTTCGCGGCGAACGGCTACGCGGTGCTCAACGTGAACTACCGCGGCGGCGCCGGCCGCGGCGAGAAGTACCAGACCGCGATCTACGGCGACTGGGGGAACCTCGAGGTCGTGGACCTGCTGGGCGCGGTGGACGCGGCGGTGGCGGCCGGCGTCGCCGACCCGAACCGGCTCGGCATCGGCGGGTGGAGCTACGGCGGCATCCTCACCGACTACACGATCGCGACCGACCAGCGCTTCAAGGCCGCGATCAGCGGCGCCGGGAGCGCGATGCAGATGGCGATGTACGGCGCCGACCAGTACATCGTGCAGTACGAGACGGAGCTCGGCCTCCCGTGGAAGAACCCGGAGCCGTGGATGAAGGTCTCCTACCCGTTCTTCCACGCCGACCGCATCACGACGCCGACGCTGTTCATGGTGGGGGAGCGCGACTTCAACGTCCCGGCGATCGGCAGCGAGCAGATGTACCAGGCGCTGCGCAGCCTCGGCGTCGAGACGCAGCTCGTCATCTACCCGGGGCAGTTCCACGGCATCTCGCTGCCGAGCTACCGCAAGGACCGCATGGAGCGCTACCTGGCCTGGTACGACAAGTACCTCAAGCCGCGCACGACGGCCGCCGCGGCGGCGACGTCGGACGCCAAGTAACGGGATGCGGGATGGGGGATGCGGGATGAACGGCCCCGGGATGCGATACTCTCCGGGGCCGTTCATCCCGCATCCCCCATCCCGCATCCCCCTTCCCGAATGACCACGCACTTCCTGCTCGAGCTCCTCGGCTACGCGGCCTCCGTGCTCGTGGCCGTGTCGCTCATGATGAGCTCCGTGCTGCGGCTGCGGGTGATCAACCTGTTCGGCTCCGCGGCGTTCTCGCTGTACGGGTTCCTGATCCACGCGTACCCGGTCGGCGTCCTCAACTTCTTCATCGTCTGCGTCAACGTGTACTACCTGCGCCAGATGCTGGGGACGCGGGAGTACTTCCGGCTGCTGAGCGTCCGCCCGGACACGGAGTACCTGCGCTACTTCCTGCGCTTCTACGACGAGGAGATCCGGCGCTTCCTCCCCACGTTCGCCTACGCGCCGACCGAGCAGCACCTCAACCTCTTCATCCTGCGCGACACCATCCCCGCCGGGCTGTTCGTCGGCCAGATCCACGACGGGCACTGCCTGCGGGTCGACCTGGACTTCGTGATCCCGCAGTACCGCGACTTCCGGATCGGCCGGTACCTGTTCGAGGAGCAGGCCGAGTTCTTCCGCGCCCGCGGCATCGACGAGATCGTGAGCCCGGCCGGCACGCCGGCGCACGTCGCCTACCTGCGGCGCATGGGGTTCGAGCCGGTGGACCCCGCCGACCCCGGCGGCCGCTACCGCCTGACGCTGACGGCCGACGGCGCGAGACGTTAGGTAAGCACCGGCGAGGACACACGAGAGGAGCCCTCCGCCGGTCGGCTTTGTTGGTTGCTACCACAGAGGCACAGAGACACAGAGGACGGGCACACAAGATAGGGCGCCCCTGCCGGGAGGAGATGCTGAAGAGCGTTGGGGGACCCCTCTCGTGTGCCGTCCTCTGCGTCCCCTGCGTCCTCTGCGGTTCAATCGTTCTTCAGCAAAGCCGACCGGCCGGGGGCCCCTCGTCCGTGTGCCTCCTCTGTGTTCTCTGTGCCTCTGTGGTCGATCTCGCAGTTCACAAACCCGACCGGCGGAGCGCTCCTCTTCTCTGCCCCGCCACCATCGCGCAGGATCCTGCATTCGTCGCGAAACTTCCGGCGTTCGTCGCGCCGCGCCTTTCCCGTTCCCGAGCTCCGCCGTACCGATCGCTCCGCACGGGTCGGACTCGGAGGCACCCCCACAGGGGGGACGGGCATGAGAGCATTGCATCGTACGACGGTCGGAATGCTGGGCGTGGCGCTGCTCGCCGGCTGCGCGGATCCGGGCGCCCCGCCCGGCGGCGCCGGGCGCACTCCACGACTCGACGCCGCCGGTGGGGCGGGTGGGGCCGGGCCGATCGTCACCGGGACCAGCAACTCGATCCGCGACATCGGCAACGGGCCGGAGTAGATCAGCGCCACCCACGACAGGCCGAGCAGCGTCGCAATCGCGAGCGCCGGCTTCCAGGGGTTGGACGGGTCGCGGGTGGCGCGCATGGGTCCTACGATACGGGCGGTCGCGGCGCCGAGAAATGGCGTCCATGCTTCCCGCGCTTGCCGCACCGCAGCCGCCCGTCCGATCGCCAACCGAGCCGCGCATGAGCCATGGTCCCCAGGTCAGCCCCCTCTTCCCCCTCCTCCTCCCCCTCCTCCTCGTGTTCGCGCCGGCCGGGTGCGGGGGGCGCGTGACACCTAACGCCGCTGCGGCGGCGGCCGACGCCGCGACGCTCCGCGCGGTGGACTCGCTGCTGGCGGACTACGCCCGCCCCGGCGCGCCGGGGGCGGCCGTGCTCGTGGTGAAGGACGGGCGGGTGGTGGTCGAGCGCGGCTACGGGCTGGCCGACCTGGAGGCGGGCGTCGCCGTCACGCCGCGCACCAACTTCCGGCTGGCGTCGCTCACCAAGCAGTTCACGGCTACCGCCGTGATGCTGCTGGCGCGCGACGGCCGGCTGCGCTACGACGATCGCGTGGCCGACCTGCTCCCCGGCTTCCCGGCCTACGCCCGCGACGTGCGCGTGCGCCACCTGCTGACGCACACCTCGGGGCTGCGGGACTACGAGGACTTCGTCCCCGACAGCCAGACCACGCAGCTCCACGACCGCGACGTGCTGGCGATCCTCCAGCGCGCCGAGCGACTCGACTTCGCGCCGGGCGCCGCGTACCACTACAGCAACTCGGGCTACGCGGTGCTCGCGCTGCTGGTGGAGGCGGTCTCGGGGCAGCCGTTCGCCCGCTTCCTCCACGACCGAATCTTCGTGCCGCTCGGGATGGAGGGGACGGTCGCCTACGAGGCCGGCGTCTCGACCGTGCCGCGCCGCGCGTTCGGCCACAGCGGCGACGCGGCGTCGCCCGCGGGCTTCCGGCGCACCGACCAGAGCTCTACCAGCGCCGTCCTCGGCGACGGCGGCGTCTACTCGTCGGTGCACGACCTGGCGCGCTGGGACCGCGCCCTCGACGCCGGCGGCCCGGCGGGCGCCGCCGAGCTGCACGAGGCGTGGACGGCGGCCGCCCTCGCCGACGGCACCACGCGCACCCGCTACGGCTTCGGCTGGTTCGTCGACCCCGACTCGCTCGCCCCGCCGGGGCGCCCGAACGCCATCCGCCTCTTCCACCACGGGGAGACGCGCGGCTTCACCAACGCCATCCTCAAGTATCCCGCGCGCCGCCTAACGGTCGTGCTCCTGACCAACCGCACCGGCGGGGCGCCGTCGGCGATGGTGGAGCGGATCGCGGGGGTGGAGGGGCTGAGGTAGCGAGGGAGGTGGTCGGGAGGAATGGCGCTCGCCCTGTCACCCCAGAATCTCCCTCTTGACTTCCCGGGGAATAATACTTATCATAGCAACAGTAGCCCAGGCAATCATCCCGGACTCCCATGGCCACCTCGTCACGCAAGACCGCCCAACCTTCGCGCGCCGGACGCTCGAGCGCCGTGCAGGCGGAGATCCGCCAGAGCCGGCCGTTCCGCTCGGCGGCGCAGGAGGCGACGGTGGCGCTCATGCGGACGGCGTCGCTGCTCGGCCGGGTGATGGAGCGCATGGTCGAGCCGCACGGGCTGAGCCTGGCGCAGTACAACGCGCTCCGCATCGTCCGCGGCGCGGGCACGGGCGGGATCCCGACGCTGGCGATCCGCGAGCGCATGATCGCCGAGGGGACGACGATCACCCGGCTGCTGGACAAGCTGGAGGAGGCGGGGCTCATCCGGCGCGAGCGCGCGCTCCCCGACCGGCGGCAGGTCTTCTGCATCGCGACCGATGCCGGCCGCACGCTGCTCGACGAGCTGGACCCGCAGGTGGACGACCTCGACGAGGAGCTGGTGGGCATGCTCGACGCCGAGCAGCTCGACCAGCTCATCGCGATGCTCGACCAGATCCGCGTCGGCAACGCCGAGCGCGGCGCCCCGCGCTCGGCGGCGGCGACGTCCACCGCGCCGGCCGGTCGGGGCTGAACGCCAGGCAGGCGCCGACCCGCCGCAAATAGTTGCTAGAGCAATGATTGTCGTGAAGTCATAAATCGCCCTTCCCAGCGCACTACACCGACCGCGAGGACCACTCCCATGCTCCGCTCCGCGATTCGCACGCTCGTTTCGACCGCCAGCGATGCCGGTCCCCTCATCGCCCGCGTCGTGATGGCGCTCGTGATCGCGCCGCACGGCGGGCAGCACGCGCTGGGAATGTTCGGCGGCTTCGGCTTCTCGGGCACCCTCGGCTGGATGACGAAGACGCTCGGCTTCCCGGCGCCGCTCGCCGCGCTCGGCATCGTCACCGAGCTGCTGGCGCCGTTCGCGCTGCTGGTCGGACTCGGCGGGCGGCTCGCCGCCCTCGGGATCTTCGGCCTGATGCTGGGCGCGGCCAGCACGCACCTGGGGAAC
>DATFPD010000117.1:0-1984 GCA_035265005.1 Gemmatimonadaceae bacterium | reverse complement strand
CAGGTCGTAGAGCAGCACGTCCTCGTCGCTCTCCAGGACCCGCAGCGCCGGGTCGTGCAGGTGCGCGGCCAGCCACTCCGTCGTGACCAGCGCCTCCGGGTGCGCGTAGCCCTTGCTCTCGATCGCCTGCTCGTAGGACATGCCGGTACCGCCGCCGCTGGTGGTGTTCGTGGGAGTCATGGGGCCCGTCTCCTGAAGTGGTGGCTTTCGGGGAGCTCATCCGGATGAACGGAGCGACGCGGCAATCGTTCTCGCCGTCCGACCGTGGCCGTCCGGGAAGGGTATGCGACGTGCCGAGCGGCGGGAAGAGCGCGCGTTGCGCGGCGCGGGACGCACTGGATAGGTTCCGCGCCAACCTTCCACCCCTCGCCGAGATCCCACATGCACTCGAACCGCACCGCTCTCGCGACCGGCCTGGCACTCGCGCTTCTCGCGGGCGCTGCCGCCGCCCCCAGCAGCGCCCGCGCGCAGGACGACGACATCTTCGGTCCCGACCTCACCGCCGGCTACGCGGGCACGATCTTCACGGCGGTCGGCGCGTTCGTGCCGTCGGCGACGCCGCTCATGATGCGCGGCTCAGCCGCTCCGGGCGGGGTCGTGGTCCGCGGCCACTACGGATTCCAGAGCGGAAGCGGGCGCAGCAACTTCAACAACTACGGCGTGGGGCTCGACTTCACCGCCGGGTCGAACATGCTCGGCGTGACGCTGGGACAGCTCCGCCCGGACTGCCCGGGGGACGACGACGAGGAGGGCCCGTGCGACGCCCACTTCACCTTCGGTCTCGGGTGGGAGCGCGGGCTCCTCGACGCGACGCTCGGCAGCACGGGCGCACGGCTGACCGCCGGCGCCGACGCGATGCTCGGCTACGCGCGTCCTGGTGACGAGTCGCCACTCTCGGACGGCGGCTCGACGTCCATCTTCAGCCTGGGCCTCGGCATGCCGATCGCGCTCACCTCGGGCGGGCCGGGGCTGGTGCACTTCACGCCGTTCCTGCGCCCCGGCATCGCCTACGGTCGCGTCCGCTCCGAGGCGGACCCCGACTTCGGCGGCGAAGACTTCAACGAGACCGGCGCCGTCTTCACGCTCGGCGGTGGCCTGGGCATCTCGGGGCTCGCGCCGGGCCTCACCGTCAGCGTCGGCGCGCAGCACTACATGACGGTCTTCTCGACCACGACCGTGGGCATCGGCGTGAGCCTGACGGGACTGAGCTCGCCGCGGACGCGGGCGGCGCGGTAGAGGGGAGGGGGACGGCCCCCGTCCCGCTTCGCCCGTTTCCTTGTATCTTTCCCCCATGCCTTCCCCGCCGTTCTACTACAAGCTGTCCCACGACATCCGGATCACGGTGCGGCCGGTGTACATGCCGGAGCACTCGCGGCCGCAGCAGGGGCAGTACGTGTTCGCGTACTTCGTGCGGATCGAGAACGTGGGGCGTCAGGCGGCGCAGCTCATCTCGCGGCGGTGGCGGATCCACGACTCGGCGGCCTCGACACCGATGGAGGTCGAGGGGCTGGGCGTGGTGGGGGAGCAGCCGGTGATCGAGCCCGGCCGCATCCACGAGTACAACAGCTTCTGCGTGCTCAAGTCGCCGCGTGGCCACATGGAGGGCGAGTACCACTTCGTCCGCGCCGACGACACGTCCTTCGACGCCGAGATCCCGCGCTTCGTCCTGAGCGCGGGCGACGTGGCGGGGGGAACGCCGTCGTAAGGCGATTCGCGATTCGCGATTCGCGGTGCGCGATGCGCGAAGGGCCCGGGGAGCCTTCTACTGGCGTCCCGAGGCCCTTCTCGCATCTCGCAACTCTCACCCCGCAACTATCTTCTCTCCATGGGACAGTACAGGTACCACGTCTTCGTGTGCACGTCGGGGAAGGTGTGCCCGGGCGAGGGGGCGGAGCGGGTGCACGAGACGTTGAAGCGGTGCGTGAAGGAGGCCGGGCTGAAGGGGACGGTGCGCGTCAACCACGCCGGGTGCATGAACCAGTGC
>DATFPD010000116.1:0-4022 GCA_035265005.1 Gemmatimonadaceae bacterium | reverse complement strand
CGTCCAGACACGTCGGGCGCGGCGGCCGGGTGGCATGCCGCGTCCGATGTGCGTAGTAAACCTCTACATGTCGTCACAGCGAATCGCCGCGGGATTCGGGCTACTCCTGCTCTCGCTCGGCTGCTCCGACGAGTCGCCCGTCGAGCCGCGGCTCACGCCGGCCAGCATCAGCATCACGTCCGGCGCCGGACAGAGCTTCACCGCGGGGACGCGGGCGCCGCTCCCGGTCGAGGCGCAGGTGCGCGCGGCCGACGGCCGCCCCGTGCCCGGGGTCCTGGTGGAGTGGAAGATCACCGCGGGGATCGGGGACGCGGACCTCGAGGCGTTCTTCGACACCACTGACGCCGCCGGCGTCGCCAGCACGGTCGTGTTCACCGTGCGAGGGGCCGGGCCGGTCTACCTCCAGGCGACGGCGTGGGGCGTGCGCGAGCACGCCACCACGACGCTCATCGCCGTCCCGGACGTGCCGGCCCGGATCGAGGCGCTCGCGCCGCTCCCGGCCGCGGCGCCGGTCGGCGTCGCGCTCCACGACTCGCTGCGGATCGCCGTGCGCGACCGCTTCGGCAACGCCATCCCGAACGCGCCACTCTCCTTCGAGGCCGACCGCGGCGCGTTCCTCTCCACTCCCGCGACGACCGGGCAGGGCACCGCCGCGGCGAGCTTCAGGATGCCTGACGAGCCGGGACAGGTGACGATCACCGTGACGTCGCCCGGAGTCGGCGCGGTCACGCAGTCGATCGCGGCGCGGCCGCCGGTGTTCCGCGACGCGGCGATAGGCGTGAACGTCACGTGCGCCCTCACCACCGAGGGCTACGCGTTCTGCTGGGGCGACGACGGCATCGCGCAGCTCGGCGTCGGCGCCGCGGGCGCTCGCGGCGACGCCAACCCGATCCCCTTGCCGGTCGCCGGCGGACATCTCTTCCACGACCTGGACGTCGACGGCGGCTTCGGATGCGCGGTCGCGGAGGACTTCCGCGCCTACTGCTGGGGCGCGCAGGATCGCGGCGAGACCGGCGCCGGCGTGATCACCCTCGAGCCCGCGCCGGTGCCCGTCCAGGTGCGCACCCAGGAGACCATCGCCGAGGTGGCGGCCGGGACGAGCCACGCCTGCGCGCGGCGCGGCGTTGGGGGGCTCGTCTGCTGGGGCGGCAACCTGTACGGCGAGAGCGGGGCGAACGGCTGCTGCGGCGGGGCCTCCGCCGAGCCGGCGCTCGTGCAGACGCCGGACCTGCGCAGCCTCTCGGCGGGATCGACGCACAGCTGCGGACTGGACCTCGCGGGGCGCGCCTACTGCTGGGGCTCGAACGAGTTCGGCCAGCTCGGGGCGACCGCCACCGGGACCTGCCGGCCATTCGCCGCCGCCGTCCCCTGCGCCACGCAGCCCATCGCCGTGGCCACCGACCTGCGCTTCAAGTCGATCAGCGCGGGGTGGCACCATACCTGTGCGCTCACCACCGGCGGCGCCGGCTATTGCTGGGGAAGCAACGACTTCGGCCAGCTCGGCACCGGCTCCCAGACCAGCGCCCCGACGCCGGTGCCGGTGGCGGGCGGGCTGACCTTCACCGAGCTCTGGGCGAGCGACCGCCTCGGCTGCGGCCTGACGGCGGCCGGCGCCGTGTACTGCTGGGGCCTGGGCACGACGAACGTGGGCGTCGCCGCCGAGGAGTGCCCGGTCGGCGAGCCGGGCTGGTTCACGGCCTGCCAGCCCACGCCCACGCGGCTGCCGACCGCCATGGCCTTCAGCTCGATCCGCGTCGGCGGGTCCACCGTCTGCGGCTTCAGCGCGGGCGTGCTGTACTGCTGGGGGAGCAACTACCGCGGCTCGCTCGGCGACGGCACCACCGAGAGCCGCACCGCCCCCACCCGCGTCAGCCGGCAGTAGCCGATCGCTGCGCCATGTAGCCTTCGTCGTTCACCACGTCGATGATCTCGTCAGGCGTGGCGCGCTGCGGGTCGTAGGCCACGGTCGCCGAGCCCACGTCCACGCGCTCGATGCGGACGCCGGGGACGGACGCGAGCGCCTTGCGCACGGCGACGACGCAGTGGTCGCAGCTCATGCCGTCGATCGTCAGGTTCAACGTGTCCATGAATCGTCGTCAGGGTGTGGCGGTAGTGCGCGGTGGCGCGGCCACGGCGGCGGCCCCGCGGGCCATGAAGTAGCCGCCGAGCAGCGCCACCGCGAACACGGCGTGCAGGCCCACGTCGCTGCCGCCGATCGGGACGAGGCCGAAGCCGTTCGGGACGAAGTAGCCCCCGACCGCCAACGCCAGGTAGGCGACGCCGGCGCCAAGCAGGTAGCCGCGCGCCCCGTCGTGCGTGCGCGAGGCGACGATCCCCCACACGCCGACCAGCAGGTGCACGACGTTGTGCAGGGCGTTGAGCGGGAAGCCCAGCAGCTTCGGGGCGGTGGCCGGGTCGGCGTGCATGCTGCCGCCGGTGACGACGAAGCCGGCCGCGCCGACGAGCACGAACAGCCAGCCGGCGATCTGGGCGAATCGCTGCGCGAGCGTCATGGTTCTCCTCCGGCGCGGAAGTGAGCCGTACGCGTGCAGAGCGACCCGACGCCCCGCAACTGGCGTTCCGGTGAGGCGAGCGGCCGAGCGACTAGAGCAGATGCCGGGTGGGTCTGCATCCGGGCGAGCCGGGAGCCGCGGCGCTCCGCGTGCTCCGTGGCGAACAGCCAGGCGGCAATCGCGCTAGCGGCAGCTTCCGACGCTCGGGGGCGGCGGGGACGTGCGGATGCGCCGGTACGTGAAGTCGAGGGTCCCGACCGTGACGTTGATCGTGGACTGGCCGTCGAAGTCCGCGTTCACGAAGAAGCCGATCCGGCGGTACAGCGCCGCGGCGTCCCGCCCGTCGTGCAGCACGAGGTCGATCGCCGTCGCGCCGGTGGATGTGACGGTCGAGCCGCTGACCGCGCCCTGGCGGCCGTCGTTGAACTTGTAGCGGCCCCAGAACGGGTTGTACCCGCCGGTCCCCGACTGCTGCCAGGGCGCGCTCACGTAGAGGTCCAGCGTGTCCGGCAGCCCCGGCGCCGACGCGGACGGAACGTAGCGCCCGACGATGGGCTCCGAGGCGGTGGAGTACAGCTCCACCGTGCGCGCGGCGAGCAGCACCGCCGAGCCGAAGAGCCCCACCCCGCCGCGGATCGAGCTCGCGCGGGACTCGCTGCCGAACGGGTCCTCGAGCGCGTCGCGGTAGTAGTTGTGGTAGTTGGAGTCCACCGCCGCCACCACCACGCTCTGCCGGAAGCCCGGGGGCAGCAGCGCCGCGAGCACCTCCAGCCGCAGCCCCTGCGGGCGCTCGACCCACAGGTAGACGCGCGGCCCGCCGCTCCCTCCGATTCGGAGTGCCGGCGCGCCGCTGGCGAATTCCATTCTCGCACCGAAGGGCGCTTCGACCCGCACGAGGTACACGGGAGGGGTTGGCCCGCCGGTGACCGGCGGCGCGGCGAAGCCCAATCCGTTCCCCGCCCAGACGTCGATCCGCGACGTACACGTGTCGACACGCTCGGGCGTGAACGGGATCGTGGTCTCGCCGGTGGCCGTGCCGAGCGGCGTCTGCACGCGCAGCCGGTACGTCTGCCCGGCCAGGATGGGCGCGGCGTCAGGCGCGCCGGCGGGCGCGGCGCCCAGCGCCACGTTCCGGATACGATAGACGCCCGCGCCCATGCCGTCGGGGCGCACCGCGGCGTCCTCGACCGCCACCGCCGAGTCGCCGGTGGGCGCGAACAGCACGACCCTGGCGCCCGAGATCGGAAGGCCGCCGCGCGCGAGAATCGGATCGAGCGAGTCGACGGGTGTGGCACCGGGGCCGACCCCGACCGCCGCCGACCCCGCGCGCGTCTGCTCCAGCAGCACGACCTGCTCGCGCGCCTGCGGGTTCAGCACCGCGTGCACCACCAGTCGCGGCACGATGGCCGGAGCAGTGCCGGCGTCGAACTCGCAGCCGGAGACTCCAGCGAACAGCAAGGCCCCGAGTGCCGGGCCGGCCACGCCGCGGCGTCCACTGATACGCGCTCT
>DATFPD010000115.1:0-9679 GCA_035265005.1 Gemmatimonadaceae bacterium | reverse complement strand
GACTTCACGCTGTCGGTGATCCTCACCGGGGTGTTCATGCTCTGCTACGTCGTGTTCGGCGGCATGGTCGCGACGACCTGGGTCCAGATCATCAAGGCCGTGCTGCTGATGCTCGGGATCCTGGTGATGTCGATCTTCGTGCTCGCGAAGGTCGGCGCCAACCCGATCGAGCTGTTCAACAAGGCCGACGCCAACAAGGCGGCTGACTCGACGTTCTCGCTCGGGCCGGGCACGTTCCTCACGGAGCCGATCGACACGGTCTCGCTGGGCCTCGCGCTCGTGCTGGGCACGGCGGGGCTGCCGCACATCCTCATGCGCTTCTATACGGTGCCGAACGCGCGCGCGGCGCGGACGTCGGTGTTCTACGCCACGGGGCTCATCGGCTTCTTCTACCTGATGACCTTCGTGCTCGGCTTCGGCGCGATGGTGCTGGTGGGGCCGGCGGCGATCACGGCGGTGGACAAGGGCGGCAACATGGCGGCGCCGCTGCTGGCCGAGCTGCTCGGCGGGACGCCGTTCCTGGGGTTCATCGCGGCGGTGGCGTTCGCGACGATTCTGGCGGTGGTGGCGGGACTCACGCTCTCGGGCGCGGCGGCGCTGTCGCACGACCTGTGGGTGAGCGTGGTGCGCGGCGGGCACGCCGACCAGGGGGAGCAGCTGCGCGTGGCGCGCGTGGCCACGGTCGCCCTGGGCGTGGTGGCGATCCTGCTCGGGATCACCTTCAAGGGGCAGAACGTGGCGTTCATGGTGTCGCTCGCGTTCGCGATCGCGGCGAGCGGCAACTTCCCGGCGCTGGTGCTGTCGATCTTCTGGCGACGCTGCACGACGGCGGGGGCGGTGGCGAGCATGGTCGTAGGCACCGCGGCGACGCTGGTCCTGATCTACCTCTCCCCGACCGTGCAGGTGGACATCCTGAAGCACGCGACGGCGTCCTTCCCGCTCAAGAACCCGGCGCTGGTGACGATCCCGCTGTCGTTCCTGGTCGGCGTCGTGACCTCGCTCGCGACGGCGGAGGAGGGGATGGCGGAGCGGTTCGCGGTCATCGAGCGCAAGGGGCTGCTCGGGGAGACGTGAGAGCAGATTGAACCGCGGAGGGCGCGGAGGGCCCGGAGGGCGCGGAGGAGGGCCGCCCGGGACGTCACCGGAGAGTGAAGCGAAACCACAACCTGCGCGTTCCGTCGTACCATACGATGCCTGCGCACGACGCGCGGCGTGAACCATTGATACGAACGGAGAGAGCACGAATGCACGAGATGCACATCCGGCCGCGCCGCGCGATGCTCGCGCTGGCAGCAGCCTTCGCGTTTGCGGCATGCGGTGACGGTGGCCCCTCGGACCCCGGCGCCGACCCCAGTCGGCCGGCCGCCGTCGAGCGCGTCGAGGGGCACGACCAGTCCGCGTATCCCGGAACGGCGGTGGACACCGCGCCGGCGGTGCGCGTCACCAACGCGCAGGGCGCGCCGCTCGCCGGCGTGCAGGTCGTCTTCGCGGCCGCGGGCGCGGGCCACGGCGCCGTCACCGGCGCCACGCAGGCGACCGACGCCAACGGCGTCGCGCGAGTCGGGAGCTGGACGGTGGGCGCGGAGTCGGGCGCCGACACGATCACGGCGGCGGTGGTCGGACTTCAGCCGCTGCCGTTCCGCGCCCTCGCGGACCTGTGCGTGGGCGCGCCGCACACGCTCGGGACGCCGGTGACCGGCGCCCTTGGCGCCGGCGACTGCGCGCTCGAGGACGGGCTCGTGGCCGACGTCATCCGGGTGAAGGCCAACGAGCTGCAGCGGATGCAATTCGCGGTGACGTGGAGCGGCAGCACGAAGAATGGCAATCTGCGTCTGGTAGACGAGGCCAGCGGCGCGCTGCTCGCCGTCAACGGCGTCAACGACGACAACGGGCGCGTCTCCTACCTCTGGGCGCTGCTGCCGGCCGGCCGATACCGTCTGCAGATGGTGGCCGCGGAGCCGGGACACGCGCCGGGCTACTCGATCGTGTCTCAGGGGGGCTCGACCGACGTGCGCTGCGAGAACATCTGGACGAAGCGCGGAGTCACGACTACCCAGCAGATCACCTTCACGGACTGCTGGGACGGCATCGGTCCATTCTACTCCGACTGGCTCAGGCTCTGGCTGGTGCAGGGTGAGACGGTGGATGTCACGATGCGATCCACCGAGTTCGACGCGCATCTGCAGATCTGGAACGAGGTCGACGGCGAGCTCGCCTCGAACGAGAACGGCGCTGGCGGCACCGACGCGCGCCTGGTCTACACGGCGCCGCGCACTGGCGAGTACAACATCCGCGCACGCGCCGGCGCGCCGGGGCAGATCGGGGCGTACACGATCGAGATCAAGTAGACAGCGCTGCGAGGTGTGAGTTGCGAGTTGCGAGAACGGCCTCGGGAAGCGCTGGTGAGCTCCCCGAGGCCGCGGCGTCTCGCCGATCGCGTCCCATCTTTCTCCCTTCGCCGCGCCAGGAGATGCGTTCATCGCGGCGGACGATGCATTCGCCGCGATTGGGTTTCGGAAGAGAGCAGGTGGGCCGAGCTTGGACGCGCATCAGCTCCGTCGGCCGTCCCACCCGCACCCCTCAGCGAGGCCCTATGTGCAGAACGGTCCACAGCACCATCATCCCGTATATGCTCGGCGTGCTGGCCCTTGCCGCGTGTAAGGACACGGCGCCCACGGAACTGCCGGCCCCGGGCGGGCCGTCGTTCGTCAGTCAGGTGGGCGACCCGTTCACGATCGGCCTTCGCCAGGTCGCTGAAGGGCTCTCGGCGCCGGTCGCGATCATCCCGGTGCCGGATGGCTCGGGCCGGCTCGTCATTCTCGATCAGATCGGGCTGGCTCGCGTCCTCACGAGCGACGGAACGCTGCTGCCGGAGCCGTTCCTCGACCTGCGCAGCAAGATGGTCACGCTGCGGCCGGCGTTCGACGAGCGCGGCTTCCTGGGGCTGGCGTTCCACCCGTCGTACGCGACGAACGGGCGCTTCTTCGTCTACTACATCGCGCCGCCCCGCACTCCGGGCTTCGACAACACCGAGACGTTCGCCGAGTACCGCGTGTCGGGCGACCCGAACAAGGCCGACCCGGCGTCGGAGCGGATCTTCCTCCAGCAGGACGACCCGCAGTTCAACCACAACGGCGGGACGCTCGCCTTCGGGCCAGACGGCTACCTGTACATCTCGATCGGCGACGGCGGTCAGGCGAACGACTGCGCGTTCGGCCACGTCGAGGACTGGTTCGCCGACAACTGCGGTGGGAACGGGCAGGACACCGAGCAGAACCTGTTCGGCAACATTCTGCGCATCGATGTGAACGGGGCGGCGCCGTATGGCATCCCGGCGGACAACCCGTTCGTGGGCAAGCCCGGACTCGACGAGGTCTACGCCTACGGCTTCCGTAACCCCTACCGCTTCTCCTTCGACGCGGCGACCGGCCGCCTGTTCGTCGCCGATGTGGGACAGGGGCTCTGGGAGGAGGTGGACATCGTCGAGAAGGGGGGCAACTACGGGTGGAACGTGAAGGAGGGAACGCACTGCTTCGACGCAGAGAATAGCCGGGTCGTGCCGGCCGAGTGCCCGAGCACGGTGCAGAGCGGCGCACGGGCGGGCGACCCGCTGGTGGACCCGATCATCGAGTACGCGAACTCCGCGCAGCCGGGCGGGCTGGGGCGCGCGGTCGTCGGCGGCTTCGTGTACCACGGCAGCCTGCTGCCGCAGCTCCGCGGCCGCTACGTCTTCGCCGACTGGAGCACCGCCTTCGGCGTCCCGAACGGAACGCTGTTCGTAGCGAGCGAGCGGAAGAAGACGCTCTGGCAGATGCAGGAGCTGCAGCTCGCCAATACGCCGAATGGACGGATCAATCACTTCATCCTGGGCTTCGGGCAGGACGCAGAGGGGGAGCTCTACGTCGGAGCCCAGGCCATCTCGGGTCCGAACCCTACCGGCACGAGCGGGAAGGTGTTCAAGCTGGTGAAGCCGAGCGAGAAGTAACGGCAGGTGCGAGGTGCGAGATGCGAGAAGTGCCCCGGGGAGCTCCCCGGGGCACTTCTCGCATCTCGCACCTCGCAATCGCCGTCGCGGGCTACCGTCGTACGACTCGTACCCCTCCGTTCGTCGTCACGGCGCGGATCATCGGGCCGCCGTCGCCGAGGGTGGTGGTGATGCGCTTGCGGAGGTTGCCCTGGATGGTGATCGGGAAGTCGAAGCTCATCCCGCCGTTCACGGTGCCGGTCTCGAGGCGCGCGGAGTAGTCGCGCGGGATGGCCAGGTTGATGCCGCCATTCGTCGTCGAGACGTCGAGTCCGGTGCCGCTCCAGCGGCTGCCGGAGAGCTCGATGTGGACGCCGCCGTTGGTGGTGCCGCCGTGCACGTCGCCGCCGACGTCGGTGAGGTGGATGCCGCCGTTGAGGGCGCTGAACTCCATGCGCCCTTCGATCCCCTCGATGTTGATGCCGCCGTTGTGCGTCTCCAGCGACAGGTCGGAGCGGCGCGGCACCATCACCTCGAAGCTCACCGACCACCACGCCCGGCGGCTGTTGGACGGTCCGTCGGCGCGGATGACGGAGCCCGTCTCGATCGTGACGTCCTTCGCCAGGTCGCGCGCCTCCCCCTCGTCGTCCGCCTGCGTCTGGATCTTCGCCCGGACGAGGATCTCGCTGCGGTCCCAGCCGGTGACCTGGATCCCGCCGTTCTGCCCGCCGTCGATGGTGATGGTGCCGCCGCGGGCGGCGATCGTCTGCTCGCGGATCTCGCAGTACCGCTCGCGGTCGTTGTTTCCCCACCCGCCGCGCTCGCACCGCTCGCTCGCGTCCTCGCGGTTCTGTCGGCGGGTCTCCTGACGATCGCGGTCGCGGTCCCGGTCGCGCTCCCGCTCCCGACGCGACTGCGCGGGCGCGAAGGCCGGCGCGGCGAAGGCGGCGAGGGCGACCGCCCCCGCCACGACCCGCGCGAATGTCCGAACGCGCATGCTCGGCATGCTGCCTCTCCAGTTGGGTTGAATGACGGAGATGAGACAGCGGGAGATGCAGAAGGGTTGGATGCGGGGGACTGCTGGGCGCGCGGCCGCGCGCCCAGCGCTCCCGCGGCGCTTCGCGCCGCTATCCCTGCGCGTAGTACTCCTTGATGCAGAGCGTGACGAGGTGCTGGAGGGCGTTGATCTGCTCCTTGGGCTCGCGGGCGAAGCGGACCTTGGGGAGGTCGCTCCAGACTTCCTTGAGCGCGATCAGGAGGTGCTCGGCGCGGATCTGCTTCTCCCGGGCCTCGCGCGCCATGTCGCAGAGCGTGTTGCGCAGCGCGGTCGTCTCGACGGGCTGGTCCGCGTAGCTGCCGAGCGCCGCACGCAATCGGGCGATGCCGTCCTCCGACAGCCTGGTGGGCGGCGTCGGGTTCGAGTCCTGCGCCATCATCATGGTCGAGCGGCGGGCCGCGGAGGAGGAGACGGAGGAGGGCACGAGCGAAGTGCCGGCCGGCGTCGGCCTGCAGTCGCAGCCGGGCCGTACGGCGGACGAATGTTTGAGCGCGGCTATCCCCCGTCAAGGGGTGTGGCTGGTTGGTGGTGGGTCAGTTCGAGAGCAACGGCAACGGCATTTTGACAGGATGAACAGGATGCACAGGATGGTGACCAGGATGCGGGCCCCGGGAGGCCTCGCGTCCCGAGCGGCCCTCATCCTGTGTTCATCCTGTCAGAATGCCGTCGCCGTCCCCACCCCTACTTTCGGCCAGCTTGTTCACCCCCGCGCGCCCGGCGTTCGTTCGGGGAACAGGGAGGGTGAGGCATCATGCGATCGAATGTGGTCGAGGCGGCGGTCGAGAACGACGCCGAGCTGCTCGACGCCTACTCGCGCGCGGTGGCGGAGGCGGCGGAGCGGGTGAGTCCGGCGGTGGTGAAGGTCGACGCGAGGCGGCGTCGGGGACGGAGCCGGGGGCGGCGCGCGGGCGATGACGCGGCGGCTGGGAGCGGCTCGGGCTTCGTCTTCACCCCGGACGGCTTCGTGCTCACGAACAGCCACGTGGTGAGCGGCGCCGACGAGCTGTCCGTGACGCTCGCCGACGGGCGCACGATCGGGAGCGCGACGCTGATCGGCGACGACCCGGGGACGGACCTGGCCGTGCTGCGCGTCGACGCCGCCGACCTGGCCGCGGCGCCGCTCGGCCGCTCGGCGACGCTGCGCCCGGGGCACCTCGTGATCGCGATCGGCAACCCGTACGGCTTCCACTATACGGTCACGGCCGGGATCGTCAGCGCGCTCGGCCGCTCCCTGCGGTCGACCAGCGGGCGGCTGATCGACGGGATGATCCAGACGGACGCCGCCCTCAACCCGGGGAACTCGGGCGGCCCGCTGGTGAGCTCGCGCGGCGAGGTGGTGGGCGTCAACACGGCGGTGATCCTCCCCGCGCAGGGGATCTGCTTCGCCATCCCGATCGACACGGCGACGTTCGTGGCCGGCCAGCTCATCAAGAGCGGCCGGGTGCGGCGCAGCTTCATCGGCATCGGCGGCCAGTCGGTGCGCCTCCACCGCCGCGTCATCGACCGGCTTCATCTGAGCGCCGAGGGGGCGGTGGTGGTCCTCTCCACATCCCCGGACGGCCCCGCCGCCCGCGCCGGCATCGCCGAGGGCGACCTGATCCTCGCCCTCGGCACCCAGCCCGTCACCAGCGTCGACGACCTCCACCGCCTGCTCGGCGAGGAGCTGATCGGGACGCGGGTGGAGGTGACGGTCCTGCGAAAGGGCGAGCGGAAGGCGATTGGGGTGGTGGCGGGAGAAGGATAAGGACTGGCTGCGAGCTGCGACCTGCGAGCTGCGACCTAACAGCCTCGGGACGCCCCTGCCTCCCGAGGCTGTTAGGTCGCAGCTCGCAGGTCGCAGGTGTAGTCCGCAGGTGTAGTCAGGATCTTGACTCGCCTGCGATGCGCCCTTAGCCTCTTCCCCGGAACATTTCCGGGGAGAAGGCATGGCGCTCGGTGCGGGGATTCGGCGGCTCTTTCGGATCGGCGGGTGGCGCGCGGTGGAGCGCGACGTGGACGACGAGGTGGCGTTCCACATCGACGCGCGGACGGCCGAGCTGGTGGCGCGCGGGGCGGAGCCGGCGGCGGCGCGCGAGGCGGCGCTGCGCGAGTTCGGGGACGTGGCGGCGGCGCGCGCCGAGCTGGGCGACATCGACCGGGCGCGGCTGCGCGGGGCGCGGCGGGCGGAGTGGTGGGAGGCGACCTGGCAGGACGCCCGCTACGCGGCGCGCGGGCTCGTCAGGCAGCCGGGGTTCGCGCTGGTCGTCGTGCTCACGCTGGCGCTCGGGATCGGGGCGAACGCGGCGATGTTCGGCGTGGTGGACCACCTGCTCTTCCGGTCGCCGCCGGGGCTCCGCGACGCCGGGGAGCTGCGGCGCCTGTACTTCACCGGACCGGGCGCCGGCGGCGAGCGGACGCGCAGCGTGTTCAACTACCCGGAGTTCCACGACCTGAGCGCCGCGGCCGCCCGCGGCGGGTACCAGCTCGCCGGCTACTCCACCCGGCAGCGCACGCTGGCAGGCGGCGGCGGCGCGGCCGGCGGCCCGGTGCGCGCCGGCCACGTGACGACGAACTTCTTCGCCCTGCTCGGCGTGCGGCCCGCCCTCGGCCGGTTCTTCGACGGCGACGAGGGGAGCATGGGCGACGTGCACCGTGTCGCGGTGCTCGACCACGGGTTCTGGCGGCGCCACTTCGGCGGCAGCTCCGCGGCGCTGGGCGCGCAGCTCACGCTGGGGAAGGAGCGCTACACCGTGATCGGCGTCGCGCCGCCGGGGTTCGCCGGGATCGAGTACCAGGCCACCGACGTCTGGCTGCCCTTCTCGACCTTCGACGACTGGCAGTCGGAGGGGAAGCCCTGGTACGCGACGCGGAACTACTACATGCTCCAGCCCATCGCGCGCGTCCCGCCCGGGGGTGACGCGCGCGCGGCCGCGGCAGCCACCGCCGCCTACCGCGGCGGCGATCCGGGGGACGCGCGGGTCGAGCCGACCGGGCGGGTGAGCCTGGCGTCCCTCATCAAGGCGCGCGGCCCCGAGGCGACCGACCGGGAGGTCGGCATCGCGACCCGGCTGGGTGGGGTGTCGCTCGCGGTGCTGCTGATCGCCTGCGCCAACGTGGCCAACCTGCTGCTGGCCCGCGCCATGCGCCGGCGCCGCGAGGTCGCGGTCCGGCTCGCGTTAGGTGTGAGCCGCGGGCGCCTCGCCCGCCAGCTGCTCACCGAGGGGGTGCTGCTCGCCGCCCTGGGCGGCGCGGCGGCGCTCCTCATCGCGGCGTGGGGCGGGCAGGCGATGCGTGCGCTGCTCTTCCCCGACCAGCGCTGGGTGAGCCCGCCGGTGGACGGGCGCGTGCTCGGGTTCAGCGCGGCCGCGGCGCTGGCGGTGGGGCTGCTCGCCGCGCTCGCGCCGGCGATCCAGTCCACCCGCCCGGACCTGACCGCGTCGCTGCGCGACGAGGGGCGCGCCCGGCAGGGGGGGCGGTCGCGGCTCCGCGCGGCGCTGCTCGTCGCGCAGACCGCGCTCTCCCTCGTGCTGCTCGCCGGCGCCGGGCTGTTCGTCCGCAGCTTGCAGGCCGTCCGCGCGCAGGACCTGGGGTACGACGCGGACCGCCTCATCGGCGTGGAGGCCGTCCCGTTCGGCGACGAGCGGCCGGACGCCGTGGCCGCGGCGGTCACCCGCGAGGCCGCCGAGCGCGTGCGCGCGCTCCCCGGCGTCGAGCGCGTGGGGCTCGCTGCGCTGGCGCCGATCCGGACGTGGACGGTGCCGCGGCTGTACGTCCCGGGGTGGGACTCGCTCCCGCGCCTGGACAACGAGCCGCAGCTCATCGCGGCGGACCCCGACTACTTCGCCGCGATGGGGATGCGCCTCCGCCACGGGCGAACGCTCGCCGACGCCGACCGCGCCGGGGCCCCGCCCGTGGTCGTGGTGAACGAGCGCATCGCGCGCTTCCTCTGGCCCAACCAGGACGCGATCGGGAAGTGCTTCCGCATCGGCAAGCCGGACAGCCCCTGCCGCCAGGTGGTCGGCGTCGTGGCGGACGCCCACTTCAGGCGGCTGGTCGAGGAGCCGAAGATGCAGTACTTCGTGCCGCTCGAGCAGTGGCAGGACGGCGCGCCGCGGGCGATGATCGTGCGGGCCGGCGGCGACGCCACCCTGGTCGCGAGCCTGATCCGCGCCGAGCTGAAGCGCATGCCCGGGCTGAACCCGAGCGCGACCGCGGTCTACACGTTCGCCGAGCACTTCGGGTCGCAGCTTCGCCCCTGGCGGCTCGGGGCCTCGCTGTTCGGCCTCTTCGGGCTCCTCGCCCTCGTCGTGGCCGCGGTGGGATGCTACAGCGTGCTCGCCTACGCGGTCTCGCAGCGCACGCACGAGATGGGGATCCGCGTCGCCCTCGGCGCGCGCACGGGAGACGTGCTGCGGCTCGTGGTCGGCGAGGGGGTGCGGGTGACGGCGCTCGGCGTGGTGCTCGGCGTGGCGTGCGCGCTGGCCGCGGGACGGCTGGTCGCGTCGCTCCTGTTCGGCACCTCGCCGCGTGACCCGGCGGTGCTCGCGGGCGCGTCGATCGTGCTGCTCGTGGTGGCCGTGGCGGCGTCGTTGATTCCGGCGTGGCGGGCGGCGCGGGTGGATCCGACGGTGGCGCTGCGGGCTGATTAGGAGCACTGGAGGGCCCTTGATTCATCAAGG
>DATFPD010000114.1:0-1861 GCA_035265005.1 Gemmatimonadaceae bacterium | reverse complement strand
GCGGCCGTCGGTATGGGTGTGCACCCCTTCCGCGATCCGGCGATGACCGACGAGTTCGCCGCGCCGCGACTCGCGATCGACGTTGCCCAATTCCACGTCTACGCCGCGGATTGGCGACCCGGGCGCGTGGACTTCCTAGTCGACGGCCAGCAGGTGAGGACCGTCCATCAATCACCCGGCTATCACATGCAGATGATGATCGCCGTGTTCGACTTCCCAGCCAAGGCCGCTTTGTCGCCGCAATCGGAGCACGTGCCGGAACTGGCCGTGGACTACGTTCGCGGCGTGAGCGCGAGTGCGTGACCATCGTCCAGCTGGGCTCGCGACGTCCGCCGGCTTCTGCCTTCACCGGAAGGCGGAAGCCGCCGGGCTGGCTCTCCGTGTGCCTGCTTCTCGTCCGCAGCGACAGCCATCGGTGCCGGAGCCGAGACGCCGGCTTCCATGGATCTCACCACGCCCGACCGCGCTTCTTCTGCTAGACCACACGCATGCGCATTCTCGCGGGACTCATCTCATTTGGCCGCTTTCTCTTCGGCGTCGCCTTCCTCGCGGAGCCAAAGCTCATGGAGCGGGCCTGGATCGGGAAGCAGGCGCGGCTGCCTGGCGCCCAGCTGCTCGCGCGCGCCGTGGGTGCGCGTGACTTCGCGCTCGGACTCGGCGGCCTGCAGGCTCTGACGCGCAACGACGGCTCGGCGCGGCCGTGGCTCGCGGCGGCGGCAGTCTGCGACGCGGTCGACTTCGGCGCCACCTGGACAGCCGGGCGAGCCATCCCCAGCCAGGCGCGCACCGGCGTGCTCGCGATCGCCGGCGTGTCCTCGCTGCTGTCGGCGGTTACGGCAGCCGGGATCGCACGCTCCCGAGACGCCGAGCCGCTGCCATCGCGCACGCCCGACGTCAGCGACGGCGCCGTCCCGAGCGAGCCCCTCGCCACCGCCTGACCGCAGCGGAGCTCGGACCCGGCACTGAAAGCCGCGGTGCACCGCGTCGTTTCGGGCCCCGAGGCCGACACCGGGGCCCGCCTCATCTGCCCTCGGATCTATTACGAGCGCCCGGGTTTCTCCAGTGCGCGTCGTTCCAGGACGCGTCGAGCCACTGGGGCTCGATCAGCAGCTCGCGCCCGCGAGCATCCGTCAACACGATCACTCCCCGCGTTGCCCCGCTCGGGTAGCGGATGCGGCAGCGGCGGAAGGAGAAGGCGGGTCGTGGTTGGCGCGCAGAACAGCCGGCGGCGGCGCTGTCGTCGTCGCGAAGGGAAGTGAAGCGTGTCTCGAGTCGCCGCTCGGCGGCATCCGCTGAGAGGGGACGGAGGGAGAGCATGCCAGCGCCTGGGCTCGCTCCGCGCGAAGCGCTCCGAGGGTCGTCGTCCAGGAGGAGCGCTGCTCCCAGGGCGGCGCCGGCGAGCGTTACGCCAGCGAGCGCCGCGGCGGGAAAGCCTGAGTGCTTTCGCCAGCGGGCGGCGTGTGTGCGCGCGCGTGATCGCCCGTCCTCGAGGAGGTGGTAGCCACAGTGTGCGCACGCGCGCGCGTGCGCCGCAGCCGGCGCGTCGCAGTTGGGGCAGCTCGTGGACCCCGGTTGTTCCACGACACCGGCGTGGTGGCCGACGGCTCAGCCGCCGCCCATCGCGGTCGCCAGGATCACCAGCTCGGCGTCGCGGGGCAGCTCGGTGACGGACTGGTGCGTCGCGCCGTCGGCACGGACTGCGGAGTACCCGGAATCGAGCTCGCGCTGGAACACGGCCACGGCGGCCTCATACGAACTGAGGTCCGAGGCCGACCATTCGGCGAGCGGCTGATCGTCGTTCAGCGTCCTGCGTACGAGCTTGCCCACCATGCTGAGTCTGCCACGGAGCGTCGTTACTCGA
>DATFPD010000113.1:0-5890 GCA_035265005.1 Gemmatimonadaceae bacterium | reverse complement strand
ATCTTTCACGTCCGGCAGCCCGTAGTGGTCGTCGTCGAGCACCTGCTGCGCGTGGCTCAGATCGAGGTTGTCGTCAGATCGGTTGTTCCACGGTAGCTCGGCGATCCACTCCAGGTAGGTGCGAATGACCTGCGCCTCCATGGACTCGCGCCCCGCGCGCTCCAGCCGTCCCAGCTCGCGCTCGACCTCGGCGCGCGCCTCCTTCGGCATCTCGAGCTTGTTGAGCTTCTCGCGCAGCTCCTCGATCTCGCGGCTCTGGTCGTCGTCGCCCAGCTCCTTCTGGATCGCCTTGAGCTGCTCGCGCAGGTACATCTCGCGCTGGCGCTCGCCCAGCTCCTCCTGCACCTGGCTCTTGATGTCCTCCTGCGCCTCGAGCAGGCCGATCTGCCGCTGCACGTGCACGAGCACGCGCCGCATCCGCTCCTCGATGCTGAGCGTCTCCAGCAGCCCCTGCTTCTCGTGCACCGGCAGCTCGATGTAGCCCGCGACGAGGTCGGCGAACTTGCCGGGGTCGGTCACCGAGTCGAGCACCTGGTGAACGACCTCCTCCGGGAGGCCGCGCCGCTCGCCCAGCTCGGCGGCGCGCTCGCGGATCTCCTTGTGGAGCGCCTCGAACGCGGCGTCGTTGCTGTTGATCGGCGCCATCTCCTCGGACGGCACCACGATCGCCTGGAGGTACCCCTCGTTCGTGCTGTACTGGAGCGCCGTCGCCCGCTGCTCGCCCTGGAGCAGGAGCTGCACGCCGCCCAGCCCGCGCTGGATCTGCCCGATGCGGGCGATGACGCCCATCGAGTAGAGAATGTCGGGCGTCGGCTCGTCGGTGTTGTCGCGCTGCGCGACCGCGAAGACGAGCCGGTCGGTCTTGAGCGCGGCTTCGATGGCGCGCAAAGTCCCCGGCCGACCCGCGGCGATCGGCGCCGTGAGGCCGGGGAAGATCACCGTCCCGCGCAACGGCAGGACCGGCAGAGTGGAACGCTGTGCCATGTAATTACATCCCGTTGAAGGGCTTGCGCGCGGCCAGGCCAGTTGGGCCTCCAGCCGCACACATCATTCCAGAGGGGGATGAGCGGATGGCGGGACGACGGGGATGAATACCCCCCGGGACGCGTTTCGGCGCGGCCCGGGGCACTTCATCCCGTCGTCCCGCCATCCCGCCACACCCTGGCTGTCTACTAGCCTCCCTCGCTACCGCACGGTTCCTGGTGCACGAACCGCTCTCATCCGAACGCGCCATTGCGGCGCGAGGAGCCGGGGCGCTGCAACTTTCCTGCGCCGTGCTGACGTAGTGGCTGCCTGAAGAGCAGGGCAAGAGGGCGCAACTCGTTGTTCTGCTTTCCAGACCCCCAGCCGGGTGCTACACTATTGAGCGCACTCCCCCGTGGCCTCACGCGTCCAGCATACGCCAGATCTGCTGTGCCTCCCGATCCTGTCGTTTCGTCTTCCGACGCCGACCTGAGGGCCCACGTCGAGCGGGTCCTCGCGTCGGCGTACGAGCTGGACCGCGAGATCGGGCGGGGCGGGATGGGGATCGTTTACCGGGCGAAGGACCGGCGGCTCAAGCGCGTGGTCGCGGTCAAGCTGCTCCCGCCCGAGCTCTCCTTCCGCTCCGAGATCCGCTCGCGCTTCCTGCGCGAGGCCGAGACCGCCGCCCAGCTCAGCCACCCCAACATCGTCCCCATCTACTCGGTCGACGAGCGCGACGGGCTCGTCTACTTCGTGATGGCGTGCATCGAAGGGGACAACCTGGCCAAGCGGATGCACGACCGCGGGCCGCTCCCCTCGGACGAGGTGCGGCGGTACATGGTGGAAGTGGCGCAGGCGCTCGCCTACGCGCACGCGCGCGGCGTGATCCACCGCGACATCAAGCCGGACAACATCCTGCTCGAGGCCGAGAGCGGCCGCGCGATGGTCACCGACTTCGGCATCGCGCGCGCGGCCGAGGGCGGCGACTCGCGGCTCACCGCGACCGGGATGGCGATCGGCACGCCGGCCTACATGTCGCCCGAGCAGGCGGCCGGCGAGCGCGAGATCGACGGGCGGAGCGACCTCTACTCGCTCGGCGTCGTTGGCTACCACATGCTCGCCGGCGAGCTGCCGTTCAACGCCGGCAGCACGCCGGCGATGCTCGTCAAGCACCTCTCCGAGCGCCCGCGCCCGGTGCAGGACCGGCGCGCCGACGTGCCCCCCGACCTGGGGCGCGCGGTCATGATGCTGCTCGAGAAGGACCCCGCGAACCGCTTCCCGAGCGCGTCGGCGCTGGCGATCGCGCTGGAGTCCGGCGAGGTGCCGGATCTGCCCGCCACCGCGGGCGCGGGGACGGCGGCCGGCGACGCGATGGCGCAGAGTGGGCGCGCGAGCAGCGGCACGGGCGCCGTCTACGGCGGGGGCGGGATGGGGCACTCGCCCTCCGGCGCCGGGGTGGCCTACGGCACCGCCGGCGGCGCGGGCGCGATGACCCCGCTCCCGGTCGCGACGTCGGACGACGTGCGGCGGTGGAACATCCCGCAGGTGCAGGCGTTCCGGAAGAAGCTCGCGACGTTCATTCCCGTGAGCTTCGTCATCCTGGTGCTCTCGCTGTTCGACGTCGCCAACTTCGGCATCGTGACCGCGATCTGGAGCATCATCCTGGCGATCCAGTACGCCAAGCTCTGGTCCGAGGGCTACGACTGGCGCGACGTGTTCAAGCAGCCGCGCGACCGGCTCTTCCTCGACGTCGCCGGCGAGACCATCGACGACGTGCGCGGGGTGTTCGACAGGACGAAGCGCGCCGAGATCCGGGAGCGCACGCGCCGCCGCCGCCTCTCCGGCGCCACCGGCGACCACCGCCTCTTCGGCTCCGACGAGTCGACTCCGGTGGGCGCGCTGCCGCAGCCGGAGCTCCAGGCGCTGGCCGGCGTCCACTCCGAGACGCTGAAGCAGGCGCTGTTCAACCGCAACGAGATCCGCCGGCTGGTTCAGGGGATGCCGCCGGCCGAGCGGAGCCAGGTGGGCGACGTGGTCTCGTCGGGCGACGCGCTCTACGCGAAGGCCGAGTCGTTCATCGTCATGCTCTCCGACATCGAGCGGAACGTCGCGCCTGACGCGCTCGACGTGATCCAGCGCGAGATCGCGGCGCTCGAGGCGCAGGCGAACCCGCTCGAGCGCGTGCAGAGCGAGGAGCGGGTGCATCGGCTGGCGTACCTCAAGCGGCAGCGCGCGGCGCTCAAGGACGTCGTCAAGCGCCGCGACCAGGTGCGCGAGAAGCTGGAGCGCTGCCGCACCGCGCTCGAGTCGATGCGCTACGACCTGGTCCGCCTGAAGACGGGCGCGCAGTCGCAGCAGCAGTTCACCACCATCGCCGAGCGCGCGCTCCAGCTCGCGCGCGAGGTGGACTCGGTCGTGCACGGCGCGGACCAGGTGCGCGGCATCGTCGGCGAGCGCGGGCGCGCGCGCTGAGCCGCGGTCGGGACGCAGAATGCAGGACTCTGTCATGACCGACCCCCTTCTCCTGCGCGTCGCCGACGCCCTCGGCAGCCTCTACGACATCGAGTCGGAGATCGGGCGCGGGGGGATGGCGGTCGTCTACCGCGCGCGCGACCGCCGCCTGCGCCGGCCGGTGGCCATCAAGGTGCTGCCGCCGGACATGGCGTTCCGCGGCTACACCCGGCGCTTCCTCCACGAGGCCGAGACCGCGGCGCAGCTCGACCATCCGAGCATCGTCCCGATCTACACCGTGGACGAGCGCGACGGGCTCGTCTACTTCGTGATGGCGCTCGTCGACGGCGAGAGCCTGGCTGCCCGACTCGCTCGCGAGCCCCGACCCGAGATGGACTTCGTGCGCCGCGTGCTGCGCGACGTCTGCGACGCGCTCGCGTACGCGCACGGGCGCGGCGTCGTCCACCGCGACATCAAGCCGGACAACATCCTCCTCGGCGGCGCCGCCGGCGCCGAGCGCGCGATGGTGAGCGACTTCAGCATCGCCCGGGCGCGGGAGGGGGACGAGCGCATGACGGCGACCGGCGTCGTCGTGGGCTCGCCCGCGTACATGTCGCCCGAGCAGGCACTGGGCGAGGGGGATGTCGACGGGCGCAGCGACGTCTACTCGCTCGGCGTGGTGGGTTACCAGATGCTGGCCGGCACGCTGCCGTTCAAGGCCGCGAGCGTGGCCGCGGTCCTGATGAAGCACATCAGCGAGCGCCCGCGCCCGCTCGCGGAGCTGCGCGCGGACATCCCGCCCGCGCTCGCCGCGGCGGTGGAGCGCGCGCTGGCCAAGGCGCCGGCGCAGCGATGGGCGAACGCCGGCGCGATGCGCGCCGCGCTCGACGCCCAGGGCGTGCACGCCGCGGCGCCGGTGCCAGCGAGCGCCGCGCCCGCGGACGGCGGCGCCAGCTCGCGCGCCGACGCGATGGCCGAGCTGGAGCGCGCGCTCGACCCGCTGCGGGGCGACACGCGCGACGACGCGGCGGCTGGAGCGTTCGCGTCGCCATCGCCGGCGCCGTACGGGGACGCGCGGCGCAACGGGCGGGACGGCGCCGGGCCGCCGCCGCCGCCCGTACCGCCCGCGAACGCGCGGTGGCGCGACCGGGCGCCTGACGACTATGGCCAGTTCGAGTCGCCCGGCCTAGGGTACCGGCTGGAGCGACCCGACGAGCAGCTGCGCCGCGAGGTGCGGTCGCGCTGGGGGCGGGAGGGAATGGCGCTGTTCGCCGAGCGGCCGCTCCCCGACCGCGTGCGGATCTTCCGCCGCAAGCTGGTCGGCTCGGCGTTCGGCATCGGCGCGCTGGCGTTCATCAACCTGGCGACGTTCCCCTTCTTCCCCTGGTTCATCTTTCCGGCGATGGGGATCGGCGCGCGCTCGCTGCGCCGCTGGCGGAACCTCAGGCAGGCGGGGCTGAGCTTCGAGGACGCGCTGCTGGGCGAGGTGCCGCCGGCGCTGCTGGCGCAGGAGGAAGCCCGCCGCGCCGCCGCGCTCGCCCAGGCGCAGCACCAGGCCGCGGCGGAGCACGGTGCGCGCGCGCTTGCCGCCGGCGCGCCCTACGCGCCTTACGCGCGCGACCGCGGCGCAGCGCGCGTCGCGCAGGCCCCGCAGGAGCACGCCGCCGCGCCGCGCCCGGGGTTCCTCACGCCGCCTCGGGCGCCGGGGGCGCCGCCGGCTCCAATGGCGCCGCCCGCTCCGGCCGCGCCGCCGGGCCCGCCGCTCGCCGAGCGCGCCGAGCGGTTCCGGCGCCGCGCCAAGCAGACGGCGGCGGCAGGGCTCACGGCCGCGGTCTCGCTCGCGATCGGCGCCACCTACAACGTCGACCCGCTTCTCCTGCCGTTCTTCGCCGGCGTCGGCGGGAGCATCCTCGGAATGGGAAGCATGGCTCGCATGGCACTGTCGCTGCGCCGGCAGGGGGTGAAGGTGCTCAGGCTGTTCGGCAGACAGTGGCGCCAGGCGGTGGCCGATGCGGACCGGCGTCCGCGCGAGGTGGTGCTGGCCGAGCAGGCGGCCGAGCTGGCGGGGGGCGAGGTGCTCGCCGGCCCGCACGGCGACACCGTGCGCCGGGCCGTCGCCGACCGCGCCGAGGTCCGCGAGGCGCTCGCCAAGCTTCCTCCCGAGGACAAGGTGCTGCTCCCCGACGAGATCGCCCCAACGGTGGACGCGCTCGTGGGGCGCATCGCCGCGCTCGCCGGGTCGCTGCACCGGCTCGACTCGGACGTCCCCGCCGACGCCCTCGCGCGACTCGACGAGCGGATCGGCACCGCCGAGCGCGAGGCGGGGGCCGGGGGCGACCAGGAGCGCAAGCTCGCCCTGCTTCGCCGCCAGCGCGCCACGGTGGACGACCTCCTCTCCCGGCGCGCGACGCTCTTCTCGCAGATGGAGAGCGCGGTGCTCGTCCTGCGCAACATCCGCCTCGACCTCCTCAAGCTC
>DATFPD010000112.1:0-3978 GCA_035265005.1 Gemmatimonadaceae bacterium | reverse complement strand
CGCCCGGGATGATGGCCTGCCACCCGGTGAACGCGGCGGTCGCCTCCAGGGTCTTACTCCCGTCGCGCCAGTCGGCGAAGTCGGGGAAGGAGAGCCACTCGGGCTCCGCTCGGCCCACCGACCGCAGGTCGCGCCAGAGCATCACGAGGCGCCCCGGGTCGCGGTACGGGAGCGGACGCAGGAGCACGGCGTGGACGCCGCTGAAGACGGCGCTCAGCGCGCCGATCGCGAGGGCGAGCGTCGCGACGACGGCCGCGCTGAATCCCGGGTGGCGGCGGATGCCCCGGAGGGCGCCGCGCAGGTCGTCGGCCAGGAAGCGGGGCATGGTCGGTCGGGGAGAAGGGTTGGCATGTCTTACACGCGTAGGACATCCGACCGCGCGAGACGGTTGCCGGCCTCATAGTCCGTCCCCCACTGCGCGCGGCGCCTCCGGCACCGTGAATGCCGCCGTCGTGCCGCGCCCCGGCTCGCTCTCCAGCCACGCCTCGCCGCCGTGCAGCGCCACCAGGCGCTTCACGATCGCCAGGCCGAGCCCCGTGCCGCCGCCGGCGCGCGAGCGGGCGGGGTCGGCGCGGTAGAATCGCTCGAAGACGTTAGGCAGGTCGCGCGGGTCGATCCCGCGGCCGGTGTCGCGCACGCGGACCGTGACGACGCTCGGGCGCTCGCGCCCCGCGCTCACCTCGACCGCGCCCCCGGGCGGGGTGTGGGTCAGGGCGTTCGAGACCAGGTTGGAGACGATCTGCCGGAAGCGGCGCCGGTCTACGAGGGCCTTCGGCCCCCCGCGCCCGCCGCCCGCGCGCAGGCAGAGCGCCACCCCGGCCGCCGCGGCGCGCGGGCGGAAGGGGCGCAGCGCCGCCGCGAGCTCGGCGTCGACGTCGGCCGGCGCGAGGTCGAGCTCCAGCCGGCCCTGGTCGCCCAGCGCCAGGTCCTGCAGGTCGTCGATCAGCCGCTGGAGCGCCAGCGCCTCCTCGTGCAGCGACGCCAGCGTCTCCGCGGTCGGCTCCTCCAGCCCGTCCTGCATCGACTCGATGTGGCACCGGATGTTGGTGACCGGCGTGCGCAGCTCGTGCGCGACGTCGCTCGTCATCCCGCGCCGCAGCGACTCGGCGCGCGCCAGCGCGGCCACCATCGCGTCGAACGCGCGCGACAGCTCGGCGACCTCCGCCGTCCCCCCCGCCGCGAGCGGCGCGGTCGGCGGCGCCGCCGCCGGGTCGCCGCGCGCCGCCACCTCCCGCACCGCCATCGTCAGGCGCTCGATCGGGCGCGCCACGCGCGCCGAGAGCAGGAGCGCCACCACCAGCGCGCCGCCGACCGCCACCGCTACCCCCACCAGCAGCGAGCGCCGCAGCGTGGCCACCGCCGGCCCGTCGCCGCCGACGTCGATCTGCACCGGAATCTCCAGCAGCGTGCCCAGCACAGCGCCCGCGGAGTCTCTGACGGCCGCGCGCGGCACGCCCGCCATCACCACGCGCTGCCGGCGGACGAGCACCGGCTCCCGGCCGGTGCCTGACGACGCAACCCTCGCCCGCTGCTGCCAGGTCAGCGCGCCGTCCGGCGCGAGCTCGAGGCCCAGCGCCAGCAGCGCGCGCGGCGCGGCGGCCACCGCCCGCCCCGCGCCGTCCAGGACCACGAGCTGCTTGCCGGTCCGACCCGCCGCGTCGGCGAGCACCGCCGCGGCGCCGCCCCAGTCGCGCTCGCGGGCGAAGGCGGCGCCGGCGCGGGCGGCCACCGCCTCCAGCTCGGCGCGCGGCGTGGGGGCGAGCTGGCGGCGGAGCGCGCCGGCGCCCACGCGGCTCGCGTACCACCCCACCGCGCCGACGGACGCGCAGGCGACGCACGCCGTCATCACCAGCACGCGCGCCCGGAGGCTCCGCCACGCGTCAGGCATGCGGCTTCGCCAGTCGGTATCCCACGCCGAACACCGTCTCGACGATGGTCGGGCGGTCGCGGTCGCGCTCGATCTTGCGGCGCAAATTCTTCACGTGCACGTCCACGCCGCGCTCGGAGCCGGGGTAGTCCCAGCCGAAGAGCTGCTCCATCAGCTCGCCGCGGGAGTACACGCGCCCCGGCGCCGACGCCAGCACCGCCAGCAGCCTGAACTCGGTGGCGGTGAGCTCCACGCGCTCGCCGCGCACGCGCGCCTCGTGCTGCGCGCGGTCGAGCGTCAGCTCGCCGACGGCCAGCACCTCGCGCTCCGCCGCCCCGTCCGCCGGCGCGCTCCGGCGCAGCACCGCCCGCACCCGCGCCACCAGCTCGCGGGGGCTGAACGGCTTCACCACGTAGTCGTCGGCGCCCAGGTCGAGACCCTCCAGCCGCTCCGACTCAGCGGCACGCGCGGTGAGCATGATGATGGGCACGGCGGACTCGTCGCGCAGGATGCGGCAGACGCTCGTGCCGTCGAGTCCCGGCAGCATCCGGTCGAGCACGATGAGGTCGGGGCGCCGCTCGCGCGCCACGGCGAGCGCGGCGATCCCGTCGGCGGCGGTGAGCGGCGCGAAGCCGGCGTGCGCGAGGTAGCGCGCGACGGTGGCGACGATCTTCGGGTCGTCGTCGACCACCAGCACGGTGTGGCGCGGAGCGGCTGTCTCGGACGGAGCGAGCACGGGGCAAAGATATGAACGGGCTGTGAAGAAGTCGTGAGCGCGGCGCGGCTTCACGAGTCCTACACAGGCGCGCGCTAGGGTGGGTGCGGCAGGCTCCCACACTCTCGCCCATCGACCCGATGTCAGACACGCATCGTTCGTCCCGCGCCTCGCGCGTCGTTCTCCGCATCCTGGCGATGCTTGCCGTCGCGGCGTCGGAGGCCGCCGCACAGCAGCCGGTGCTGTACCAGCCGGACTCGTCGCCGCCGCGCCGGATCGCCATGGCCGCCGCCGGCGTGGAGGTGCCGCTCGTGGACCCGGGCATCCCGAACACCACGCTGCCAGTCGTCGAGATCATGGTGAACGGGCGCGGGCCGTTCCGATTCGGCGTCGAGACGGGCGCCGGGTTCGTCGCGGTCTCGCGCGCGTTCGTCGAGGCGGCGGGGCCGCTCCCGCGAACTGGCGGGCCGGACGAGGTCCCCGAGTACCGCGTGGACTCGATCACCCTCGGCGGCGCGACCTTCCACGACGTGCGCGTCTCGGCGATGCCGCGTGGGGCGACGGGAGTGGACGGCGTCCTCGGACTCCCGTTCTTCCGCGACGTGCTGCTGACGATCGACTACCCCGCGCGCCGCCTCCGCCTCACGCGCGACACGCTCCCGGCGGCGAACGGGCGCGACGTGCTTCAGCTCTCGCGCGCCGGCCCGTTCTGGGCGGTGCCGATCGACCTCGCCGGCCACGCGTACGCGGGCGTGATCGACACGCGCTCCACGGGCACACTCGGCGTCACCCCGGAGGTCGGCGCCGCGCTGCCGTTCGACGGCGCGCTGGAGGTGGTCGGCCGCGCGCGCGGCGCGGGGATCCCCGAGACCGAGGTGAAGGCGGGGCGCCTGGCGGGCGACGTCCGCATCGGCGCCTACACGTTCCCGAGGCCGATGCTGAGCGTCCGCCCGCTGCCGCCGCTGTTCGTCGGTCCCGCGGCTGGACCGCTGGTGGGCGACGCGGTGCTCCAGCATTTCGTCGTCTCGCTCGACCAGCGGCGCGGCCGGCTCCGCCTGGCGCGCGAGGGCTCGCCGGTGATCCAGCTGCGCGAGCCGCAGCGGGTGCAGCGGCCGGCGGGCGGGGTCGCGCCGAGTCCGTAGCCAGGTCGCACAGTCGAACGACAGTCGTGATCGGTCAGTAGTGCAGTTGCCAGTGGTCAGTGGAAGTTCTCAGTGCTCGGCAGCACTCGGCCCTCCAGGATGCTGGTTGCCACTGGCAACTGAAGACTTCAACCGACATCTGGCAGCTCGACTGCCGGCGACTGGCGACGCCGTCAGGCCACCGACAGATCCGGCCTCAATCCCGCCGCCCCGCGGAGGTACACGTGCGCCGCCGGCCGCGCCGCCCGCACGTG
>DATFPD010000111.1:0-17012 GCA_035265005.1 Gemmatimonadaceae bacterium | reverse complement strand
GTGGCGGCGCTCGACTTCCTGAGCCGCGACTCCGTGCTCGCCCCGCCGGCCGCGGCGGCGGCGATCGCGCAGCGCGTGCTCGACCGCGCCGGCCAGCTCGCGCCGGAGGACCGCGCGCGCCTCGCCGGCGTGCTGGCGCGGCTCGGGCGCGCCGGGGACGCGCGGCGGCTGCTGGAGCCGCTCTGGGAGTCGGTGCGGGTCGAGGGGCGCCGCGCGGTGCTGGGCGACAGCGCCGACTGGTGGCAGCGGCTCTACTTCCGCTCGGAGCTTCGCCCGCTGGCGCGGCTCGTGGCGGCGACGCTGGCCGTGGACCCGTCGCACCGGCTGCTCGGGCCGCTCACCGAGACGCTGGTCCACCAGGGGCGCGCGACGCCGTGGTGGAACACCCAGGACCTGGGCGCGGTCGCCGGCGCGATGACGGAGTTCGACCGCCGGCAGCGTCAGGCGGTGGCCGGCGGGGTAATGGTCCGCGGCGCCGGCGGCCGCGTCCTCTTCCGCCGCGACGCACTCGGCGCGGGCGGTGATGCCGCCGCCGACTCCAGCATCGCGCTCGCCGGGCTGCTGCGCGACGGGCGCCTGACGATGCGGCTGGAAGCGCCGCGCGGCCGCGGTGACGGCGCCGGCGTCTTCTACTTCGCCACCGTCTACGCCGTGCCGCTGGTGCCGCCGACCCGCGCCGACTCGCGGGGGATCGTCGTCGAGCGGTGGTACGAGCGCGCGGCCGACGGACGGCCCCTGGGCGGCGCGGTGGACGAGGGAGATCTCGTCCGCGTCAGGCTGCGGGTCACGCTCCCGGCGACGCGCCAGTTCCTCGTCCTGGACGACCCGCTCCCGGGCGGGCTGGAGGCGGTGGACCTCTCGCTCCGTACCGCGGACACGCTCTCCGGCGCCCGACGCGGATTCCCGGCCGGGCGGCCCGGCCAGCCGCGCCAGCGCCCGCTCCCTTACGGCCGCACCGTGGGCGGCGGGTGGATGCCGTGGCAGCACCAGGAGATCCGCGACGACCGCGTGGTGTGGAGCGCGCGCTGGCTCCCGCCCGGCGTCTACGAGGCGAGCTACGTGGCGCGGGCGACGACCGCCGGCACGTTCGTGCGCCCGCCGGCGCACGCGGAAGAGATGTACAACCCCGCAGTCTACGGGGAGAGCGACGGCGGCGCGTTCACCGTGCGCGAGCGGCGGCCGTGAGCCTGCCCCGCCCGCGGCCCTCGCGATCGGCCATCTGCCTGACGACGCCATGCTCCTGCCGCTGACCGCTCTCGTGCTCGCGGCCGCCGCCGTGGTGCGCACCGAGGACTCGCTCGCCGTGCTGCGCGCCGCGCCCTCCGGGACCGCGCCGGCCGGCGCCGCCGTCTACGTCTTCTTCGACCGGCCGGTGGCGCCGACGCTGGCGATGACGCCCGAGGTGCGCCGCGCCTTCAGGATCGAGCCGGCCGTCCCGGGGCGCCTCGCGTGGCGCGACCCGATGACGCTGCGGTTCATCCCGGACTCGCTGCTCGAGGCGGGCGCCGGCTACGCGGTGAGCGTCGCGGCCGGGCTGCGCGCCGCGGACGGGAGCCGGCTGGCGAGCGAGTACGGCTGGAGCTTCCGCGTCGAGCCGCCGCGACTGGTGGGCGGGTCGCCGTCCCGGTACGCCTGGCAGGCCGGATTCCTCGACCCCGTGTCGCCGCACGTCGATCTGGTGTGGAGCGCGCCCGTGGACGCCGCCGCGCTCGCCGCCCACGCGACGCTGGAGTTCAACGCCGCCTGCGCGGGCGGGGCGCGTGTGGTGCGGCTGCGCGCGCTGTCGCAGACGCCCGTTCCGGAGAGCGAGGAGGAGCGCGAGGCGTGGCGCGGCGCGAGCCCGCGCGAGCGGAGCGCCCACGCGCGGCAGCGCGTCGTGCGGCTCGTGCCGACCGCCAAGCTCCCGGCCGGCTGTACAGGGCAGCTGGTGGTCCCGAACGCGCTGGAGCAGTACGCCGCCGCCCCAACGACGGTGCGGTGGGGCGTGCGTGCCCCCGGCGCGCCGGAGCTGGCGGGCGTGGGGTGCAGCGTGACGGGACGCTTCTGCCCCGCCGGGCCGCCGTTCATCGCGTTCCGCGCGCCGGTGCGCGGCGGCGACGTGCTGCGCCACGTGCGCTTCACGCCCGCCGTCGAGCTGGGCGTGCGGGACACCGCGGAGCTCGTCGACACGGTGCGGCTGGAGGCGGTCCTTCGCCCGAACACCCGCTACGTGGTGACGGTGGACTCCGCGATGCGCGACGCCTTCGGGCGCCCGATGCGCGGGCCGCGCGCGGACACGCTCACCACCACCCACTACTACAGCGCTGTCGCCTACCACGGCGGCTTCCAGACGCTGCGCCCGGACGGCGCGCTCCCGGTGCGCCACGTCAACGTGGACACCCTGGTCGTCACCGCGTGGCGCATCCCGGACTCCCTCGGGGTGCTGCTGGCGCCGCGCGGGTACCGGTACGGCCAGCACTATGGGGAGGATCCCCGCCCGAGACTGTTCGACTCGCTGCACATCCGGGCGGACACGATCCGCGTCGCCGTGCGGAACCCGCCCGACGAGCCGACGGTGACGCCGCTGCGCCTGCCGATCGCCGCCCGGCCTGGCCACTCGCTGATCGCGCTGCGGATCGACGCCGCGGGCCGGCGACGGCCGACGCCGGCGGAGGTGCGCGACTCGTTGCGCGCGCTCAGGGAAGCCGCGCGTCCGCGGCGGGCGCCGGGGCAACCGCCGCGGCTGCCGACGGTGCAGGTAACGGCGCGCGAGGGGATTCCCTCGGAGCAGCCGCTGGCGGTCGTGCAGCGGACCGGACTCGCCGTGCACGCGAAGGTGGGGCGCGGCGGCGCGGTGCTGGTGACGGGGCTCGACGACGGGCGCCCGCGCGCCGGCGCCGCGGTCACGGTGTTCGACGCGCGCGGCCGGCGCGTCGCCTCGGGGGGCGCCGGCGCCGACGGCGTCGCCGCCCTCCGCCCGTCGTTAGGCCCGCCCGACCCCGACTCGGCCGCCGGCGGGGCGGTCCCGGTCTGGTACTACGGCTGGGGTGGATACGTCGCCGCGACCCTCGGCGCCGACCGGGTGGTGGCGCCGATGTCGAGCGACCAGACGCTCGACGCGGGCTCGCTCGGCGGGCGCGACGCGACCTACTGGTGGTCGGAGATGAGCGCGGGCGACGGCGGCGACGACGCGACCGGGGTCCTCTTCACCGAGCGCGGCGTCTACCGCCCGGGCGAGACGGTCCACGCCAAAGTCATCGCGCGCCGGGGCACGCTCGGCGCGCTGCGCGCCACGGCCGGGGACTCGGTGCGGTGGACCCTCGCCAGCGACGACGAGGGGGAGACGCTGCTCGACACGGCCGGCGTACTCTCGCGTTATGGCACCGCGAGCCAGTCGGTGGCGATCCCGGCGTCCGCCGACCCCGGCAGCTACCAGCTCGCGGTGCAGCTCAAGGGGCCGCGCGGATGGCAGCCGCTCGGCTCGGAGATGGTGCGGGTCGCCGAGTACCGCGTGCCGGAGCACGCGGTCGCGCTGGAGGGGGACACCGCCGCGCCGCACTTCGACGGCGACACGCTGCGCGCGACCGTCGCCGCGCGCTACCTCTTCGGCGCGCCGGTCGCGCGGCGGCCGGTCGTCTGGGGGGCGACCCGCCGCACGCTCTGGCCGTGGGAGCTGCGCATCCCTGGTGCCGAGGGGTTCGCCGTCGGCTCGACGTCCTGGTGGGACCGCACCGAGCAGGACAGCGCCGACGGCGAGGTGGTGCCGGACCGCCAGGACACCCTGGACGCCGCCGGCCGCCGTGAGCTGCGGGCGCCCGCGGGGCGGGGGAGCACGGGGCTCCCGGGGCTGGTCGAGCTCCACGCGAGCGTGGCCGACGTCAACCGCCAGACCGTGGCGTCGGGCATGTCGTTCGTCGTCCACCCGGCCGCGTTCTACGTCGCGGCGCGACCGCGCACGCGGTCGTACTTCTGGCAGGCCGGGCGGCCGCAGGAGGTGGAGGTGGTCGCCGTGCGTCCGGCTGGCGGCGCGCGCGTGCCGGGCGTCCGCGTGCGGGCGGCCCTCGTCAGGCAGGAGTGGCGCTACCGGCGCCGCGAGAATGGGACGGGGTACGACGTGTCGCGGACGGCGGACACCGTCGCCCGCTGCGAGGTGGTGACGGCGGCCGAGCCGCGCCCGTGCGCCCTCACCCCCGCGGCCGGCGGGGCGTACACCGTCCTGCTCGCGGCCGAGGACAGCGCCGGCCGCCGCGCGCGCACGAGCTTCGCGCGCTACGTCGCCGGCGGCCCCCGCCCGCCGTGGGTGCCTGACGAGACGGTGCGGCTGAACGTCTTCGCCGACCGCGAGGAGTACGCGCCCGGCGACACGGCGGCGGTCGCCTTCACCTCCCCGTTCCCCGAGGCCGAGGCGTGGGTGACGCTGGAGCGCGAGGGGATCGTCGAGCAGCGGCGCCTCCGCGTGCGCGCCGGGGAGACGCGGCTGGAGTTCGCGCTCGGCGAGCGGCACGCGCCGAACGTGTTCGCGTCCGTCTACCTCGTCCGCTCGACGCCCGACGGCGCGGCCGCGGCGGACAGCTCCCGGCCGGCGTTCCGCGCCGGCTACGCCGAGCTACGCGTCTCCCCGTCGCCGAAGCGGCTGGCGGTGGAGGTCGCGACCGGCGCCGCCGAGTACCGCCCGGGCGACTCGGCCGACGTCCGCGTGCGGGTGCGCGACGCCCGCGGCGCCGGCGTGCGCGCCGAGGTGGCGCTGTGGGCGGTGGACGAGGGCGTGCTGTCGCTCACCGGCTACCGCACCCCCGACCCGCTGGCGGAGCTCTACGCCGGCCGCCCCGGCCTGCGGCTCCGCCTGACGACGAGCCTGCTCACGCTCGCCGAGCGCGTGCCCCCGCCGGTGCGCGAGCCGGAGTACGGGGGGACGACGGTCGCCGTCCTCGGCTCCGCGTGGGCCGTCTCGGCCATGACGATCGGGCAGGAGGTCGTGCAAACGCTGCCGGTGAGCACCGCCGAGGTCGAGGTCGCGCTGCGCTCGCACTTCGCCACCACGCCGTTCTACGTGGGCGCGCTGGAGACCGACGGCGACGGCCGCGCCGACGTGCGGGTGAAGCTGCCGGACAACGTCACCACCTTCCGCGTGATGGCGGTGGCCGTCACCGAGGGCGACCGATACGGCGGCGGCGAGGCGTCGCTGCTGGCGACGCGGCCGCTGGTCGCCCGCCCGGCGCTCCCGCGCGCCCTCCGCCGCGGGGACGACCTCTCGGCCGGCGTGGCGGTGGCGCGGCGAACCCCGGACACCGGCGCCGGGTCGGGCGAGGCGCGCGTCGAGGCCGCGCTGCGCGGACCCGCGGCGCTGCGCACGCCCGCGGCGCAGACCATTCCTCTCTCGCGCGCCGCCGGCGAGGCCGCCGAGGCGCGGTTCGGCGTGCGGGTGAGCGCGGGCGCCGTGCCGGGGGACAGCGTGGCCTTCCGCTTCGTGGCGCGCGCCGGTGGCGAGGGCGACGCGGTGGAGCTCTCGGTGCCGGTGAAGCCCGACTACCACCCGCGCGCGTGGGTGGCCGCGGGCACGCTGCGCGAGCCGTCGGCGCAGGTGGATCTCGCGCTGCCGGAGGGCACCGACCCCCAGCGCTCGACGCTCACGCTGTCGCTGGGGAGCTCGCCGCTGGCGGTCGTCGCCGGCGCGTACGAGGCGATGCGCGTCTACCCGTACTGGTGCAGCGAGCAGGTGGCGAGCGCGGCGCGGCCGCTGATCGCCCTCTACCGCGCGCGCCCCGAGGGCCCGCGCGCGGCGGCGTACCGCGGTCAGATCGAGCGCGCGGTGAGCATCGTCAGGCGGCGCCAGCGCGGCGACGGCGGCATCGGCTTCTGGGCCGGCGACGACTGGACGAGCCCGTGGCTCAGCGCCTACGTGGGCGAGGTGCTGCTGGAGGCGCGCGACGCCGGCGTGCCGGTGGACTCGAGCACGATCGATCGGCTGGAGGAGTACTTCCGGAACTGGCTCCGCGCGCCGCACCGCGAGGACAGCTGGGCCTGGCTCGTCTCGCGCGGCGACACGGCGGCGTTCGAGCTAGGCGAGCGCGTGGCGGCGATCGACTTCCTCACCCGCGTGGGCGCCGCGGACTCGCTGGTGGCGAACGAGCTGACGCGGCTGCGCGGGAGCGCGGAGAGGCTGCGCTGGGAGGACCGCGTGCGGCTGGCCGAGCTGCTCGCGCGCACGCGCCTCGGGGAAGAGGCGCGTGCCCTGCTGGAGCCGGCGTGGCGGGCGGTCGCCGTGGAAGGGCGCCGGGCGGTGCTGCGCGACACCACCGTCGCCGACGCCGTCTGGTTCCGCTCGACGGTGCGGCCGCTCGCGCGGCTGCTCACCGCCACCCTCGCGCTCGACTCGACCCACGCGCTGGTGGCGCCGCTGGCCGAGGCGGTGGTACACCAGGCGCGTCCAGGGCGGTGGTGGTGGAACACGCAGGACCTGGGGTCGGCGGTGGGGGCGCTGGCGGCGGTGGAGCGGCTCCAGCGCCGGGCGGCGGCCGAGGCCGGGCCGGTGGTGGTGCGCGCCCCGGACGGCACGGTGGTGCTGCGGCGGGACGCGGCGGCGGCCGGGCCGTTCGCGGCCGGCGACTCGGCCATCCCGTTAGGCGGTCTGCTGCGCGGCGGGCGCCTGGCGCTGCGGGTCGAGCGCCCGGGCGCCGGCGGGCGCGGCCGCCGCGGGGACGCGGGGGCCGCGCTCTACTACGCGCTCACCGTGAGCGAGGTGCCGCGCGCGGTGCCCGAGCGCCCGGACGAGCAGGGGATCGCGGTGGAGCGCTGGTACGAGCGGCTGCGCACCGGCGCGCCCGCCGCCGACGCGGCCGAGGGGGAGCTGCTGCGGGTGCGGCTCCGCGTCACCGTCACCGCCGAGCGGCAGTTCGTGGTGCTGGACGACGCGCTCCCGGGCGGGCTGGAGGCGGTGGACCTGACGCTCCGCACCACGGACACGCTCGCCGGCGCGGCGACCGCCGGGGCGGACGACGGCGCGGAGGACGGCGACGGCGCCGACCCCACCGCGTCCGGCTTCGGCCGGTGGTTCGGCGGCTGGTGGTGGGTCTGGGACCACATGGAGATCCGCGACGAGCGCGTGGTGTGGAGCGCGCGCTGGCTCCCGCGCGGGGTCTACGAGGCGAGCTACGTGGCGCGCGCGACGACCGCCGGCACGTTCGTGCGCCCGCCGGCGCACGCGGAGGAGATGTACAACCCCGCGGTGCACGGGCGGAGCGACGGGGGGACGTTCGTGGTGCGGGGGAAGGGGCCGTGAACGCGCGCGTCGCCCGTCCCGGTCGTCGGAGGATTCGGAACACGAAATGCGCAGCGTGGAATCATTCACCCCACGACGCGCGTTGATGTCCACATGTCCACGACGTTGCACGAGACCGACCTGAAGCGACGCTTCGCCGCGGCGCCGACGTACGCCGAGTACGCGGCCGGGGCGCAGAAGAATCTGGAGCTCTGGCAGAGCATCTACCGCCTGGCCACCGTCGACGCCGACGCCGTCGAGCGCGTGCGCGCGCTCCCCGGGCGGTGGCAGCTGCTGGTGCTCTCCGAGGACTGGTGCGGGGACGCGTTCAACACCGTCCCCGTGCTGGCGAAGCTGGCCGACCTGGCGCCGAACCTCGAGCTGCGCGTCCTCGGGCGCGACGCTAACCCGGACCTCATGGACGCGCACCTCTCGCCGACCGGCGCGCGCGCGATCCCGGTGGTGATGGTGCTCGACGAGGACTTCGTCGAGCGCGGCTGGTGGGGGTCGCGCCCGGGGCCGCTCCAGGCGTGGGTGACCGGGGAGGGGATGCGACTGCCGCCCGGCGAGCGCTACCCGCGCGTGCGCCAGTGGTACGCGCGCGACCGCGGGCGCACGACGGTCGAGGAGGTCGTGCGGCTGCTGGAGCGGTCGGCGTCGGCGCGGCGGCCCTCGGGATCCGCCGCCATCCCCAGCGCCGGCGCATGACGCCGCCTGCGCCGGCCGCCCGGCGGCGCGGCCGGCGCAGGGGCGCCTCCTTCCTCCAGATCCTCGCGCTCTGGCTCCTCGGCTGGTGGGGGATCGTCGGCGCGCTGCTGGCGCCGGTGATGCCGGGGCGGTGGGCGGGGGCGCTGGCGCTGGCCGTCGTCACCTCGCTGCCGTTAGGCATGTTCCTCCTCCGCGGCCGCGGGAAGTACCCCGGGGCGGCGTTCCGGCTGCTCGTCGCGCGGCCGTTCTGGTACGTGCAGCTCGCGCTCCCGGTGGTCGGCACCGCGGGCGCGGTGGGCGCGCTGGCCGGGCTGCCGTTCGGCGCGGCGGGGATCGCCGGCCGCTGGGCGCTCGCCGGCGCCGCGGCGTTCTACGCGGCGGTGATGGCCGCCGGGTATGTCGGCAGCCGGCGCATGACGGTGACGCCGCTCGTCGCCACGATCCCGGACCTCCCCCCGGCGCTCGACGGCCTGCGGGTGGTGCAGCTCTCCGACCTGCACGTGGGGCCGCACACCCCCCGGCGGCAGCTGGCGCGGGCGGCGCGCGCGGTGGCCGCGGCGCGCCCGGACCTGATCGCCGTCACCGGGGACCAGGTGGACGACAACGCCCCCGACGTCGCGCACTACGCCGCCGCCTTCGGCGCCCTCCAGGCGCCGCTCGGCGTGTACGTGATCCCGGGGAACCACGACGCCTACGCCGGCTGGCGCGACGTGCATCGCCGATTCGCCGCCGCCGTCCCCGGGCAGACGATGCTGGTGAACGAGGCGCGCGTGGTGCGCCACAACGGCGCGGCGCTGGCGGTGGTCGGCGTCGGCGACCCGGCGGCGGCTGGCGAGGGCGCCGGGCCCGACCCCGACGCCGCGCTCCGCCGCGTCCCGCGCGGCGCGTTCGTGCTCGCGCTCGCGCACAACCCGGTGCTCTGGCCGGCGCTCGCCGAGCGCGGCGTCCCGCTCACGCTCAGCGGCCACACGCACTGGGGGCAGTTCGCGATCCCGCGCCTGGGGTGGAGCCTGGCGACGCCGTTCCTGGAGCACGCGATGGGCGCGCACCGCGCGGGGCGGTCGCTGCTCTACATCCATCCGGGGACGAACTACTGGGGGATCCCGTTCCGCCTCGGCACGCCGCCGGAGATCGCGGTCATCACGCTGCGGCGCGGCGACGAGGCGGGGATCGAGCGGGGGCGGGGGGAGACGGCGCGGTAGAACGGCGAGTTGCCGGTTGCCAGTCGAAGTTGCCAGTTGTGAGTAGCACCAGGCCTCCAGGATGGCCGAACGCTACCGAGAACTGAGAACTGAGAACTTCAACTGACAACTGGCAACTTCAGCAATTGTCGACTGGCAACTCGCCGCTCTACCGCGCCGTCGCGTCCCTGCGACACGCCCGTCCGACATCCCGGACTCCCGCCGCCGCACCCCACCTCTTGCACGAACGCCTAAGCCGAGCCCACCCTAGCGCTTAGCGCGAGCCCCGCCGCTGGCACCGTCCTTCCCTTGCACGCAGCGGCAGCTCCGCCCGTCCGTCCCCGCCGTCCGTCCCGCCTCCCGCCTCTCACATGGGCTCCGACTTCCGCTTCGCGCTCCGCAGTCTGCGCCGCTCGCCGCTGGTCACCGTCGTCGCCGTGCTCTGCCTGGCGCTCGGGATCGGCGCGAACACTACCGCGTACTCGGTGGCCGACGCGTTCGTCATCCACCCGATGCCGGGCGTCCGGGACGTCGACCGGATGGTGGTGCTCTCCGAGCGGCCCCCCGACGGCGACGACTGGTCCACCGGCATCTCGCCGGCCAACTTCGCCGACTGGAGTCGTCAGGCGACGGGCGGCGCGATCGAGGCGATGGCGGCCTACCACTGGTGGGACGTGAACATCACCGGCGCCGGCGGCGACCCCGAGCGGGCGATCGCCGGGGTGGTGACGCCGAACCTCTTCGGCACGAGCGGCGTGCGCCCGTTCATCGGCCGCGGCTTCCTGAAGGAGGAGGCGCTCCCCGGACGCCCGAGCGTCATCGTGCTCGGCGAGGGCATCTGGCGGCGCCGCTTCGGCGGCGACTCCGGCGTGGTCGGGCGCGCGATCACGCTCAACGGCGCGCCGTACTCAATCGTCGGCGTGGTGCGCGAGCGGGGGCTCGCCTTCCCCAAGGGGGCGCAGCTCTACGCGCCGCTGGTGCTCGACAGCGCGGCGCTGGCGAACCGGAAGAGCCGCACCCTGGACGCGTTCGGGCTGCTGCGCCCCGGCGCCACGGTCGAGCAGGCGCGCGCCGAGGTGACGGCGGTGGCGCAGCGACTCCGCGCGCAGTACCCCGAGTCGAACCGCGACTGGGGAGTGCTCGTCGACGGCCTGGTGCACTACGACGGCCGCTACGCCCGCCCGTACGTCGCGGTGGTGCTCGGCGCGGTGGCGTTCGTGCTGCTCATCGCCTGCGCGAACGTCACCAACCTCCTGCTCGCCCGCGGCGCCGCCCGCCAGCGCGAGATGGCGGTGCGCACCGCGCTCGGCGCCGGCCGCGCGCGGCTGGTGCGGGCGCTGCTGGCGGAGAGCCTCACGCTCGCCCTGTTAGGCGGCGGGGTGGGGACGCTGCTCGCCCTGTGGGGGACGCGGCTCGTCCGCGAGGCGATCCCGGTCGAGGACGTGAAGTTCATCCCGTCGTGGGAGAACATCACCGTGCACGGCCGCGCGCTCGCGTTCACCGTGGCGCTGGCCGCGCTCACCAGCCTCGTGTTCGGGCTCGCGCCGGCGCTCGCGGCGTCGCGCGCCGACCCGCAGGCGTCGCTGCGGCGCGGCGGGCGCGGGTCGACCGCCGGCGGCACCGGCCGCGGCCGCCGGGCGCTGGTGGTGCTGGAGGTGGCGCTGTCGCTCGTGCTGATGGTGTGCACCGCCCTCATGGTGCGGAGCTTCGCGCGCATGACCGCCACCGACCCGGGGTTCCGCATGGACCACCTGCTCAGCGCGCAGGTGCTGCTCCCCAAGTCGCAGTACCCCGACTCGCTGGCGACCGAGGCGTTCACGCGCCGCCTCCTCGACCGGCTGCGCGCGCTCCCGGGCGTGCGCTCGGCGGCGGCCACGAACGTCCTGCCGATGAGCGACAGCGACCGCACGCAGTGGATCGCGATCGAGGGACGCCCCGCCGCGCGCACCGAGGCCGAGCGGCCGTGGGCCGGACTCCGCACCGTGACCCCGGACTACCTGGCGACGCTGGGCATCCCGCTGCGCCACGGCCGCGGCCTGATGGAGAGCGACGACGCGCGCGGGCGCGCCGTGGCGCTCGTCAACGAGGCGATGGCGCGCCGCTACTGGCCCGGGGAGGACCCGGCGCGGATGGTCGGCCGCCGCTTCACCATCGCCGGCGAGAGCGCGACGCGCGAGGTCGTCGGCGTCGTCGGCGACGTCCGGCACCGCAGCATCCGCGACCCCGCCGAGCCGGAGATGTACGTCCCCGCCGCGCAGACCACGGTGCGGTCGCCGCGCGCCATCCTGCGCACCGCCGCGGACGTCGACCCCGCGCAGCTCGCGCCCGCCTTCCGGCGCGAGGTCGCCGCGATCGACCCCGCGCTCGCGCCGGGCGACGTGATGACGATGGAGTCGATGTCGGACAACATCCTCTCGCCCTACAAGATCACGGCCGCGATGCTCGGCGTGCTCGCCGTCGTCGCGCTGGTGCTCGCCGGCGCCGGCGTCTTCGGCGTGCTCTCGTACGCCGTCGCCCAGCGCACCCAGGAGATCGGCATCCGCATGGCGCTCGGCGCCCGCGCGACGGACGTGCTGCGGCTCGTCGTCAGGCAGGGGATGGCCCCGGCGCTGATCGGCGTGGCGATCGGCCTCGCCGGCGCGGTGGCGGCCGCCCGCGCGCTCGGCGGCATGCTCTTCGGCGTCACCGCCGGCGACCCGGCGACGTTCGGCGCCGTCACGGCCGTCACGATCGCCAGCGCCCTCGTCGCCAGCTGGCTCCCCGCCCGCCGCGCGACGCGCGTGGACCCGATGGTCGCGCTGCGAGAGGAGTAGGGATGCGGGAGGCGGGAGGCGGGAGGCGGGATGCGGGACGTCCCGGGCGGCCGTCGTCCCCCATCCCCCATCCCCCATCCCGCGTCCCGCGTCCCGCCGCACACCGGTGACTCCGCATGGCCACGCTTCTCTTCGACCTGAAGTTCGCCGTTCGCAGTCTCGCCAGGGCGCCCGGCTTTACCGCCGCCGTGGTGCTCACGCTGGCGCTCGGGATCGGCGCGAACGCGGCGATCTACAGCGTGGTGCGCGGCGTGCTGCTGGAGCCGCTGCCGTTCGAGCGGCCGGAGCAGATCGTCACGGTGTGGGAGGACCTGCGGCAGCCCGGGCTCGAGCGGAGCACCGTCTCGCCGCCGGAGTTCGCCGACCTCGCCGCGCGCGCCACCGGGCGCGGAGGCGCGCTCGAGCAGGCGGCGGTGCACGTCGGCGTCAACCGCAACGTGAGCGGAGTCTGCGCCGCCAACGGCGGGGCGGGGTGCGACCCCGAGCGGCTCCAGGGGGCCGCGGTGACCGCCGGCTTCTGGCCGACGCTCGGCGTCCGCCCGCTGCTCGGGCGCGTCTTCGCCGCGGACGAGGACCGGCCGGGCGCGCGCGTCGTCGTGCTCTCGCACGCGCTCTGGCGGCGGCGCTTCGCCGCGGACCCGGCGCTCGTCGGGCGGACGGTCGTGCTCAACCTCGAGCCGCACCTGGTGCTCGGCGTGATGCCGCCCGGCTTCCGCTTCCCCGGCGCCGGCCCGGAGTCCGCCGCCGAGTTCTGGATCCCGATGGGCTTCGAGCCGGCGGACCTCGCCGAGGAGCAGCGCGGCTCGCACTTCCTCTCGATGATCGGGCGGCTGCGCCCCGGCGTGACGCCCGCGATGGCGCAGGGCGCGCTCACCGCCGCCGCCCGCGCGATGGCCCGCGAGCATCCGGCCACCTACGTCACGCCGGAGATCGGCACGACCGTGGTCACGCTCGCCGAGTCGCTGACGGCGGGGGCGCGCGCGCCGCTGCTGCTGCTGTTCGGCGCGGTGGCGATGGTACTGCTCGTGGCGTGCGCGAACGTCGCCAACCTGGTGCTCGTGCGCGCCGCCGGTCGCCGGCGCGAGATCGCCCTCCGCTCGGCGCTCGGCGCCACCGCCTGGCGCATCGTCAGGCAGCTGCTGGCCGAGAGCCTCGTCCTCGCGGCCGCCGCGGGGGCGCTCGGCGCGCTGGTGGCGCTCTGGGCGCGGCGGGCGCTGGTGGCGCTCGGCCCCGCCGAGCTGCCGCGGCTGGACGAGGTGCGGGTGGACGGCGCGGTGCTCGCCTTCACCGCCGCCGTGGCGCTCGGGAGCACGGTGCTCGCCGGGCTGGCGCCGAGCGGCGCCGTGATCGGCCGGGGCCCCGCGCGGCCCGACCGCGGGTTCGGCCTGACGAGTCGGGGCGCCCGCGCGCCGGCGTACGGCCCCCTGCTGGTGGCGCTGGAGGCCGCGCTGGCGCTCGTGCTGCTGGCCGGCGCGGCGCTGCTCGGCCGGAGCTTCGCCCGCCTGACGAGTGTCGACGCCGGCTTCGACGCCGAGCGGCTGCTCACCCTGCGCGTGGCCCTCCCGGGGTCGCGCTACACGCCGGCCGCGGCCGCCGACTTCTACGCGCGCCTGCTCGACCGCGTGCGCGCGCTGCCGGGCGTGCAGGGCGCCGAGGCCGCCGCCGTCCTGCCGCTGGCCGGCGGCGGCTGGGACGTGAGCTTCACGCCGCTCTCCGCCGGCGGCCCGCACGCGCCCGACAACCCGTCGACCGAGTACCGCCCGGTGAGCCCCGGGTTCCTGGGCGCGATGGGCGTCCCGCTGCTCGCCGGCCGCGCCTTCGACGCCCGCGACGACGGCGACCGCGCCGCCGGGGCCCCGCTGGCCGCGGTCGTGAACGAGGCCTTCGTGCGCCGGTACGTGGACGGCGGCCGGCCCGCCGCCGCGCTCGGCCGCCGCGCGCGGCTCCCGCTCCTCGGCGTGCGCGACACGGTGCACGTGCGCGAGATCGTCGGCGTGGTCGGCGACGTGCGCGGCGGCTCCCTCGACGCGCGCCCGGTGCCGGAGATGTACGTGCCGATGGCGCAGCAGCCGCAGCACGCGATGATCCTCGTCGTGCGCGCGCGGCCGGCCGCCGGACGCGCCGCCGTGCTGGCGCTCGCGGGTCCGGTGCGCGACGCCGTCCGAGCGCTCGATCCCGCGCAGCCGGTGTACGGCGTGCGCACGATGGACGAGCTGCTGTCGCGCTCCCTCTCCCAGCGGCGCTTCCAGCTCTGGCTCCTCGGCGCTTTCGCCGGCGCCGCGCTGCTGCTGGCCGCGCTCGGCGTTTACGCGGTCGTCTCGCACGCGGTCGCGCAGCGCGCGCACGAGATCGGCGTGCGCGTCGCGCTCGGCGCCGGCCGCGCGGATGTGATGCGGCTCGTCCTCGGGCGCGGGATGGCGCCGGTCGCGGTCGGACTGGCGGCCGGCCTCCTGGGCGCGCTCGCGCTCACCCGCCTGCTCCCGCACCTCCTCGGCCGCCTGCTCTACGAGACCTCCCCGACCGACCCGGCGGCCCTCGCCGCGGCCGCCCTCCTGCTCGCCGGTGCCGCGCTCGCGGCGACCTGGCTCCCCTCGCGCCGGGCGACGCGAGTGGACCCGACCGCGGTGCTGCGCGGGGAGTGAGGCGTAGTCGCAGGTCGCAGTTCTCGTCCCGCCGTCCCCGCCGTCCGGACCACGGCGGTTGATTACGCCACGCGGGCGGCCGTAATCAACGACAGCGAGGGTGCCGGCTTGACCTCCCCGCCGGCGACGCATTCCTTGCGAAGGGCGCCTCTGCGCTGGGCGCCCTCGCGCCGCTCCCGTCCGCCCCGTCCCTCACCGCACCGGCCCCCTGCGTCAGTCGCGCTACTTCCCCTGGATTCTGCTCATCGGCTGGTGGACGCTCTACGGGCTCCTCCACGCCACGCAGAATTACATCATCCTCCAGGACATCGGGCGCCCCGCGGGCTTCTTCGAGATCGCGGACGCGTCGATGCTGAGCGCGTACACGTGGATCCCGATCACGGTCGCGCTGATCTGGCTCGTGCGGCGCTTCCCGATCGAGCAGGGGCGGCTGCTGACCAGCGTGCCGGTGCTCCTCGCCGGCGGCGCGGCGCTCGCGTACACGCGCTGCGTGGCGGTGGCGCAGTTCGGCGAGTGGTTCCCCTGGTACCCGGCGATCCCGCTGCGGCGGCTGCTGGTGAGCCAGTTCTTCCTGTTCAACATCTTCTGCTGGACGATCATCGGCTTCGCGCACGCGCTCGACTACTACCGGCGCTACCGCGACCGCGAGCTGCGCACCGCGCGGCTGGAGGCGCGGCTGGCCGACGCGCGGCTCCAGCTCCTGAAGATGCAGCTCCACCCGCACTTCCTGTTCAACACCCTGCACGCCATCTCGACGCTGATGCACCGCGACGTGCGCACGGCGAACCGGATGATCGCGCGGCTGAGCGACCTGCTGCGGGTGGCGCTCGCGCACCAGGCGACGCACGAGGTCACGCTGCGCGAGGAGCTGGCGTCGCTCGAGCCGTACGTCGAGATCGAGCGCACGCGCTTCGGCGAGCGCCTGACCGTGGCGGTCGACGTGGACGCCCAGCTGCTCGACGCGCAGGTGCCGCACCTCATCCTCCAGCCGCTGGTGGAGAACGCCATCCGCCACGGCATCTCGCGCCGCGCGGCCCCGGGGCGGGTGGACGTGACCGCGCGGCGGCGCGACGCCGCGACGCTGGAACTCGAAGTGCGCGACGACGGCGCGGGCCCGCCGGAGACGACCGGCGCTCACGGCGCTCACGGCGCTCGCGGCGGCCGCGGCGGTCGCCAGGGCGTCGGGCTGGCGAACACCCGCGCGCGGCTGGAGCAGCTCTACGGCGAGCGCCACGAATTCTCCTTCCGCCACGTCCGCGGCGAGGGGACGATCGTGCGGCTCGCGATCCCCTACCGCGTGGTCGCGCCGGGCGAGGAGCCGCCGGACACCGCGGGCGCGCTGGTGCGCACCGGCGACTGGGCCGCCCCGCGCGCCCCCGCCGCGGCTACCGCGGCTACCGCGGCTACCGCGGCTACCGCGGGGCGGGGTCGGGGTGACGAATGAGGGATGGCAACAACGCAGTTCACGAGATTGCGTTTCATGATAGAGGTTCACTTCGCGTGAAGATTCGGACGCTGATTGTTGACGACGAGCCGCTCGCGCGCGAGCGGCTGCGGCTCCTGCTCTCGGCGGAGCCGGACATCGAGCTCGTGGGGGAGTGCGAGCACGGGACCGAGGCGGTCGAGGCCATCCTGGGCGGCTCGGACGACGAGGACGAGGACGCCGCGGGCGGCGGCGCGCCGGCGCCGGACCTCGTCTTCCTCGACGTGCAGATGCCGGAGCTCGACGGCTTCGGCGTCGTGGAGGCGGTGGGCGCCGAGCGGATGCCGACGGTCATCTTCGTCACCGCCTACGACGAGTTCGCGCTGCGGGCGTTCGACGCCCACGCGCTCGACTACCTGCTCAAGCCGTTCGACGACGACCGCTTCCACCGCGCGCTCGACCGCGCGCGCCGGGCGGTGGTCGGGCGGCGCGGCGCGCTGGCCGGCGCGGGTGCCGGCGGCGGCGCGGCCGCGGGCGGCGGCGGCGGGGCGGGGGAGGGCGGCGGGATCGCGGTCGCGGCCCCCGAGCTGGTCACGCTGCTCAGGGAGCTCCGCCACGGCTCGCCGTACCTCGACCGGCTGGTGATCAAGAGCGTCGGCCGCATCAACTTCGTGCGCGCCGAGGAGATCGACTGGATCAGCGCCGACGGCAACTACGCGCGGCTCCACGTCGGCGACCGGTCGCACCTGCTGCGCGAGACGATGAACGCGCTGGCGGCGAAGCTCGACCCCAAGCGCTTCGTGCGCATCCACCGCTCCACGATCGTGAACCTCGACCGCATCGTCGAGCTGCGCCCCGGCGCGCAGGGGGAGTACACGGTGGTGCTGCGCGACAACACGCGGCTCACGTCCAGTAAGGGGTACCGGGACGTGCTGCACGAGCGGCTGCGGTTGGACGACTGAACGGCGAGTGGTCGGTCGTCAGTGGTGGAGTAGACAGTACTCAGTT
>DATFPD010000110.1:0-4570 GCA_035265005.1 Gemmatimonadaceae bacterium | reverse complement strand
CCGAAGCTCATGTTGAACAGCTGCGGAAAGCTGAGGCGCGGCCTCGCCATCGGGGTCGCCATCGGGCACTCCTCGGTGCGGCGGTTTGGGACGGGCAGGGTACGTCGGGCTCCGAAAGTACAATCCGCCAACACACGGGGCGAGTCCCCAGAAGAGCAACGGCGAACTGGCCACTCTCAACCGTTGCCGCACGCCCGTAGCGGGGCTACGATTGGCGCCGTGACCGCCGCTCGCCGGGCCCCGGAGAATCCGATTCTGACGCCCGCGATGATCCCGCCCTCGCGGCCGGATCTCGAAGTGGTCGGAGTCTTCAACCCGGCCGCGGTCAGGCACGACGGCCACGTCCTGCTCCTGCTGCGGGTGGCCGAGGCGCCGCGCGAGCGCTCGGCGCACGAGGTGGCGGCGCCGGTGTACGACGCGGCGAGCGGCCGCCTCGAGGTCCGGCGGTGGCGCCGCGACGCCCCGGGCCTCGACGCGAGCGACCCGCGGCTGGTCGTCGCCGACGGCCGCACCTGGCTCACGTCCATCTCGCACCTGCGCCTCGCCCGCTCGACCGACGGTGTCCACTTCGACGTCGAGCCCGCGCCCGCGCTCGCGGCGGCGACGGCGTACGAGGCGTTCGGGGTCGAGGACCCGCGCATCACCGCGCTCGACGGCCGCCACTGGGTCAACTACACGGCGGTCTCTCCCGCCGGCATCGCGACCGCGCTCGCCTCGACCGCGGACTTCCGGACCTTCGAGCGGCACGGCGTGATCTTTCCGCCTAACAACCGCGACGTGGCGCTCTTCCCCGAGCGCGTCGGCGGCCGGTACGCCGCGCTGCACCGGCCGATGCCGGAGCTGATCGGCCAGCCGGCGATCTGGTGGGCGTCCTCCCCCGACCTGCTGGCGTGGGGCGACCACCGGCTCGTCGCGTCGGCGCGCCCGGGCGCGTGGGACGACGTGAAGGTGGGCGGCGGCGCGGTGCCCTTCCGCGCGGCTGATGGCTGGCTCGCCGTCTACCACGGCGTCACCGGCTCGCCGAATACGTACGCCCTGGGCGCGCTGCTGCTCGACGCGCGCGAGCCCTGGCGGGTGCTCGCGCGCTCCCGCGAGCCGATACTCCGCCCCGAGGCCCCGTACGAGCGCGAGGGCTTCTTCGCCGGCGTCGTCTTCACCTGCGGGCTGCTGGCCGAGGGCGACGCGGTGCGCATCTACTACGGCGCCGCCGACGGCGTCACGGCGGTCGCGGAGCTGTCGTTGACCGAGATCATGGAAGGGCTGGACTGATGAAATCCACCACAGAGGCACAGAGGACACGGAGGAAGGGCACACGGGAGGGCGTCTCTCAGTCCCGAGGGAGCATCTCGTCCCGGCAGGGGGACACTCTCTTGTGTGCCCTTCCTCCGTGTCCTCTGTGCCTCTGTGGTGGATTCCACAAGGCGTGTCGGTAGAGGGCCCAACAGGTGATCGCGCCACTCGAACGCTTCGCCACGAACCCACTCGTCCGCCCGGCGGACATTGGCTACGCGCGGGCGAGTGGGGCGTTCAATCCGGGGGCGTGCGTGGACCGGGCGAGCGGGCGTGTCGTGCTGCTCGTCCGGGTGTTCGAGGAGGAGACGCGCCGGTCGTCGCTCGCGCTGGCGCTCTCGCGCGACGGGCGCACGGTGGACGAGATCGTCCGGGACCGGCCGGCGGTCGCGCGCGAGGCGCCGTACGAGGAGTGGGGGGTGGAGGACCCGCGCATCACGTACCTGGAGGACGAGGGGCGCTACGCCATCACCTACACCGGCTACTCCCCCGCCGGCCCGCGCGTCTGCCTGATCACGACCGACGACCTGCTGGCGCCGGAGCGCTACCGCCGCCACGGGCCGCGCGTCGCCGGCGACAACAAGAACTGTGTCGTCTTCCCGCGGCAGGTCGGCGGCCGCTACGTGATCCTGCATCGGCCGATGCCGCAGATCGTCTGCGTGACGGTCGACGCGCTCGAGCGCGAGTGGCCCGCCGGCGGGACGACGCTGCTCGGCCCGCGCCCGGGGACGTGGCGCAGCGCGCGCGTGGGCGCCGGCGCCCCGCCGATCCTCACGGAGCTCGGCTGGCTCTTCCCCTTCCACGGCGCGACGACGATCGAGGAGGGGAACGTCTACTCGATGGGCTGGTGCGTGCTCGACGCGCACGACCCGACGACGGTGCGCTACGTCTCCGCCGCCCCCGCGCTGACGCCCGAGGCGCCGTACGAGATCGAGACGCGCGCCATTCCGCAGGTGGACATGGCCAACTTCCGCACCGGCGTCCGCGTCGTCTTCCCGCAGGGCCTAGTCGAAGTGGGCGACGACCTGCTGGTCTACTACGGCGCTGCCGACGTCTCGGTCGCGGGGGCGCGCGTGGGGAAGCGCGCGCTGATCGCGTCGCTCGAATCGGCTATTCGGACGGGACGTCCATGAGATTGAGCCGCGGAGGACGCGGAGGGCGCGGAGGACCGCCGCTCGGGAGACGATGCTCCCCGGCGCACTCCTCCGCGCCCTCCGCGTCCTCCGCGGTTCAACGGCTGTTCGTCGGCCTGCTGGTAGCGGGATGCGCACGCGAACCGGCACCCGCCGCCGATCTGGCTGGCCCGAGGCCGTTAGGCATCTCGCTGGAGCATCTGCGCCGGCTGGGGATGGACGCGACGGTGGGCGGGAGGGCGGTGCGGGTGGTGGCGCTGTACGCGGAGGCGCCCGACTACCGGCCCGCGCCGTCACCCGCGCGCGACGGGTCGGAGGGGGTGGCGAGCGTGGACGACGCGGCGCGGGCGGCGGTCGCGTACCTGCGGGCGTACGAGGCGACGGGGGATGCGAGCGCGCGGCGGGAGGCGCTCGGGCTGCTCGCATTCGTGACGGCGATGGAGCAGGGGGATGGGGAGTTCGTCAACTTCATCGACGCGCGGGGGCGGCCGAACCGCTCGGCGCCGAGCAGCCGGAAGAGCATGTCGTTCTGGGGGGCGCGCGCCATCTGGGCGATGGGCGAGGCGGTGCGCGTGCTCGGCGACAGCGCGGCACAGGTGGCGGGGCTGCGGCTGGCGCTCGACCGCGCGGTGGCGCGCCTGACGCGTGACGCGGACGCGGGGCGGCTCGTCGGCGGGTCGGCGACGGCGACCGCCGAGGCGCTGCTCGGAGTCCTGGCGCTCCAGCGGGCCGAGCCCACGCCGGCGCGCGCCGCGCTCGCCGCGCGGATGGCGGCGCTGCTCGTGCCGCTCTCGCAAGGCGGCGTGGACGCCGCGCCCTGGGGCGCCTTCGTCGACCGGCCGGGCGCGCCGTGGCACGCGTGGGGGGCGCGGTCGGTCGAGGCGCTGGCGACGTCCGCCGTCGCGCTGAACCGCCCCGACTTCGCCGCCGCGGCGCGCCGGGAGGCGGACGGGCTGTGGGGGCGGTTCTCGTCAGGCGGGGCGGTGCCGGCCGAGGTCGGACGCGACGGAACGGAGCGGCCGTACCCACAGATCGCGTACGGCGTTGGCCCGGTCGTCGAAGGATACCTCGCGCTCGCCGAGGCGACGGGGGAGCGCCGCTACTCGGCCCTCGGCGGGCGGGTCGCGAGGTGGTTCCTCGGCGCGAACGCGACCGGCGTGGCGATGTACGACGAGCGCACGGGCCGCACCTTCGACGGGATCGACGGGCCCGCGCCGGTGCGCGTGAACCGCAACGCCGGCGCGGAGTCCACCATCGAGGCGCTGCTGGCGCTGCAGCGGGTGGCGTCCGACCCCGACGCCAGCGAGCAGCTGCGCCCCCGCGCGGATTCGGCGGAGGCGCCGCCGATCACGCTCACCTACTGGCCCGCCGCCAACCCCGGCGAGACGCGGCTGGCGATGCGGCTGGCCGCGCAGTGGAACGCCGAGCACCCGGACGTGCAGGTGCGAGTGCAGCCGCTGCCCGCCGGCCGGTCGTCCGAGGAGGTGCTGCTGGCGGCGATCGTCGCCCGGGCCACGCCGGACGTCTGCTCGAACGTCTCCTCGGCGCTGCTGGCGCGGCTGGTCCGGGCGGGGGGCGTGGTGCGGCTGGACGACCGCGTGGCGACGGCGGCGCGGCTCCGCGAGCGCACGAGCCCGGCGATGCTGGCGCCGCTGCGCCTTCCCGACGGCGGCGTCTACGCCTTCCCGTGGAAGACGAACCCCGAGATGCTGATGTACAACGTCGACCTGCTGGCGCGGGCGGGGATCGCGCACCCGCCGCGCACGCAGGGCGAGCTGCTCGACGCCTTCCGCCGCCTGACGCGGGACACCGACGGCGACGGGCGCGCCGACCGCTGGGCGCTGTGGGCGCCGGTCAAGACCACCTGGTACGAGCGCTTCTACGACTTCTACCCGCTCTACCTGGCCAGCTCCGGGGGGCGCACGCTGGTGTCGGGCGGGCGGGTGGTGTTCGACAACGACGCGGCCGTGTCGGCGCTCGAGCTGCTGCGGCGCGGCTTCGCCGAGGGGTGGCTGCCGCGGTCGAACTTCGCGATGGGGCGCGACCCATTCACCGACGGGACCGTCGCGATGAAGATCATCGGCCCGTGGTTCCTGCGCGAGCTGGAGGAGCTCAAGGTCCCGGGGCTGCGCTACGACGTCGCCCCC
>DATFPD010000109.1:0-2320 GCA_035265005.1 Gemmatimonadaceae bacterium | reverse complement strand
AGTTCGAGAGCAATGGTAACAGCAAAGGCAACGGCAACTGCATTTTGACAGGATGCACAGGATGGTGCACAGGATACGTGCCCCGGGGACGCGGCAGTTCCCGAGCGGCTGTCATCCTGTTCACCCTCCTGTGCATCCTGTCGCCGTTCATCCTGTCAAAATGCAGTTGCCGTTGCGCTCGAACTGCCCCACTACTCGGCATCCCGGATGCCGAGCGCTACTCGCAACTGGCAACTTTCACGGACAACTGGCAACTCAACTACCGACCACCGGCCGCTACTGCCCCAGCACCTCCAGCTTCACCACCCCCCACCGCCCCCCCTGCTCGGCGAGCACCACCGTCGTGAGCACGCCCTGCGACCCGGCCGCCTCCAGCAGCAGCGCGAAGTGGGCGCGCGGCGCGTCGTTCGCGTCGAGGGCGGCGTCGCGGGAGAGAATCACCAGCGCGGTGTCCAGCCCCGGCGTGCGGTACTCGAAGGCGGCGGGGGCGAAGCGGCGCTGGCCGTCGGGCGCGGCCCAGCGGCGGACGGCCGCCCCGCGCAGCGCGTACGCCGTCGGGAAGCGCGTCGGGTCGAGGCCGGCGCCCGAGCTGACGCTCCGCACGACGGTGTCCACGAGCACCACCCGGGCGAGCCCGACCCCCGCCAGCGCCCCGCCGCGCGCCGTCGCCGTGTCCAGCACCGCCGCCAGCGCCGCCAGCTCCGGCGATGCGGCGTTAGGCGTCGTCCCCTCCACGCCCCCGCGCCCGCCGCAGGCCGCGAGCGGCGGCAGCAGCGGCAGCAGCGCGGCCGCCGCCGCGGCCGCGAGCGCACTCCGCCGCGCGCTCATCGGGCACCCGCCCCGAACGCCGAGATGGCGTTCCGCGTGAACGCCGACAGCACCAGCGTCCCGCTCATCTCCGCCCGCTCGGCGAGCAGTCGGTCCCAGTCGTCGGTGCCCTCCCAGAAGACGGCCTTGAGCTTCCGCATCGCCTCGGGATTCGACGACGCCAGGCGCTCCGCCGCCGCCGCGACCGCCGCGTCCATCGCGCCGGCGTCGTCGTGGAGCTGGGCGTAGAGGCCGTGCCGCTCGGCCCACGCCGCGTCGCGCCAGTCGGCGTCGGCCGCCATCGCCGCGAAGGCGCCGAGCCCGATCTTCCGCTCGATCGCCGGCCCGACGACGAACGGCCCGATCCCCACCGCCAGCTCGCTCAGCCGCACCGACGCCGCGCGCACCGCGATCGGGTAGTCGGCGGCGGCGACGACGCCCACGCCGCCCCCCACCGCTTTCCCGTGCACGCGCGCGACGATCATCTTCGGGCACCGCTTCATGGCGAGGATGAGGCGCGCGAACCCCATGAAGAACTCGCGCCCCGCCTCGCGGTCGCCGCGCGCGCTGATGCTCTGGAGCTCGGCGAACGACGCCCCGGCGCAGAACGGCCCGCCCCCCTCGCTCCGCAGCACGACGACGCGCGCCCCGTCGTCCGCCGCCGCCGCGTCGACCGCCTGCGCCAGCCGCGCGAGCTGCGCGCTCGGCAGCGAGTTCCCCTTCGGGTGGTGGAAGCTGATCGTCGCGATGCCGTTCGCGCTGTCGGTGCGGACGGTGCCGGTGTCGGGGGCGATGGTGGGTGAGGTCATGGCAGGATGAAGTACGGGGATCTTCGTGAAGGCAACGGCACGTTGCGCGCCCCAGGGGCTGTCGCGGGGCAGGCGACACCGTCGACCCGGCGCCATAGCGCCTGACAGGCACCGGCAACCTCGCTAAATTCAAGCACATCAGTCCCCAACCCAGGATTTGCCCCGATGGCCACCGAGCAGATGAAGCCGCCCCAGTCCCAGGACGATCCCGCGAAGGTGGCCGCCTTCGAGGCGCGCATCGCTGCGGGGGAGACGATCGAGCCGAAGGACTGGATGCCGGAGCGCTACCGGAAGCAGCTCATCCGGATGATGTCGCAGCACGCGCACTCCGAGATCGTCGGGATGCTGCCGGAGGGGAACTGGATCACCCGCGCGCCGAGCCTGCGCCGGAAGATGTCGCTGCTGGCCAAGGTGCAGGACGAGGCCGGCCACGGGCTCTACATCTACTGCGGCACCGAGACGCTGGGCGTCGACCGCCAGGAGCTCGTCGACCAGCTGCTGGCCGGGAAGGCGAAGTACTCGAGCATCTTCAACTACCCGACGCTTTCCTGGGCCGACGTCGGCGTGATCGGGTGGTTCGTGGACGGCGCGGCGATCGTCAACCAGACGATGCTGGCGAAGGCGTCCTACGGCCCCTACGCGCGGGCGATGGTGCGCATCTGCAAGGAAGAGAACTTCCACAAGAAGCAGGGCTTCGAGATGAT
>DATFPD010000108.1:0-1621 GCA_035265005.1 Gemmatimonadaceae bacterium | reverse complement strand
CCGCCTCGGCGAGCGCCCACCACGCGAGCGTGGCCTCGGTGGGGTAGGCCAGTACCGTGAAGCGGCCCGCGGTGAACCGGTCCTGGGCGCGGAGCGGGGCCAGCGCGAGGAGCACGAGCACCGCGACGGCCAGGGCGACCGCGACCGCGCGGCGCAGCAGGGGCGTCGCCGGCGACGCCCCCAGCGCCGCCGCTACCCGCGCGGGGGCTCGCCGCCGGACTCCACCGACTTCAGCAGCTCCGCGCAGCGCTTCCCCCATGGATTGAACTTGTTGGCCGCGAACCCCTGGCGCCACGTCTGCATGGCGTCCTCGCGGCGGCCGCTGAACCAGAGCGCGCGGCCCAGCTCGTAGTAGGCCTCGATGAGGTTCGGGCCGAGCACCATCGCCTTGCGGAAGAAGATCTCCGCGTCATCGAACATCTCCCGCTCGAGGTACACCAGACCCAGGTAGAAGTGCGCGTAGAGCGTCGCCTTGCGGTCGTTGTCGAGCCGGATCGCCTTCGAGAGGTGCTCGATCGCCTCGCCGAAGATGCGCTTCTTGAGGCATATGTAGCCGACGTTGATGCGCGCGAGCGCGTTCGCCGGCTGCCGCATCAGGACCTTCTGGAAGTTGAGCAGCGCCTCGTCGTACTTCTCCTGGAGCATCTGCGCCCACCCCAGCAGCGACTCGCTCTGCGGGTCGCTGGGCGACAGCTCGAGCGCGCGCTGGAGGGCGGCCTCGGCGCCCTCGTAGTCGCCTAGCGAGATGCGGCTCCATCCCTTCTCGATGAACGTGGACGCGCCGAGGTGGTCGGCGTGCACCACCGGCTTGTCGGCGCTGAACTGCGGCGCGACCGAGGGCGCGGACGCCTGCTGGAGCGTCTTCCACTTCTCGACCAGGCGCTTCACGTCGTCGCGGATCGCCGACATCTCGGCGATCTGCTGCTCCAGCGCCTTGTACAGGCCGACGATCTCGGTCTTGAGCGCGGCGCGCTCGTCGGCCGGGACGGCGCCGGCGCTGCTCGCGGCCTCGAGCCGGGACTCGACGGCCTGGTAGCGCGAACGGAACGGGGTGACGTCGGTCGTCTCAGCCATTGCCCGGCACTCCGGTGGCCTGCTCGAGCGTGAGCCGCTCGGTGGTCGTGAGGAGCCGCTGCACGTCGAGGAACATCACCAGGCGGTCGGCGCGCCTGAAGATCCCGCGCAGGTACTCGCCGGCCAGCCCGCGGAAGAGCGCCGGCGGCGGCGTGACCTGCCCGCGGTCGAGCGGCGCGACCTCGAGCACCGCGTCGACGGTCGCGCCGATCCACTCGCCGCCGGCGTTGAAGATGAGGATGCGCGTCTCCGCCGCCGGCGCGACCGGCGCCAGATCGAAGCGCCGCCGCAGGTTGATGACCGGCACCACCCGCCCCTGGTAGTCGATCACCCCCTCGATCCAGAGCGGGACGTTGGGGATGCTGGTGGGCTGCTGGTAGCGCAGCACGCGCTCGACCGAGAAGATGTCGGCCGCGAAGAGCTCCTCGCCGAGGCGGAAGGTGACGATCTGGGACTGTTCTGCCGAGCTCATGGTGCGCGGTGTCTCGGGTGATGGTCGGGCGAACGCCGTTAGGCGCCGGCGGGCGGCGGCGGCGGCGGCGGCGGC
>DATFPD010000107.1:0-11944 GCA_035265005.1 Gemmatimonadaceae bacterium | reverse complement strand
ACCGCGATCACGTCGTGGTGGCCGGTGTAGAGCCGGGCCATGGTGACCGCGAGGTCGTTGGCCTCGCTGCCGCTGTTCACGAAGTAGGTGACGTCGAGCCCGGGGGGCATCTTCGACGCGAGCTTCTTCGCGAACTGCGGGAAGTTCGGGTGCAGGTAGATCGTGGTGGTGTGCTGGAGCGTCTCGAGCTGCTCCCGCATCCGCCGCGTGACCGTGGGGTGGCAGTGCCCCACGGACACGGTGACGATCCCGGCGAAGAGATCGAGGTAGCGGCGCCCGGTCTCGTCGTAGAGGTACTGCATGTACCCCTCGACGATCATGAGCGGCTCGCGGTAGGTGGTGAACACCGCGGGGTTCGTGAACTGCCGCCGCATCGCCAGCACCTCGTCCTTCGCCGGCCCGGTGTACGGGCGCGGGACGTGGTCGACGGGCGGCATCTCGAGCCGCGGAGCTGCTGCTGTCGTCATGCGGTCCTCATCTCCTTCGGCAAGGCAACGGCAACTGCTTTGACAGGATTACAGGATTGACGGGATTAACAGGATGACAGCCGAGGGAGACTTCGCTTCCCGAAGCACTCATCCTGTTAATCCCGTCAATCCTGTAATCCTGTCAAAGCAGTTGCCGTTGACATCGGTCGTCACGACACCCGCACCGGCACGTCCTCGGCGCCGGCGTAGCCTTCGACGGGCTCGTGGTAGCCGCCGCGGTACTCGCTGGCGTCGGGGCGGCGGATCTCGGACTGGAGCTTCACGCGGTCGCGGCGCAGGCCGCGGAAGTCCTCGACCGACGTCCACCCCTTGTCGGCGTTCTGCTCCAGGAACTGGTCGAGCCCTGCGTTCAGGCGCTGGATCACGTGCGGGCCGACGGCCTGGTCGAGCATCGCCGCGGTGCACACCTGCACCGTGCCGGCGCCTAACAGGAAGTACGAGAGCGCCTGCTTGAAGTCGGAGACGCCGCCGATCGCGGAGAAGGCCTTGTCCGGGTACGCCTGGCACATCTTCGCCATGTTGGCGAGCGACATCGGGAGAATGGCCGGCCCGCCCAGCCCGCCGCTCGACACGAAGCCGTCGACGTTGATCTCGAACTCCAGCGTGTCGGGGTCGATCAGCGGCAGGGAGGGGAAGGTGTTCGACGAGACGACCGCGTCGGCGCCGCCGCGGAAGCAGGCGCCGGCCTCGACGACGATGTCCTGCGTCGCCGGGGTGAGCTTGCACCAGACCGGGATCGTCGCCACCTCGGCCACCGCCTCGGTCACGAACGAGCAGAGCTCCTGGTCCTTGCCGATGTTGGAGCCCATGTCCTTCCGGTCCATGTGGGGACAGGAGAAGTTGAGCTCGAGGCCGTCGGCGCCGTTCTCCTGGGCGGCCTTCGCCAGCGTCTGCCAGTTGCGCAGCTCCTCGTCGGAGCCGGAGCCGGCCATGATCGACGCGATCAGCACGCGCGACGGGTACGCCGCCTTGATCCGGCGGATGCGCGGGACCCACCAGTCGAGCGTCTTGTCGGAGATGAGCTCCCAGTTCCACGACGAGTGGAGCGCGGCGCCCGGGCGCTTCTTCATCGATACGTGCGCGTCGTCCACCGACGTGCGCATGAACTTGGCCTTCGCCCCGACGACGTTGACGACCGGGTGCAGCCCGATCGTCTTCGTGACCACGCCCCCCCACCCGGCCTCGAACGCGCGCAGGATGTTGCTCTCCGACTCCGTCGGCGGCGCCGAGGAGAGGAGGAAGGGGTTCTCGAACTTGATTCCGGTGAACGTCATGGACCGATCCGCCATGGCAGCCTCCCTAACGACAGGGGATGGGGGAAGGGGGATGGGGGATGGACCGCCAAGGGATCTCGTCGTTCATCCCCCATCCCCCTTCCCCCATCCCTGCTCTCAGGACATCCAGTTCACTCCCGCTTCCCGATTCCACTTCGTCGTCATCTTCTTCGCCTGCGTCCAGAGCTCGATCGAGCCGCGGCCGGTGATGTCGCCGACGCCGAACTTGGAGTCGTTCCAGCCGCCGAAGGAGAAGGGCTCGCGCGGCACCGGGACGCCGACGTTCACGCCGACCATCCCCGCCTGCGCGCGCTCCATCACGTAGCGCGCGACGCCGCCGCTCTCGGTGAACACCGACGCGGCGTTGCCGTAGGGGGAGGCGTTCTCGATCCGGAGCGCCGCGTCCACGTCCGGCGCGCGGACGATCACCAGCACCGGGCCGAAGACCTCCTCCTGCGCGATGCGCATGTCCGGGGTCACGCGGTCGATGATCGTGGGGCCGATGAAGTAGCCCTGCTCCTTCCCCGGCACGCGCGCGTTCCGCCCGTCCACCAGCACCTTCGCCCCCGCCGCCTCGGCCTCGTCGATGTAGCGGGTGATGCGCGCCCTGGCCTCGGCCGAGATCACGGGGCCGACATCCTTCCCCGGGACGAGCGTGCGCGCGTGCTCCACCATCCGGTCGACGATGTGGTCCACCTTCGACACGCCGACCATCACCGACGCCGCCATGCACCGCTGCCCCGCGCAGCCGGACATCGAGGCGACGATGTTGGTCGCCGCCATCTCGCGGTCGGCGTCCGGCATCACGATCAGGTGGTTCTTGGCTCCGCCTAACGCCAGGCAGCGCTTGAGGTTCGCGGTCGCCCGGCGGTAGACGACCTGCGCCGTCTTCGTGGAGCCGACGAACGCGACGGCGGCGATCTCGGAGTGGTCGCACAGCGCCTCGACCGCCTCGCGCCCGCCGTGCACGACCTGGAACACCCCCTTCGGGAGCCCGGCCTCGGCCAGCAGCTCGGCGATCCGGCCGGCGCTCAGCGGCACCAGCTCCGAGGGCTTCAGGATGAAGCAGTTGCCGAGGGCGATCGCGTTCGGGATCGTCCAGTTCGGCACCATGTTCGGGAAGTTGAACGGCGCGATGGACGCGACGACGCCCACCGGGTAGCGCTCGATCCGGCACTCCACGCCGCGGCTCACCTCCAGCACCTCGCCGGTGACGATCTGCGGCAGCGAGCAGGCGAACTCGCACAGCTCGATCGCCTTGAGCACCTCGGCCCGCGCCTCACTGGCGACCTTCCCGTTCTCCTCGGTCACCAGCGCCGAGAGCTCGTCGACGTGCCGCTCGAGCAGCGCGCGGTAGCGGAAGAAGACCTGCACCCGCTCCTTGATCGGCTGCCGCGACCAGTCGTCGAACGCCGCCCTGGCGCGCTGCACGGCGGCGTCCACGTCGCGCCGCGTCGAGAGCGGCACGCGCGAGATGACCTGCCCGGTGCTCGGGTCGTGGACGTCGAGCATCTCGGCACCGTCGCTCGACAGGAACTCGCCCCCGATGTAGTTGCGGACGTCAGGGTACTTGAGCTGCGTGGCTAGCATGCGCCCTCCCGCGTGGCGCGACTCAGGCCCGGAGCCGGGCGGCTCCGGCGGCCTGCTGATCGATCGAAAGGGGATCGTGAGTATAGAGCGCGGCGAGCGAGGAGGCAAACTGCCGAGCCCGCCCCGCCCCGGGACAAAACGATCCGGGCTGCGTCGACAGGATGACACACCCCGCGCGGCAGCGTGCGATCATCGACGCCATGGACCAGGAGCTCCTGACCGGCAAGGTCATTGGCAGGGCGATGAAGGTGCACGGAGTCCTCGGCCCGGGCTACCTGGAATCGGTCTACCTCAACGCGCTGGCCCTCGAGCTCAACAGGGCAGGGCTTAGCATAGAGTGCGAGAAGGATATCCAGGTTCGATACGAGGACACGGTCGTCGGAGACTTCCGCGTGGACATGCTGGTTGAAGGCTTTGTCATCGTCGAGATCAAGGCCGTTCGCGCGCTCGCTCCGGCGCACGAAGCACAGCTCGTCAACTACCTGACCGCCACGGGGATAGACATCGGGCTCTTGCTCAACTTCGGCGCGCCACGCCTCGAGTTCAGACGAAAGTCACGGCTGTATCGGCCTCGGTCGGAGCGATACGAGGAGCCACTCGAAGAGCGAGGACAGGAGGACTGGTGAACAGGGCGAGAGCAACTGCAACGGCAGACAGGATGAACAGGATGAACAGGATGGGGGCCCCCGGATGCGAAGTCTCCCGAGGCAGTCATCCTGTTCATCCTGTTCATCCTGTCTGCCGTTGCAGTTGCTCTCGCGGTTCACGTCCTTCCCTCACACGCCGATGTCCTCGTTCCACAGCTCCGGGCGCGCGGTGATGAAGTCGCGCATGAGCTGCGTGCAGCGCGGGTCGTCGGCCAGGATGAGATCGACGCCGCGCTGGCGGAGGTAGGACTCGGGGCCCTGGAAGGTGCGGTTCTCGCCGACGACGATCCGCGGAATGCCGTAGAGCAGCGACGCGCCGCTGCACATGTCGCACGGGGAGAGGGTGGAGTAGAGCGTGGCGCGCTGGTAGTCGGCGGCGCGGAGGCGGCCGGCGTTCTCCAGGCAGTCCATCTCGGCGTGGAGAATAGCGCTGCCGCGCTGGACGCGGCGGTTGTGCCCGCGGCCGACGATCCGGCCGTCGATCACGAGCACCGATCCGATCGGGATCCCGCCCTCGGCGAGACCCTGGCGGGCCTCGTCGAGCGCGGCGTCGAGGAAGGGGTCCATTGGCGTCCTGGAATCGGGGTACGCGGGGGAGACACATGCATCTGGCGCGGGTCCGCGAGCGAGTACCGAGCTTCGGCCTCCCGACCCCCAGCGCCGCGGAGCGGCTGCTGGCGGAACGGCTCCTCGGCGAGTCGGCGCCCATGCGCGCGCTCCGCGCGTCGATCCTCGCCGTCGCGCGGCGCGACCTCCCTGTACTGGTGCACGGGCCCACGGGCTCGGGCAAGGAGCTGGTCGCCGAGGCGCTGCACCGCTTCAGCGGACGCACCGGCGCGTTCGTGCCGTTCAACGTCTGCGCGGTTCCCGAATCGATGTTCGAGGACGCGCTCTTCGGCCACGTGCGGGGGGCGTTCACCGGGGCGTGCGGCACCACGCGCGGCTACCTCGCGGAGGCCGACGGCGGGACCGCGTTCTTCGACGAGATCGGCGGGCTCGCGCCGGCGATGCAGGCCAAGCTGCTGCGCGTGCTCCAGACGCGGCGCTTCAGCCCCGTCGGCACGGCGTCGGAGCGCCAGAGCGACTTCCGCATCGTCGCCGCGACGAACGAGGACATCGACGAGCTGGTGGAAGCGGGGCGGTTCCGGGCGGACCTGGCGTACCGGCTCCAGGTCATCGTCCTCGACGTCCCCGCGCTCCGCGAGCGCCCCGAGGACATCCCGCTCCTCGCCCGGCACTTCGCCGGCGACGCGGATCTCGGCGACGGCGCGCTGGCGCGGCTCCGCGCGCATCCCTGGCCGGGCAACGTGCGCGAGCTCCAGAACGTCATCGCCCGCGCCACGGTGTTCTGCGGCGGGCGCGTGCTGCGCGCGTCGGACATCGAGGACGCGTTGCGGCGCGCGCCGGGCCGCCCGCCGGCCGCGCTCGCGCCCGCGGCGTGCGGCGCGCCGGACGACTTCGAGCGGCGGCGCCTGACGGAGGTACTGGCCCGCCACGGGTGGGACACGGCCGCGGTGGCGGCCGAGCTGGGCGTCACCCGCAAGACCGTCTACCGGCGCATCCACCGGCTGGGCCTCGCGATCCCCGACAAGTACCATCGCCGCCGGACGGCGCGCGAAAGATTGTCGGATTCACCGGATTCACCGGGATTGTCGTGACCATCCGGCCGATTGGCGGCCAATCGGCGGCGGCGCGCGGTCGGGCCAGCGCGGCAACGGACGGCGGGACAACACGTTAGGCGCCTGGCGGGCGACGGCACCGCGCCTGCCTGAGGTGGGGCGAACTCCTCGGCCTCCACCTCTGACAGGAGCCCTCCATGCCTCCCTCCCGCACGCGCCGCCGCTTCACCCGCTTCACCCGCTTCACCCGCTTCACCCGCTCCACATCCCTCCTGCCATCGGCCGCCCTCGCGCTCGCGGCCGCCGCGCCGGCGGCGGCGGGGGCGGGGCCCGGACGCCTCACGCTCCGCAACGCGACGTGGGACGCCGTGACCGTGGAGGTCCGCGTCGGACGGTCCGAGGACTGCGCGTCGAACCACCTGATCGGCCGCCACACGCTGCCGCGTGCCCGCGGGCTCACCGTGACCGCCGACGGCGCCACCGTCTGCTGGCGCCGCGAGGCCGATCCCGCCCGGGGAGCAGGCGGACCGCTCGGCGCGTGGAGCGCGCGGCGAGTGGGCGCCGGCGACGCGCAGACGGTGGACCTCTGATGCGGGCGACCACCATGCGCGCGCGGCGCGCGCCCGCCCCCGCCCTCGCCTCCGCCCTCGCCCTCGCGTGCCTCTCCTGCCTCGCCGTCGGCGCCGCGCGGGCCCAGTACACCTACGCCGACAACCCCCCCGAGGTCCGCGTGTACCCGTCGGCCGCCTACCGGTCGGGGCCGTCGGAGAACGCCACGGTCACCGTCACCGTCGACTGGTGCGACGATGCGAACATCGTCTGGGACTTCAACGGCGCGGGCTACCCCAGCCGCACCCTCCTGCTCAACGACGCGGACGTGAGCGCGAGCTTCACCCACGGCTTCTGGGGCGCGACGACCAGCTGCCCCAACTTCCAGCGCTCGACGGGCACGGTGACGCTGCGCCCGGGGGAGAACTACCTGGTCGCGGTGATGACCGACCAGTTCGGCTCCCGCGGGGTGGGCGTCGGCACGTACGTGTACGAAGCGCCGCCGGTCGTGCACGGCGTGGTGGTGACGGCGGACGCGGGAGCGCTCGAGGTCGGGCCGAACGCGCTCTACCCCACCGTCCCTACCCCGCCCGCGTTCATTGCCCAGGCGCGCTACACGGTACGCAACACCGGCGCCGCCCTGGACACCTTTACCCTCGCGGCGAGCTGCGCGGGCGCGGCGATCGACGGGTGCGGCCTCGTCGTGACGCGAGTCGTCCTCGACCCGGCCCAGGCCACGACGGTCACGGTCGGCTACAACCCGTCGGGGCAGCTCCAGTCGCCGGGCGCGGCGGTGGGCCGCACGGGCGAGCTCTGGCTGCGCGCGGGCAGCCTGCACGGCGGGGTGACGAAGTCGGCGTGGACGTACGTGACGCTGGCGGCCCCACCCGGGACGGGCGTGGTGCTCCTCAACCCCGGCGGCACCGTCGAGCGCGACCTCTGCCTGACGATGCCCGCCGGGCCCGACGCGGCGTACGAGTGCGGCACCCTGCGCCTCACCCACCCGCTGCCCTCCGTCCGCACGCTCAACAAGGTGCGCGCGCCCACCCTCGTGTACAGCTCGGCGCACACGCGGCCGGCGCCGCTGGTCCAGGCGAACGTCACCCTGCCGCCGGACCGGCCGCTGCCCTCGCGCGTCGAGGGCCGGCTGCTCGTGGGCGGCGTGCAGTACGGGTCCGCCGAGTGGCTCGGCGGCTCGTGGGGCGCGCCCGGCGCCACCCGCCGGGTGGTGGTCGGATTCTACGCGCCGTGGCTGTCGACCGGCGCGCTCGACTACACCTTCCAGGCCCGCGCCGTGTGGGCGGACGGCGGCACCGCGACCTACGAGGCGCGGGGCACGCTGCTCATCGTCAACCGCAGCGAGAGCGCGTTCGGCGCCGGCTGGTGGCTCGCCGGCCTGGAGCGGCTCTACGTGATCGACTCCTCGCGGCTGCTCTGGGTGGGCGGCGACGGGAGCGCCCGCCTCTACGCCCGGAGCGCCGCGGGCGCGAACACGTGGCGCGGACCCGCCCTCGACCGCCCGGACTCCCTGGTCTGGGACGCCGAGGCGGGCCTGTACGCCCGCGCCCTGCCTAACGGCGCACGGGTGCTGTTCGACGGGCAGGGGAACCACCTGCGGACGGTCAGCCGGCTCGGGCACATCACGCACTTCTGGTACGACCCGGCGGGCCCCGACGGCGCCGGTCGCCGGCCCCGTCTCGAGTACGTCACCGTCCCCGGCTGGGCCGCCGGGGTCCGGGACACGTACACGTTCCTCTACGACTCGGCCACCGGGCGTCTCCGGTCGGTCGCGTCGCCCGGGGCCGGCGCGGCGCGGGTCACGTCGCTCTTCGGCAGCGCTGGCCGGGCGACGGTCGACTCGATCCGCGACCCGGACGGCACCGTCGTGCGCTTCGGCTACAGCGGCGGGTCGTGGTACCCCACGACGCCGATCGACTCCGAGCGCGTGCAGAGCCGCACCGACCGACGCGGGAACACGACGACCTACGCCTACAACGGGTCGCAGCTGCTGATCCGGCATCAGCGCGTCATCGAGGGCGGGATGGCGATCGGAGCCACCTTCTCGCCGGCCGAGACGCGCGGCTCCGGCGGCGGGCCGGGCTCCGGGATCGCCGCGGCGCCGCTCGACTCCGCGTACACGCTGCTCGACGGCCCGCGGAGCGACGTCGCCGACGTCACGAAGTTCTGGGTCGACCGCTTCGGCGCCCCCACGCGCGTCCGCGACCCGCTCGGCCGCGAGACGCTGGTCGAGCGCGACACCGCCTGGCCCGCGCTCGCCAGCTGGACCCGAAGCGCGAGCGGCCTCGAGTCGCGCGCCTGGTACAACGCGCGCGGGCTCGTGGACTCCTCCACGGTCTACGACCCGCTCGGCACCGGGCAGGACGCCACGACGCGCTACAGCTGGCACGGCACCTGGGACCTGCCGACGCGCGTGGTGAGCCCGACGGCGGACACCGCGTACACGGACTACGACGCGCTGGGCAACCCGCTCTGGCAGCAGGCCGGCGGCAGCGCCGCGCGGCGGGTCAGCTTCTCGTACCACACCTCCGGGCCGGCCGCCGGGATGCTCTCCGCGGTGACGGCGCCGCTCACGGGTCCGTCGTCCGTCTACTACGACGGGCGGGGGAATCTGGCCGCGACGCGGTCGCCGACCGGGATCCTCGACAGCGTCTTCACCGACGCCGTCGGCCGCGACACTCTGGCCACCTTCCCGCTCGACGAGTCCGGCGCCGTCCGCGGGCGCACGCGCACCGTCTACGACGTCTCCGACCAGGTGACGGAGAGCATCACCTGGGGGCCGGCGGTCGCCCACGAGCAGGGCGGGCTGCCGGCGGACAGCGTCCGCGTGGTGAACGAGTACGACCCGGAAGGGAACCTGAAGCGGGTGACCAAGCTCGTCGGCGTCGCGAGCCAGGGCGTGGACGGGCAGTGGACGCGCTACTTCTACGACCGCGCGAACCGGAAGGTGCACGAGTCGGTGGAGGGGGTGGGGACGAGCTACGACCTCGACCCGGCCGGGAACGTGCGCGGCTACTCGACGGCGCGCGGCTACGCCATCACGATGGAGTACGACGCGCTGAACCGCCTGACGAGGCGGATCACGCCGCCGGCGTCGGGGCCCCCGGTGGACTGCTCGGCGTACATCACCCTCCGGTGCGGGTTCGCCCTCCCGACGCGCGAGGGCCCGCTCCCCTGCTCGGCGGCGGACACCGCGGTGTTCGAGTACGACGTGGCGGGGGACATGCTCCGCGCCGACAACGCCGACGCGCGCGTGCGGCGCGCCTACTATCCGAACGGCCTGCTGGCGTCCGAGGCGCTCGCGATTCGGGGGCAGTACAACAACGCCCCGGGCTACTGCCGGCAGTACGCGCCCGAGCCGCCGCCGCCGCCACCCGGCGGGGGCGGCGGCGGCGGGCCCGGTGGGGGCGGCTGCTGCATCTCGGACGCCGGCGGTCCCGCGCGCGGGTCGAGCCGCTTCGCGCGCCTCCCGCGAGTGGCGCCGGGTTGGAGGCACCTCTTCCAGCTCACCGGCTCGCGGCGCCTCACGCCGACCGCGCCGACGTCGGAGGCGCCGTTCCCCGCGCCGGGGATGGACGCGGACTTCGTGGGCCGCTCGTACGCGCTCGGCGTGGCCTACGACCTGGGCGGACGGCGCACGTCCGTGTCGTACGGCGGCGGCACGACCCGGTACTACTACACGCCGGGCGTGGGCGCGCTGGACAGCGTGGCGGACCAGCGGGACCAGGGCCGCTTCCTCCACCGATTCCGCTACGACGACGCGGGCCGCCTCGTCGACCACCTCCAGCCGGGCGGCGTGCGCGTACACGCCGACTACGACGGCGAGGGGCGGCGCTGGGGGAAGCAGGTCTACCAGAACGAGGCGCTGCTCTATCGCGACACGGTCGCCTTCGACCAGCGCGGCCGCGCCCGCGCGGCGCGCTCGGGGCTGACGCTGCCGAACACCGCCAACAACTACGCGGTGGACGCCACGACCTGGTACGGCGGCCTGGGCGCGGTGGCTGCGATGCGGCAGCTCGAGACGCCGGGCGACCTCTCGTACGAGGGGTTCGTGGTGGACGCGCTCGGCAACCGGCGCAGCCAGTGGCGGCAGGGGGACGACGCCCGAAACATCCACGACCTCGACCGGCGCCGCGTGCTGTCCTACGACCTCGCCGGGCGCCTGACCCGGCTCGCCTCGCCCGACGCGGCCGACACGCTCGCCCAGTACCGCTACGAGGAGACGCGCGAGTACGACCAGTCGGGCAACCAGACGATCTCGCACGAGTGGGAGCGCAGCTACCAGGGCAGCGACCAGCTCGGTCCCAGCGGGGCGATGCGCGACGTGCTGGCGCTGAGCTTCTACGGCGCCGACGAGAAGCTCCGGATCTACAACCGCCACAACGGCTACAGCGCGGTCAGCGACGACGCGAGCGCCACCCCCGCCACCCGCGGCGTCTACGAGGAGTACCGCTACGACGCGCTGGGGCGGCGGGTGATGACGCGCGCTCGGCACGACGCGTCGTCCTGCCCGTCGACGCTGCCGGGGTGCGAGACGTACACGCAGCGCGTGCAGTGGGACGGCGCGCAGGTCGCCACCGAGCGGCGCACCGAGGGGCGCGACAGCGCGACGGCCGACCAGATCGACAGCGACCAGTACGCCGAGGTCGTGACCTACGTGCACGCCGGCGGGATCGACGCGCCGCTCGCGGTGTGGAAGGGGAGCCGCGCGCTCGCGCCGCACGCCAACTGGCGCGGCTCGTATGTCTTCGGCACCTGGTACGCGGGCGGCACCGACCCCGGGCCTAACGGCAACACGATCGCGTGGCCCGGGCGCGAGATGACGGTCGACCGCGGCCGCGCGAAGGTGGACGGGCTCACCGGCTGGTGGGGGAGCCTGCTGCGGGAGGGCACCGACGGCAGCGGCCTCCAGTACATGCGCAACCGCTACTACGACCCCAGGTCGGGGCGCTTCACCCAGCAGGACCCGGTCGGCCTGGCGGGTGGGCTCAACCTCTACGGGTTCGGCGGGAGCGACCCGGTGAACGCGTCGGACCCGTTCGGGCTCTGCCCGGTCTGCGACCTCGCGATCACGGCTGCGAGCCACGTGCGATACCCGACGCCCCTGGAAGGGCAGCAGACGCTCGTGTCGGCCATCTCGAGCGGCGAGTGGACGTATTCCCAGTACCCGTCAGGCATGAAGCGGGACCCCAGTACCCCGCTGCCCGGAGAGAGGTTGGGGGACTGCACGGACTTCTGCCGCCACGCGGTTCGTACGACATTCAACCGGGCGTGGTCGAGTGGCGAAAAGGCGAGCACTTCGATGTTCAAGGCCGGCAATCACCCCGGCTTCGTCGAAGTCGGTGAGGATGAGGCTCAGACCGGTGACGTGGTCGTACAGGGCGGGCACGCGGGAGTCTTCATAGGCAGCGAGAACGGCAATACCTGGGGGTGGGCGAACAACGGCGCACCAACCAAGAGCGACGGGTCCGGCTATCTTGACCGACCCACAGGAGCGCGGAAATTCAACAACGGCTCATTCGGCTCGGGTGACCCGCGATTCTTTCGACCCGTAATCTGGCAGTGACACTTCACGGCGGCGGGCGCGCTACCGCCGGGGACTTCTCGGTCCGTCGCTGCTCCCGCCGCAGTACCGGTGCGCATCCGCCTGATTCGCTGAGAGGCCAACCAATGAGAATGCAGCGCCCCTACCGTGCACCAATCGTGAGGTTGCTGGTCGTCGCGTGTGGCGTCGGATGTCTCGCAGCCTGCAGCGGAGC
>DATFPD010000106.1:0-10402 GCA_035265005.1 Gemmatimonadaceae bacterium | reverse complement strand
CGCCGGATGGTCGAGCGCGGGTCCGGGAAGATCATCAACGTCGCGTCGCTGCTCGCGTTCAGCGGCGGGATCAACGTCCCCGGCTACACCGCCAGCAAGCACGCGGTTGCCGGCATCACCAAGGCGCTGGCGAACGAGTGGGCGCGCTCCGGCGTGAACGTGAACGCCATCGCCCCCGGCTACATGCGCACCGAGAACACCCGCCAGCTCCGCGAGGACTCCCAGCGCACCGCCGAGATCACCGCCCGCATCCCGGCCGGCCGCTGGGGCGACCCCGAGGACCTGGGCGGCGCCGTCGTCTTCCTCGCCTCCCGCGCCAGCGACTACGTGAATGGGCACGTGCTGCTGGTGGACGGCGGCTGGATGGCGAGGTGACCATGACGATGCACTACCTGCCCGGCCCCGCCGAGGCGAAGCGCATGACGACCGAGGAGCTGCGCGCGGCGTTCCTCGTCCAGGGGCTCTTTCAGCCCGGCGCGGTCACGCTGCGCCACATCGACCTCGACCGCGTCGTGCTCGGCGGCGCGGTGCCGACCGAGGTGCCGCTCGCGCTGGAGTCGCCGGAGTCGCTCGGCGCCGAGTTCTTCCTGGAGCGGCGAGAGCTCGGCGTGCTGAACACCGGCGGCGCCGGCACCGTCACCGTGGACGGCGAGGCGTACGCGCTCGAGACGCGCGACGTGCTGTACGTCGGCCGCGGGAGCCGCGAGGTGCTGTTCGAGAGCGACGACGCCGGGCGGCCGGCGCGCTTCTACCTGGTGAGCTACCCGGCGCACGTGGACTGCGCCACCACGCTCGCCCGAGCGGCCGACGCCGAAGGCGGGGAGATGGGGAGCGCCGCGAGCGCGAACCGGCGGCGGATCGCGCGGTACATTCACCTGAACGGCGTCCGCAGCGCGCAGCTCGTGATGGGGGTGACCGCGCTGCAGGAGGGGAGCGTGTGGAACACCATGCCCGCGCACACCCACCACCGCCGCACGGAGGTCTACCTCTACTTCGACCTGCCTGACGACGGCATGGTCGTGCACCTGATGGGGGAGCCGGCCGAGACGCGCCACCTCATCGTGCGCGACGGGGAGGCGATCCTGTCGCCCGGGTGGTCGATCCACGCCGGGTGCGGCACGTCGAGCTACACGTTCTGCTGGGCGATGGGCGGTGAGAACCAGGTCTACACCGACATGCAGCCGGCGCCGGTGAACATTCTGCGGTGAGGACGATGGCAATGTCGAAGTGGATGATTCCCGCGATCGCGCTGGCGGCCGCGCCGCTCGCGGCGCAGCAGGCCGGCGCACGACTCTCCGTGCGCGCCGAGAACCCGCTGGCGGTCGAGCGCCAGGACGAGACCATCGCGCTCCCCTGGGCGGCGGTGCAGCGACAGCTCCCCGCGGCGCGCGCCGGGATGGTGCGCGTGCTCGGCGCCGACGGCCAGGAGGTGACGTCGCAGGTGCTCGACAACGAGGGCGACGGCAAGCCCGACTCGCTCCTCTTCCAGGCGAGCTTCTGGCCGCGCGAGTCGAAGCTGTTCACTGTCGAGGCGGCGGCGCCGGCCGCGAAGGCGCCGTCCCGCGTCTTCATCCGGCACGACGAGCCGCGGGACGACGTGGCGTGGGAGAGCGACCGCATCGCCTTCCGCATCTACGGCGAGGGGCTGAAGAAGACGCCGTCGGCGATGTCGAGCAGCGGCATCGACGTGTGGGTGAAGAGCGTGCACGCGCTGGTGGTCGAGAAGTGGTACACCAAGGGGCACGACTCCTACCACATCGACACCGGCGAGGGCGCCGACTTCTACGACGTCGGCGAGACACTGGGCAACGGCGGGACGGCCGTCTGGCGCAACGACACGATGTACCGCGCCGACAACTTCAAGGCGTACCGCATCATCGCCAACGGCCCGGTGCGCGCGATCTTCGAGCTGCGCTACGACCCGTGGGACGCAGCCGGGATGAAGGTGTCCGAGACCAAGCGCTTCTCGATCGACGGCGGGCAGAACCTCTACCGCCAGGAGAGCGTCTTCCGCCTGGAGGGCGGGTCGACCGCCGCCGAGATCCCGTACGTGATCGGGGAGCTCAAGCGCCCGGGGATGGTGGGCGTGATGAGCAAGGCGCAGCCGTGGGCGTGGCTCACTGGATGGGGGAAGCTCGCGCCGAAGAACGGCGGCCACGGGGAGATGGGCACCGCGGTGCTGCTGCCGCGCGAGCGCGTGCGCGACTGGAAGGAGACCGGCGACCACTACCTCGCCGTGAGCGCCGCCACCCCCGGCCAGCCCGTCGTGCACTACATCGGCGCCGGCTGGACGGCCAGCGGCGACTTCCCGACGCCGCAGTCCTGGTTCGCGTACCTCGACGCGTTCGCCCAGCGCCTCGCCTCGCCGATCAAGGTCACGACCGGCGCGGCGGCCGTCTCGACCGCCAGCTCGCGGTGATGGTGGGGACGCTTCGGGAACAGCAGGGCACGGATAAACACGGACAGGAGCACGGATGAACACGGATCTCTCCTTGCGCATTCAAAGTCCCTCCCGGCCGGGCGCGAAGGGCTCTGACGCCGCCGGGCAGTATCCGCGTTCATCCGTGCCCCTATCCGTGTTCATCCGTGTTCTGCTGTCGAAGAGCATCCCGTTCGCGATGCTGGGCATGTTCGCGAGCGTCGCGCGTGCCCAGTACGCGGCCGTCGTCGATGCGCGCTTTGCGGGCACCGACGGCGACACGGTGGCGGGGGCGCCCAACTATCGAACGATCGGCGCGGCGCTCACCGGGATGAGCGCGAACGGCGGCCGGCGGGCCGTCATCTACGTTCGCAACGGCCGCTACCGCGAGAAGCTCACGGTGGACCGCCCGCGCATCACCCTCCTCGGCGAGAGCCGCGACGGGACGGTGCTGACCTACGACGCGGCGGCGGGGACTCCCGCGCCCGGGGGCGGCAGCTACGGGACGCGCGGCAGCTACACCCTGCGCATCGTCGCGCCGGACTTCCGCGCCGAGCGCCTGACGATCGAGAACGCGTTCGACTACGTGGCGAACGCGGCGAAGCCGGACAGCGACCGCACGAAGGTGAACGGCGCCCAGGCCGTCGCGCTCATGACCGACCTCGGGAGCGACCGCGCCGCGTTCGTGGACGTGCGGATCAGCGGGCACCAGGACACGCTCTTCCCGAACGCCGGCCGCTCGTACTTCTACAGGTGCGAGGTCCTGGGGAGCGTGGACTTCATCTTCGGCGCCGGCCAGGCGGTGTTCGACGACTGCGACATCGTCTCGCGCGACCGCGGCAGCCGGAGCAACAACGGCTACGTCACCGCGCCGAGCACCGCGACGTCGCAGCCGTACGGCTTCCTCTTCGTGCGCAGCCGCCTGAAGAAGGAGCGCCCGCAGATGGCGCCCAACTCGGTCGCGCTGGGCCGCCCGTGGCACCCGTTCGGCGACCCCGAGGCGGTGGGGAGCGCCGTGTTCATCGACTGCTGGATGGACGACCACGTCGGCGCCAGGGGGTGGGACCGCATGTCCTCCACCGACTCTACCGGCACGCGCATCTGGTACGAGCCGCAGAGCGCGCGCTTCTTCGAATACGGCACGAAGGGCCCGGGCGCGGCCCCCAGCCCGACGCGGCGCGTCCTGAGCGCCCAGGAGGCGGCGCGCTACACGCCGCGCGACGTCCTGCGCGGGTGGACGCCGCCACTCTGAGGCGCCGCCGTGCCGGCTGCTACCGGTTGCGGGTGGACATGTAGATCACCCCGTTGTGGTGGTCCGGCCCCCAGCGCGCGGCGGCCGAGACGGGGTCGATGAACTGGATCGACATGATGTCGTCCAGCGCGATCGAGCGCAGGTTGGCGGTCCCGCCCAGCCGCTGGTCGTCGAGGTAGACCTGCACCTCGACCGAGCTGCCGTCCAGCAGGTCGGCGCCGCGGGAGCTCAGCCAGCGCGGGCGCATGCTCTCGATCAGGTCGTACGCGTTCGCCCAGTGCCCGGACGTGATCTCCTCGCGCGTGAGCATGGTGGTGTTCACGCGCGGGCGCGCCTGGGAGTCGCTCTGCTTCTTCCCTCCGCAGGCGAGCGGTCCCACCGAGGCGAGGAGCAGCGGCAGGACGAGGAGCGTCAGCGACCGGCGGCGGATGGCGGGATGCGACATGATGCAGCGTGGCGAACGTGGTGGTGGTGGTGGTGGATTGGGGGGCTTCCTCCTGATGATGCGCTCGGCGTGTCGCGTTGGGAACTGCTTGAGCGTCACGGGTGCCAGATGGGGGCGACCACCCCGCCGGTGAAGGCGAGCGGCAGGCGGAGCTTGCCGTCGAGGCTGAGCAGCACGACCTGGCGCCAGCCCATCGGAGGGACCGCGTCGGTGGCGACGGCGATCCAGCGCCCGTCGGGCGAGAGATCGAACGGCGAGAAGCCGGACAGCGGGAACGCGATGCGCCGGACCACCGCGCCGTTCGGGCGCATGACGATGAATCCCGCGGGCGTGGAGACGACGAGCGTGTCGGTGCCGGGGATCCAGCGCGGCTGCTCCCCGGGGAGTCCCGCCGCGATCGTCGCTCCGGTGCCGAGGTCGCGGACCTGGATGCCGCCCGCCGCCGAGCACGCGGTGGCGCAGCTGGTGCCGCCGAGGAACGCGACCATGCGGCCGTCCGGCGACGGGGCCGGGTCGCGGAACGCGCTCCCGGTGCCGGCCTGGGGGGCGGCGACGGTGTCGAGCCCCGAGCCGTCGGGGTGGACGCGGAGGATGCTGGTGTGGTACGTCGTCCGGCCGGCGAAGTAGATCCAGCGGTCGTCCGCGCTCGAGCGCGGTCCCTGCTGCGTCTCGTTGTAGTCGTCGTAGTCGGGGAGGAGCGGCCGCTCCGCCCCCTGCGCGTCTCGCACGAAGATGCGGCCGTTGCCGTAGCGACCCTCGCTCCCGTCCACGATCGCCATCCACCCGCCTGACGACGCGAACGCGACGGTGTGCACCGGCCGCGGGACCACGACCCGCAGCTCGGAGCCGTCCAGGTTGAGCTGCGCGAGATGGTCGCTCATGCCCGCCGCGATGCGCGTTGCCGCGAGCGTCCCCGCGGGCACGACGCTCGCCCACGCCGAGTCGGCGGCGCGCCCCGCGGTCGCGCGCACGAGCGCTCGGCCGATCCGCTCTCCTCTCACCGCCCCGCCGGCGGCGACCGCCACGGCCGAGGAGTCGCTGCGCACGGCCACCGGGTCGCCCCGGACGTTGCCGTGCGCGTCGAGCACGCGCATCCGCAGCTGGTACGAGCGGCCGACGTACAGCGCCGTGTCCTTCGGCAGCATCTCGACGCGCGCGGCGGCGCCGGGGAGCACGGCGAACTGCACGGTGTCGCTCTGGTCGAGTCGCCGCCCGTTCCAGTACAGTGCCGCGACCATCTGGCCGGCCACGGTGCCCAGCTTCACCGCGAAGCTGGCCCGCCCCAGGGAGTCCGTGCGCGTCTGCCAGACGTCGCTCCAGGGCGCGTCCGGCCTGTCCGCGGGACGGAACTCCAGCGCGGGATCGAAGGAGCTGCCGCCCGGAGGTGTCACCGCGAGGACGCCGACCTCGGCGTCGGCGCGCGGCTTCCCTGCGGAGTCGTACAGCACGACCACCAGGCGGCCGGGCAGCTCGACGCCCACCGTGTCGCCGCCGGTCGCCCGCGGCCGCTCGAGGAAGCGGAAGCCGGGGCGCGGCGCGGGCGCCTCCGCGTCGCGGCAGGCCAGCGCGCCAGCGCCGGCCAGAAGAAGGACTAGAGGAAGTACTGCTGGACGCTTCATGGTGTTGTCGTCGCTCCTGCCGGAATGCCGCCGCGCCGCGCCGCCCTCGTCAGGCGCTTGGCCAGCCCCAGCTTGCGCTCGCGGATGCCCTCCATCGCCAGGCGCGCCATCAGCTCGGCGCCGAGTGGCTTGAAGTGCGTGTTGTCCTCGACGCCGGCCGGGTAGTTGGGGTGCTCCCCGGCCGCGAGCTGCAGGAAGAGTGCACGCGAGGAGTCCGCGCCCAGGCGCTGCAGCAGCTCGGCGCTCGTCCGGTGCATGTCGATGAGGGGCACCCGCTGCTCCGCCGCCACGGCGCGCACGATGTCGGGGTACTCGCCGTGCGTGTCCACGAGGCGGCCCGCGCCGTCGAACTTCCGCCGCCGGACGGGGGTGAGCAGGACCGGGAGCGCCTGCCTCGCGCGCGCGTCGGCCACCATCCGGACGAGGTTCCGGCGGTAGTCGTCAGGCGGCGTGTAGCGGTCGGGCTTGTCCTGCGCCTCGTCGTTGTGGCCGAACTGGATGAAGACGTAGTCCCCCTTCCGCAGCGAGTCCACGATGCCCTGCCAGCGCTGCTCGGCGATGAAGGTCCGCGTGCTGCGCCCGTTCATCGCGCGGTTGACGATCCGCACCTCCCCGGGCCGGAAGTGCTGCTGGAGCATCTCCCCCCACCCCGTCTCGGGGCGGCGGTCGGGACGCTTCTCCGCCATCGTCGAGTCGCCGGCCAGGTAGATCGTGACGGGCCGCCTCGCCGCTCCCATCCCGCCGAGCAGCAGCAGGAGCGGCAGGACCATGCTCCGGTATCGCATCCGCATACTCCGTGTGTGCGTTCGAGTGCTCAGTGCGCGGCGGCCCACGTGTCGTAGCGCCGCAGCGTCGCCGCCGGGCTGGTGACGTACCAGGCGTAGCCCAGCCGCCGCTCCTCGCTGATCTCGCGCAGCTCGTAATGCACGGAGCCGTCGCGGTCGCCGAAGACCGGGCGGTCGGTGCCGATTTCGTAGAGCCGGGCCCAGAGCGGGCCGGCGCCGGCGCGCGGAACGAGGGCGCCGCTCTCGTACGCGTAGCCGCCGATCGCCGTCGCGCGGAGCCACGCCGCCGCGGCGTGCACCGCGGCGACGGTCGCCGCGTCAGGCGACTCCAGGCCCATCAGGATCTCCAGAATCCCTGCGCTCTCGCGGCTGGCGAGCGACGCCGGCTCGAAGGCGCGCGCCTTCACCGGCGCGAGTCCCAGCGGGTCGTGCTGCTGCCCCCACGCCGTGAGGCGGCCCCCGACCTTCACCTGGCTGGCGACGATGCAGGAGACGCCGCGCGCGACGCCCGCCGCCGCCCGCCCGCGCGCGTCCGCCGGCACGAAGGCGTAGTCGCCCCGCGCGACCGCGGTCAGGAGGCGCAGGACGCGCGCCGCCGCGTCGTCGTTGAACGTCGCCGCGTCGTGGTAGCCGCCGTCGAGCGGAAAGCTCTGCGGCCAGCAGCCGTTCGGGAACTGCGCGAGGGCGATGTAGTCGAGCCCGCGGAGAAAGGCCGCCGCGTACCGCCCGTCGGCCCGCTCGCGCGCGGCCGCGCCCAGGAACCGCAGCTCCTCGGTCGTCGCGCCGTTGTCGAAGGTCCCGATCCAGCTCCAGCTGTCGGTGCTCCCGAAGCCCTCGCCCGGGAGCCGCGGCCGCGTCGTCACGTCCACCGCCTTCGACCAGCCGCCGGAGGGCGTCTGGAAGGAGACGATGACGTCGGCGATCCGCCCTGCCTCGTCGGTCGCGAACCAGGCACCGGTCATCGCGGCCGAGACGGCGAAGTCGTCCGCGTGCGGCGCCGGCGTCCACGCGCTCCGCCCCGCGGCCCGCAGCTCGGCGTCCACGGCGGCGCGGTCGCGCGCCCGCGCGTCGTCCGACGCCTTCAGGTAGTCGAGCCACGCCTGCCGGGCCGGCGCGGGGAGCGCACCGAGCCGCGCGGCGCCCAGCAGCGTGTCGCCGGGCGCCGGCAGCCCGGTGACTGACGGGGGCGGCGGCGTCACCGCGCCGGCGCACCCCGTCGCCGCCAGCGCCAGGGCGAGCGCGAATGCCGCCGCTCTCATCGGCGCGACGCCACCCCGCCGGCGCCCTTCGCCGGGGCGATGCGGAAGAAATCGAAATCGGCGAACCGGCCCCGGTCGGCCGCGCCCATCGGCACCAGTGCGAACAGCCCCAGCTTCGCCCCGACCCAGCGCCCCTCGCGGGCCTGGAACGCGCCGCCGATCGGGGTGAAGTCAGCCTGCTTGCCCGTTAGGCTGTAGGCGAACCGGCAGACGGCGCCCTCGGACACGGTGACGCGCAGGTAGACGGCGCCCGCGCCCGCCGGGAGCGCGGCGACGACCTGCTCCTCGGCGCCCGCACCTCCATCCGCTTTCGCCCGGCGGGCCTGCACTAGCTCGGAGGCGCCGCCGCCCGCGTCCGTGCGCCGGAGCGCGAGGTACGCGTAGTCGAGCCCGAACACGACGAGCCCGGCCCGCGCCGCGCCGCCGCCGGGCGCGAGCGAGACCCTCGTCGTCGCGGTGAACTCGGGGGCCGGGAGCTTCTGGAGCAGCAGGTTCGGCGCGGTCCACAGGTTTCCGTCGGCGGAGGACGCCGGGAGCGCGTGGAGGCGCAGCATCCCGCGCCGCGCGCCGAGTGCGTACCAGCCCGGCTGCTCGTTGGCCTGCCACTGCCACTGGAGGCCCAGCCGCGTGCCGCCGAACTCGTCCGACGTCTGCGGTACCGCGCGCTCGCCCCGCCGCCGCCGCCGGCCGACGTTAGGCTTCGCCCACTCCGCCACCGGCTCCCCGGTGCCGTCGCCGTCCGGGTCGCGGCCGATCACCGGCCAGCCGTCCGCGCGCCACACCATGGGCTGGAGGTGGACGATCCGGCCGTAGGGCCCGCGGTCCTGGAAGTGGGCGAACCAGTGCTCGCCGCTCGCGAGCTCGACCCACGCGCCCTGGTGCGGCCCGTTCACGGCGGTCGTCCCCTGGGCGAGGACGATGCGGTCCTCGTAGGGGCCCAGCGGGCTGCGCGAGCGGAGCACCGTCTGCCACCCCGTGGGCACGCCGCCGGCGGGCGCGAAGATGTAGTACCAGCCGCCGCGCTTGTAGAACTTGGGGCCTTCCATCGTCGGGTGCCGCACCGAGTCCATGAAGACCGGCGTCCCCTCATCCAGGAGGCGCAGCCCGTCGGGGCTCATGCGGTTCACGTGCAGAACGTGCTTGATCCCGGAGCGGCTGCGCGCGAAGGCGTGCACCAGGTACGCGTTGCCGTCGTCATCCCAGAGCGGCGCCGGGTCGATCCATCCCTTCGCCGCCCGGACGAGCACGGGCGGGTCCCAGGCGCCGAGCGGGTCGCGCGTCTTCACGACGTAGATCCCGCGGTCCGGGTCGCCGTAGTAGATGTAGAACTCGCCCGCGTGGTAGCGGATGGACGGCGCCCAGACGCCGTTGCCGTGCTGCGGCGCGTCGAAGTCGGGGGACGGGAGGCGGCGGATCGCGTAGTTCACGATCCGCCAGCTCACGAGATCCCTCGAGTGCAGGATCGGCAGCCCCGGCACGTGCCCGAAGCTCGACGCCGTCATGTAGAAGTCGCCGCCGACCCTGACGATGTCCGGGTCCGAGTAGTCGGCGTAGACGACCGGGTTCCGGTAGCGGCCATTGCCGAGGTCCGGGTCCCACGCCTGGGCGCGCGCGGCGACGGGGGCGACGAGGCTGGTCGCGGCAAGAACGAGATGGAGGCGCTTCATGTCATCATCCGTGGATCGTGATGCACGCCGCCGTCATCCTGAGGGCGTGGCGCGCAGCGCCGCCCGAAGGATCTACTGTCATGGGCCAAGCGTCAGGCCCTGCAGAGTAGATCCTTCGGGCGGCGCTGCGCGCCCCGCCCTCAGGATGACGACGCGACGTGCATTCCTACTCGGCCCCTCACCACCCCGCGTTCTGCTGCCCCCGGAGCACCGGGTTGAGGTCGATCGCGCGCTGCGGGATCGGCATCAGCTTGAACTTGTCCGGGATCGGCGTGTTCGGGTCCCGACCGAAGGGGTTCAGCTTCGGGTATTTGCTGAGCTTGAACTTGGTATCCTCGCCCAGGATCATCGCCTTCTTGATCTGCTTCGACGACCACGCCCAGTTGCGCTGGCTGTCGAAGTAGCCGTGCGGACCCTCGAAGGTCAGCTCGATGCGACGCTGCGCGAACACCGAGTCGCGGAACGCGGACTGCGAGAGCCCGCCGACCAGCGGCTCGAGGCCGGCGCGCACGCGCACCTCGTTCACGCCCGCGTACGCCGCGGTCGTCGGGCCGGAGATCTCGTTGATCGTCTCCGACTCCATGAGCAGGTTGTCGGCGTAGCGCAGGATGATGTAGTTCTGCTCGTCGTAACCCACCGAGAGCGAGTCGAGGCACTTCCGCATGTACGGCGTGTCGGCGCCGTAGTCGCCGGCGGCCGTCGCGGTGGCCGTCCACGGCACGATCTTCGGCGGGTTGTCCCTGTTCACGAACGAGAGCTGCCAGGTCACCGCGCGGCGCTTGTCGAGGAGCGTCGTGTCCACGCCGCCGCCGGTCTTCGCGACGGTCTTGATCGCGTAGGCGTCGAAGAACGGCTGCTCGGCGGTGAACGACCCGTTCTGCGACGTGCCGTAGTTCGACTTGCGCGGCGCGCACTGGTTCGACAGGCGCTGGCCGAGCCCCGGCGACCGCGACGCC
>DATFPD010000105.1:0-2429 GCA_035265005.1 Gemmatimonadaceae bacterium | reverse complement strand
GACGACGACGGGCTCGACGTCGACGCCGGCCGCCGCGCGGCGCCGGACGCCCGGCTCGCGTACGCCGCGCCGTCGCACCAGTTCCCGCTGGGGGTGACGATGGGGCTGGCGCGGCGCCTGGCGCTGCTGGAGTGGGCGCGGCAGCGCGGCGCGTGGGTGGTGGAAGACGACTACGACAGCGAGTTCCGCTACGCCGGCCGCCCGCTGCCGGCGCTCCAGGGGCTCGACGCCGACCGCCGGGTGGTGTACGTGGGGACGTTCAGCAAGACGCTCTTCCCGTCGCTGCGGCTCGGCTACGCGGTGGTGCCCGACGACCTGGTGGACGCCTTCGCCCGCGCCCACGTGCTCTCCGACTACCTGGCGCCGACGCTCGACCAGGCGGTCGCGGCGGACTTCCTGGCCGGCGGCCACTTCGCGCGCCACGTCCGCCGCATGCGCGCCCTCTACCGCGAGCGGCAGGCGGCGCTGCTGGCCGCGCTCGACGAGCGGCTGCGTGGCGCGGTGCGGGCCGGCCCCGCGGCCGCCGGGATGCACCTCGTCGCCTGGCTGCCTCCCGGCGCCGACGACCGCGCCGCGTCGCGCGCCGCGCTCGACGCGGGCGTCGAGGCGCCGCCGCTCTCCATCTACTGCCGCGAGCGCCCACGCCCGTCCGCCCTCCTGTTAGGCTACGCGGCGACGCCGGCCGAGGAGATCCCGCGCGCGGTCGAGCGCCTGGCGGCGGCGCTGGAGGGCGCGGGAGCACTGAGAGGGTAACTACAACGGCGACGGCTGTGACAGGATGAACTGTGACAGGATGAACTGCGACAGGATGGACAGGATGGTGAACAGGATGAAGTACCTCGGGAGAGTCCGCGTCCCGGAGCCCTCATCCTGTGTTCATCCTGTGCATCCTGTCGCAGTTCATCCCGTCACAGCCGTCGCCTCGAGCTGGGCGAGGAACGTTAGGCGACGTCGCGCGCCCGCGCTGTCACCGCCGCCCGTCGAGCGCCTGCCGGATGCGCTGGTCGAGGGTGGCCGCCGCGCCGCCGGCCGGCTTGCGCGCCCGCGCGGCGCTGCGGCAGAGCTCCTCGAGCTCCGGCGGCGGGAGCTCGCGCCACCGCTCCGGGAACTGGGCGAGGCGGCGCTTGCGATGCTTGCCCTCGGCGTGCTCGAAGACGAGCCAGCCGCCCTGGAATTCGGTCGGCAGCGGGTCGCGCCGCTGCTCGCCGCGCGGTTGCCGCTGCACCTCGTAGACCAACCATCGCGCCCCGCGCGAGTCGGTGAACTCGATCACGTGCACCTCGGGCCGAGGGCCTGCGTGCCACTACTCGATGAGCCGCCCGAACCGCTTCGGCACCACGCGGGCGGCCAGCCAGAGCGCGTAGAGCTCGTCGTCGCTGAGCGACTCCCACCCCGACGGGATCGGCGCCAGCCGCCGCTTCTCGTCAGGCGACTCGAACGTCAGCCACCCCCGCTCCAGGCCGTCGCCGAGGTGCACCTTCGACTCCAGGCGCGCCCGCCGCTCCGCGCCCCGGCGCCGGTCCGGCACCGGGCTGGGGGCGTCGGGCGGGTTCTTCCGCCGGTCGACGCGCCGCCGCTCGGCCCAGGCGGGCTGCACGTCCCACACGTCCCACACGTGGTCGTTCGGATCGCGAAACGCGCGGTGCGGCACGGTGATACTCCCCTCACATCTGACTGCCCGGCCCCCGCCCCCGGAACGCTGCGCCGCTACCAGCTCCTGCTCAGCGCGGCGAGCTCGGCGTCGGACAGCTCCCGCCAGTTCGCGGGGAAGCGCCAGACGCGGCGGAAGATGTCGTGCGCCTGGAAGCAGAGGCACGTGGCCCCGCGCGCGCCGGGGATGCGGTCGCCGACCTGCTCGACGACCGTCCACCGGCGCCCGTCCTCGGGGTCGGTGAATTCGATGGGCTCCTGCGCCGTCGCGGCGAGCGGCGGTTGCGCCTGGTGCGGCACATCCTGCTGCCGCCTGGCGCGCCCGCTCGCCCGTCGTGCCGGTGCGTCCCGAAATGAATGCGAGAAGTCCAGAATCTCCATAATGATCGTCCCACGGCCTACCGCCGTCGAAGCGACGGCCACGGCCGCCGGTGTGACGGCCATCACTCAAGTGCAACACCAGTGCCGTGGGAAGGGCAAGTCGTGGCGGATCATGTGTTTGTGAAACGCCTCGACCAGTGGGTCCGTCTCACGGCAACGACTGGGTGGGCCGCGGGGTAGTGGGTCAGTTTGAGGCGACGGCGACGGCAACGGCAACAGCTTTGACAGGATGCACAGGAGGGTGAACAGGATGAGGGCCGCTCGGGACGCGAGGCCTCCCGGGGCCCGTCATCCTGTTCACCATCCTGTGCATCCTGTCAAAATGCCGTTGCCGTTGCCGTCGCCGTCGCGGCGCCTGCCCTCGAACTGACCCACCACCGGCCGCGGATCAACGCGGA
>DATFPD010000104.1:0-4548 GCA_035265005.1 Gemmatimonadaceae bacterium | reverse complement strand
CCGAGCGCCGAGTCCCTACCTGATCCAGTGCCCGATCCGCCCCCAGCGGATGTCGGTGATCGCGCGGAAGTAGTCGAGCCCCGCCTCGGTGTCGTACGAGTAGTACACGAACATCGGGCGGCCGCGGACGTTCTCGCGCGGGACCATGCCGTAGTAGCGGCTGTCCACCGAGTTCTCGCGATTGTCGCCGAGCATGAAGAAGCGGCGCGGCGGCATCACGATCGGCCCCCAGTTGTGCAGCGACGGGAAGGGCTGCTGCGCCATGCGCGCGTCCTCGAACCGGGTGCCGCGGCGGGTGCTGTCGCGCAGCCAGGCAAAGCTGACCGGGTCGACCTTGTCCCCGTCGTCCTCGCCGCCGGCTTCGCCGACAGCTTCGCCGACAGCTTCGCCGCTCGCCTCCGGCGGCACGGCGCCGAAGCCCTGCCGCTGCGCGATGCCGTTCACGTACAGCACCGCGTCGCGCATGTACACCGTGTCGCCGCCGACGGCGACGATGCGCTTGACGAGCGTCGGCGTGGAGTCGGTGGGCGAGGGGCGGGTGACGTTGTTCTGCGGCGGCGACTCGAAGATCACCACCTCGCCGCGCTTCGGCTCGGCGTAGCCCGGAAGGTTGACGCTGGTGAAGGGAATGTGCGGGCCGTAGCGCAGCTTGTTGACGAACAGCCAGTCGCCCACCAGCAGCGTCGGCACCATGCTCCCCGACGGGATGCGGAACGCCTCGACGAGTAACGTGCGGATGACCAGGAAGATCAGGACCGCGCCGAGGATGGACTTGATGCCCTCCCACAGCCCGCCGGCGCGGGCCGGAGAGGAGCCGGAGCCGGACGGCGCGCCGGACGACGAGCCAGATGACGACGCGCGGCCCTTGCCGCCGCGCAGGGCCGCCACGCTGCTGGAGGATTCGCGCTTCTTTGCCGCACGCGCCATGACGGGACGATGCTGAAGGTGAGGCTGGTAATCTAACTGTCCCGACGCGCCGCCCCGAGGCCGGGTTTCAGGGGATGCGACAGGGGGGCGGACCGCCGCGCGGCGGTCCGCCCCCCTCGTCGCTCGTGCGCGTCGCTCGTGCGCGTCGATCAGCCGTCGCTGAGATGCTTGTTGACGAGCTTCGTCATGTCGAACATCGACACCTGGTCCTTCTTGAAGATCGGGCGGAGGTTCTCGTCCGCGTTGATCATGCGCCTCTGCTGCGGGTCCTGGAGCCCCTTCCGCTTGATGTACTCCCACAGCTTCTTCGTGATCTCCGTGCGCGGCGCCGGGTCGGCGCCCACCACCGCCGCGAGCTGCGAGCTCGGACGCATCGGCTTCATGAACGCCGGGTTCGGCGTGCGCTTCGTGGCGCTCTTGGTGCCGCCGCGGCTGCCGCCGGCGCTGCGGCTGCCGCCGCCGCTCTTGGAGCTCGACCCGCCGCGCGAGGAGCCGCCCTTCGAGCTCGAACCACCGCGCGAGGAGCCGCCCTTCGAGCTCGCGCCGCGCCCACCGCTGCTGCCACCCCGGGAACTACCACCGCGACCGCCGGAGCTGCCCCCACGCCCGCCGCCGCCGCCAGCCTTGCTCTTGCTGCTGGAACCACCTCTGCTGCCGCCGCCCGACTTCTTTGTGCTGGCCATCAGTGTCTCTCCTGGTGGGTGTGAAGCGCGTGTGTCGGTGGTGCACGCTGCGTCGCGCCTGAAAGTAAAGGTCCCCGAGTCGGGCGCAATAGGGGCGCAGCGCCGTTTTCCCTCTGGAAAACGCCTTCGCGCCTACGCATTTCGCATTCCGCATCACGAGTCGCGCCCCCGCCGATCCCTGGCTGCCGCGCGACCCCGCGCCTAAGTTCCGCCCTGGCGAACCACCCTTTTCACCACCCACGGAGCATGGCGGCGGCGGCGTGACGACGGGGCTGCACGAACGACTGCAAGCGAGCCTCGGCGGCGCGTACTCGCTGGAGCGCGAGCTCGGTCGCGGCGGGATGGCGACGGTCTACCTCGCGCACGACCGCAAGCACGGGCGGCGGGTCGCGCTCAAGGTGATGCGCCCCGAGCTGCTGCTCGGCGCCGCCGCCGGCGCCGAGCGCTTCCTGCGCGAGATCCGCCTCACGGCCGGCCTGGCGCACCCCAACATCCTGCCGCTGCTCGACTCGGGCGAGGCCGACGGCCTCCCCTTCTACGTGATGCCGTTCGTCGAGGGGGAGTCGCTGCGCGACCGGCTCGCCCGCGAGCGGCAGCTCCCGATCGACGACGCGCTGCGCATCGCGATCGCGGTCGCCGACGCGCTGGCCTACGCGCACGAGCACGGCGTCATCCACCGCGACATCAAGCCCGAGAACATCCTCCTCGCCTCGCGCCACGCGCTGGTGGCGGACTTCGGGGTGGCGAAGGCGGTGGCCGCGTCGAGCGGCCACCGCCCCGAGCGCGCCGGGAGCGCGCAGGAGCCCTCGCCGGCGGGCCACAGCACCGAGGCCGGCATCGCCGTCGGCACCCCGGCCTACATGAGCCTGGAGCAGGCCTCCGGCGAGGCGCAGATCGACGGCCGCAGCGACATCTACAGCCTCGGCGCGGTGCTGTACGAGATGCTGGCCGGGTCGCCGCCGTTCACCGGGAGCACCACCCAGGCCGTCATCGTTAGGCGCTTCGTGGACCAGGTGCCGCCGATCCGCCTGTCGCGCGAGACGGTGCCGGAGCCGGTCGAGCAGGCGGTGGCGCGGGCGATGGCGAAGTCCCCGGCCGACCGCTTCCCCACCGCCGCCGACTTCGCGCGCGCGCTCGAGACGATCCTGGCCGCCGGCGGGGGGAGCACGGGGGGCGCGTCCATCGGCGGCGGCGCCGCGCCCACCCCGACGCCCCGCCCGACGGCCGGCGCCGCCCCCACCCCGCCGCGCACCAGCTTCGCGCTGCCGTGGGCGTCGCTCCCGCGCGGGAGCAGCGCCTCGGGCCCGACCGGCGCCGCCGTCGCGGGGGTGGGCTCGGGCGCGTACGGCGCCGCGCCCGCCGCCGGCACCGCCACGCCGCCGCCCGAGGGGCGGGGCGTCGTCGTGCCGCCGTCCATCGCCGTGCTCCCCTTCGCCAACCTGAGCCCCGACCCGGAGAACGAGTTCTTCGCCGACGGGATGACCGAGGAGATCGTCAACGCGCTCGTGCAGCTGCGCACGGTGCGGGTCGCGGCGCGGATGTCGTCCTTCGTCTTCAAGGGCAAGCACCCCGAGCCGCGCGCGGTCGGGCAGGCGCTCGACGTCGCGTTCGTGCTCGAGGGGAGCGTGCGCAAGGCAGGGAACCGACTCCGCATCATGGCGCAGCTCGTGAGCGCCGCCGACGGCTACCAGCTCTGGTCGGAGCGCTACGACCGCGAGATGCGCGACGTGTTCGAGATCCAGGACGAGATCGCGGCGGCGATCGTCGACACGCTCAAGGAGCAGCTGCTCGGCCGCGCCGCGCCGTCGGGCGCGACGGCGGCGGTGCCCGACGCGCCGCCGGCCGGAGCGCGGACCGACCAGCTCTACGCCGCGACGCCCGTCGCCTCCGCCCCGGCCGCCGGCGGCAGGCGCCGGATCGAGAACCTGGAGGCGTACGAGCTGTACCTGAAGGGGCGCTTCTTCTCGCTCCAGCGCGGGCCCACGGTGAAGCAGTCGATCACCTGCTTCGAGCGCGCGGTGGAGCTGGAGCCGGACTTCCCCGAGGCGTACGCGGGACTCGCCGACGCGTACACCATGCTGGCGAGCGACGTCAGCCTGCCGCCGCGCGTCGCCTACCCGCTGGCGCGCGAGGCGGCGCGCAAGGCGCTCGCGCTCGACGGCACGCTCGCCGACGCGCACGCGGCGCTCTCGATCATCTCGCTCATGTTCGACTGGGACCGCGAGGCGGCGCTGCGCGAGGCGGACCGCGCGATCGCGCTCGACCCGTTCTACGTCTACGGCCACACGCGGCGCGGGCTCGCCCTCACCATGCTCGGCCGAGCGGCCGAGGGCGTGGCGTCCGGCCGGCGCGGGACGGAGCTCGAGCCGCTCTCGCCACTGGCCCGCTTCACCCTGACCATCATCCTCTGGTACGCGGGCGAGTACGAGGCGACGGTGGCCGAGGGGCGCAAGCTGGCCGAGGTGCTCCCGGGGATGCACGACGCCCACCTGATGATGAGCTACGGCTACGGCGCGATGGGCTGGTACGACGACGCGATCGCGGCCGCGCGGAAGAGCGTCGAGGTGTCGCGCCGGAACCCGAACGCCCTCGCCAGCCTCGCCGAGGCGCTCGCCCGCGCCTCGAAGCGCCGCGCCGCCCTGCGCGAGGAGGCGGTCGCGCTGCTCACCGAGCTGCGCGAGATCTCCAAGACCGAGTACGTACCGTGGACGCTGATGAGCCGCCCCTGTCTGCTGCTCGGCGAGACCGACGCGGCCTTCGACTGCCTGGAGCAGGCGTACGCCGCGCGCGACTACTGGGTGGTCTCGCTGCCGATCGACCCCGAGTGGAAGCGGCTGCGCGGCGACCCGCGGCTGGACGACCTCCTGCGCCGCGCCGGACTCTCGTGATCGCGCGACCGACCATGCGCCGGCGCCTCGGCCTTCCGGTGCTCGCCGCC
>DATFPD010000103.1:0-3834 GCA_035265005.1 Gemmatimonadaceae bacterium | reverse complement strand
TCGCACCAGCTCGCGCGACATTTGTCGCGGATCAGGACTTGAGACGGGCGCCCCGCATGGGGCGCCCGTTTTTCATGCCCGGCGGGTAGCTTTGGCGCGTGTCGCTCACCACCAGGGTACTCATCGCGCTCGTGCTCGGTCTCGCGGCCGGGATCGCGGCGGCCGCGTCAGGCTCCCCCGCGCTGCTCGCCGCGGCGCGCGCGGTCGAGCCCGTAGGGCAGCTGTTCATCAACGCCATCCGCATGACGGTCATCCCGCTCGTCGTCGCGAGCCTGATCGTCGGCACGGCCGGCACCGCCGACCTCCGCGCCATCGGGCGCGTGGGCGGGCGGGCGATCGCGCTGTTCACGATCACTCTGCTCGCGGCGTCCACGCTCAGCGCGCTCGTCTCGCCGCCCATCTTCGCCCGGATGCCGCTCGGCCCGGAGGCGACGGCGGCGCTGCAGGCGAGCGCGGCCGGGGGCGCCGCGGCCGCCGCCGAGACGGCGCGCAAGGTGCCGACGTTCGGCGCGTGGCTGGTGGAGCTGGTCCCGGCCAATCCGGTGAAGGCCGCCGCCGACGGCGCGATGCTGCCGCTGATCGTGTTCGCCGTCGCCTTCGGGCTGGCGGTCGCGCGGGTGGGCGGCGAGCGGCGGCAGCTGGTCGTCGCCTTCTTCGACGCGGTGGCCGAGGCGTCGATCACGCTCGTGCGGTGGGTGCTGGCGTTCGCGCCGCTCGGCGTCTTCGCGCTGGCGCTCCCGCTGGCGACGCGACTCGGCGCCGCGGCTGCCGGCGCGCTCGCGTACTTCATCGTGACGGTGTGCGTGCTCTGCACCGCCTACTCGGTGCTCGTGCTGGTCCCCGCCGCCGCGCTGTTCGGGCGCGTCCCGCCGCGCGCGTTCCTGCGCGCCAGCGCGCCGGCCATCGCGGTCGCGCTGAGCGCGCGCTCCTCGCTCGCCGCGCTGCCGGCGATGATCGAGGGGGCGCGCGACCGGCTGCGCCTCCCCGAGCCCATCACCGGCTTCTTCCTCCCGCTCGCGGCCTCGGTCTTTCGCACCGGGAGCGCGGTCTACTACCCGGCCGCGGCGGCGTTCGTGGCGCGGCTGTACGGCGTGGAGATCGACCCCGCGCACCTGGCGACGATCGTGCTGGTCGCGGTGCTCGCCACCTACAGCGTCCCCTCGGTCCCGGGCGGGACGCTGATCGTGATGATCCCGGTGCTCGAGAGCGCCGGCCTCCCGCTGGAGTCGATCGCCCTGCTCTTCGGCGCCGACGCCGTGCCGGACATGGTGCGCACGGGGGCGAACGTGACGGGACACATGACGGTGGGGACGATACTCGGGCGGGGCGCGATCCGGGAACACGCCGCACGGGTTCGGGACTGAGGACGGACGGGACCTCGGAAACGGCGACGGCGGGGGCGACGCGCGCGTCGCCCCTTCAACACCCTGACTGTCTGCATCGCGCACCGTGTCGTACCTCGACGTAATGCTCGTCGCCTGGCCCTGGGTGTTCTTTCCGCTGCTCACCCTCTGGCGCGCGCGGGGGTCCCGGTCCCTCGACGAGGAGCCGGCCGAGGCGCCCGCGGACGCGCCGCTGGTGTCGGTCGTGATTCCGGCGCGGAACGAGGCGCGCAACATCGCGGCCTGCCTGACGAGCGTGCTCGCCGCGCGCTACCCGGCGCTCGAGGTCATCGTCGTCGACGACCACTCGGAGGACGGCACCGGGGACGCGGCGCGCGCGGTCGCCGACGCGCGGGTGCGCGTGCTGAGGAACCCGCCGCTCCCGCCGGGGTGGATGGGCAAGCAGTGGGCGTGCGCCACCGGCGCGGCGGCGGCGCGCGGCGAGATCCTCCTCTTCGCCGACGCCGACACGCGGCACGCGAGCGACCTCCTCCCGCGCGCCGTCGCCGCGCTGCGGAGCCGCCGCGCCGACCTGCTCTCGGTCGCCGGCCGGCAGGAGCTGGGCTCGTTCTGGGAGCGGGTGGTGCAGCCGCAGGTGTTCGCCGTCCTGGCGGCGCGCTACGGCAGCACCGAGCGCGTGAACCGCGCCCGCTCGGCGCGCGACAAGATCGCCAACGGGCAGTGCCTGCTCGTCAGGCGCGACGCCTACGAGGCGGTGGGCGGCCACGGCGCGGTGCGCGACGCGGTGGCCGAGGACCTGGTGCTCGCGCAGACGCTCCACGCGGCGGGGAAGCGCGTCTGCCTGGTGCTGGGCCTCGACCAGCTCTCCACGCGCATGTACACGTCGCTCAGGGAGCTGGTGCGCGGCTGGCGGAAGAACGTCTACGCCGGCGGGCGCCTGGCGATGCGCGGCGGGCGCGCCGGCCGGGCGGTGTTCCCGCTGCTGCTCCTCTTCCCGCCGGCGATGGCGCTGGCGCCGCTGGCGGTGCTGGCGCTCGCGGCGTCAGGCGTGCTCGGCTCGTTCGCGCTCGCGTGGTCGGCGTTCGCGGCGGCGTGCACGGTGCTCTTCTGGGCGGGCGTGTACTGGCGGGTGGGGCTCTCGCCGCTCTACGCGCTCGCCTACCCGCTGGGGGCGCTCATCTTCCTCGGCATCAGCCTCCAGGCCATCGCGCGCGGGCGGCGGGTGAGCTGGAAGGGGCGGGAGTACCTGTCGAGCTGAGGCGAATTTTCGCACACCGGCGCGGTCGCCGGTATGTGCCATGCGTTCCGAAAAATTCGTCCCATTCAGGAGTGGTAGCGTGGTACGCGTGATGGGCTGGCTCGTCGTGGGTGCCGCCGTCGGGGCGGCGGTCGGATGCGCCTCGCTGGGGCGCGGTGGGGCGCGGCCGGAGGTCGGAGTGTACGACCTCGCGTCGGTGGGCGGGCAGCCGCTGCCGGTGGTCCAGCGCGACGCGTTCGGCGTCTCGCGCATCCTGGGCGCCCGCGTCGCGATCGAGCTGGACGGGGCGGCGCGGTGGAGCCTCTCCACGCGCCGCCTGCGCTCCGGCCGGGACTCGGTCGGCGAGCTCGGCGACCGCTTCACCAGGACGGCCGTGTACTACCGGCGCCGCGACGGCCTCGCGCTGCGCTTCGACGAGCCGCACTGGCGGATGGGCGACATCGCCGACGTGCGCCTGCGCGGCGACACGCTGGTCTGGGTCGAGCAGCGAGTCCGAAACGTGCCGCTGAGCGACGCCGAGCGCACCTGGGTGTTCGTGCGGCGGGCGCCGGCCACGGTGGCGACTCGCTAGGCGGCGCCGCCCGGACGCAGCAGCCGCGCGACCTCGTCGTTCGCCGCGACCAGCCGCTCGTACTCGGCCACGATGCGCTGCTGCACGTCTCGCTGCTTCGTGATGAGTCCGACGCCGGCGCCGCGAACACGGTGGCGGTGACCGCGATGGTAAAGAGCCAGCCTGCGTCCCTGTGCAGCACGCGGTACTGCGGCGGCGCCAGAGAGTAGACCTGCGCCGTAGTGTGATCGACGACCTGCGCGACCTGTTCCTCCCCCGTGGGGCCCTCGGGTCCGCGAGCCGCGTAGACGAAAGTCACTCGTCCCCCGAGCGGGTGAGGCCCGGATCGACATCCGCTCGGCGCGCGCGCCACTCCCAGACAGTGGGCGAGAGTCGATGCCGGTCAGCTTGCCTGTGACCAGGCGAAACTTCGCCTCGCAGCTCGGGCAGGTCACGAGGTGAACGCCTCCCTCCTGGCGCCGCCGGACGGGTGCCTGGCATCGCGGGCACTGGATCAGCTCAGAATTCTATCGCCGCGTCCGGCGTGTCACGGTCGCGGCAAAATGGTTCATCTCGCATTCGTTCGATGGCGGTCCGCGCGCGCGACGGCTCTACCGTGCGCGCGTGCTCCGCCTCCGCTCCGCCGCCGCACTTCTGCAGGCCGCCACCACCGTCGACACGCT
>DATFPD010000102.1:0-1708 GCA_035265005.1 Gemmatimonadaceae bacterium | reverse complement strand
GGCACCGAGGACGAAGTTGCGGATGGGGGTTCTCATGCGACTCTCCTCAGGGAGTGTTGTGGCGTGTGGGCAGCAGGTCGGCGACGGTCGTCGTACCGAAGAAGTCGTGCAGCTGCGCCGCGACCGGCGCCCAGCGCGCGTGGACCGCGCAGCCCGGCTCCCGTCCGCAGGCGCCGCGGCCCAGCAGGCACCGCTGCCGCTCCTGGGCGGCGAACGTCGCGGCGACTCGCTGCAGCGTGAGCTCCTCGGTCGGGACCGACAGCCGGAAGCCGCCCGACGGGCCGCGAGCCGAGGCGAGCATGCCGGCGCGCGCGAGCTGGTGCAGCGTCTTCGACAGGTAGTTCGGCGGCAGCTCGAGCGCGGCCGCGATCTCCGCGACGCGGACGGAACGCTGGCGCGGCTGCGCGGCGATGTACAGCACGGCGCGCACGGCGTACGCCGCGGTCTGTGACAGTCCGAGCATCAGGCGCCTCCTCGATAGGCGCCTTAAGCATGCGGATGTGAGAATTGTCCACAATCGGCCCGCTCACCACACCCGCGTAAGGCAAGGCCCCTCACGCGCGCGCGGCATTTCCTGACGACCCGCCGACGGCCGCGGCGGACGTGCGTGGCCTGGGGCAGGTGATCCGGGACGCGGCCGAGCTCTCCCTTCGCATGATCCGCGACCTGCTGGACGTCAACTCGATCGAGGCGGGGCGGCTCTCACTCGAGCGGCGCCCGGACGACGTGGAGGCGATCGTCGCCAAGGCGCGTGAGATGCTGGCGCCGCTCGCCGCGGAGCGCGGCATCGAGCTGGTCGTCGACGTTCCGCCAGTGCTGCCGGGCGTGGAGGTGGACGCGGAGCGGGTGATCCAGGTGATCGGCAACCTCGCCAGTAACGCGCTCGAGTTCACGCGCCCGGGCGGGACGGTCACAATTGGCGCCGCGGCGATGGCGGACGGCATCCAGCTCTCGGTGACCGACAGCTGGCCGGGCATTCCAGCCGATGACCTGCCGCGCCTGTTCGACCGCTTCACGCTCCCCACGCCTGCGCGGCGCTCCCCAACCTATCCCGCCGATCCTGGAGGGCCGGGAGCACCTACGCCTCGAGCAGTCCGAGCTTGAACGCGAACCGGACGTACTGCGGCCGGTGCGCCAGGCCAAGCTTCTCGTGGATGCGCTGCTTGTAGGTGTCGACCGTCTTCGGGCTGATGAAGAGCTTCTCCCCGATCTCGGGGGCCGAGTAGCCCTGGGCCGTCAGGCGGAGGACGTCGCGCTCGCGCTCGGTGAGATGGTCGTACCGCTCCCGTTCGGCGGCCTGCGGGTCCTTCTTCGTCAGGTTGCGGGCGAGGACGCGGGCGGCCCTGATGCCCATGTAGACGTCGCCGCGGGCCACCGCGCGCACCGCGTCGACCAGCTCGCGGTCGGCCGCGCTCTTGACCAGGTAGCCCGCCGCGCCCGCCTCCAGCACCGGGATCAGGTAGTCCTCCTCGGCGTGCATCGTCAGCACCAGCACGCGCGTCGGCAACCCGCGGGCGACGATCTCCTTCGTCGCCTGCGTGCCGTCCAGGCCGTCCATGGCGAGGTCCATGACCACGACGTCGGGCTTCAGGCGCGCGGCGAGGGCCACCGCCTCGCGCCCGTCCTTCGCCTCCCCCACCACCTCGATGTCGGGCGCGGCGCCGAGCACTGCCCTGAGCCCCGCGCGCACGACCGCGTGGTCGTCGGC
>DATFPD010000101.1:0-3691 GCA_035265005.1 Gemmatimonadaceae bacterium | reverse complement strand
CCATCTCGTCGGAAGCGTTAGGCGATGGAGCGTGTCCGCCGGCGTGGGCGAGTCGAGTGGTCTCGCCCGGTGTGGCATGGGGCGGAACTGAAGGCGGGCCTTGTCTCTATACCCCCCAGTGCGCTGACCGAGCCTGCACATGCTGGGTATCGGCGCTACCCATTTTGGACCCCGCGACGGAGCCAGACGCAGCAGCTCCGAGCGCCAGTGTTGCGTGAAGTCTTCTTTCCCCGCCGACGGCCGCTCCTCAATAGGACTGACTAGACGGGTATCTACTTGGATGCCAATTCACCCAGCCATCCTCCAGCACGGCGCGGACAGACTCGCGGCGGATCGCGCTGTCTGCCCTCTGAAGGTCGTCACCGTGCCCTCATCCGCCCCCTCCCGCCCACGCCATGAAGACGTTGGGCGCCGCCAGCAGCAGGGTGGTGCGGAGGAGGACGGACATGCGCGTCGGTGTGGGCGTTGCTCGCGTTCGGGCGGTCGAGGGGCGATGCCGAAATCTCCCCGCTCGCCCGGCCCGCGCAATCGCCCCCGCCGCGACGATCCTACGCCGTCACCACCTTCCGCGCGGCTCCGCCGTCCGGCAGGTCGCCCGGCCCCGGCTCGGCGCGATGGCGGTTCGGCGCGGCGGGGATGGCGAACGAGAAGGTGCTCCCCACGCCCACCGTGCTCTCGAGCCAGATCCGGCCGCCGTGCGCCTCGACGATCCCCTTGGTGATCGTGAGCCCGAGCCCCACCCCGCGGCGGTCGCCGTCGCGGCCCTGCCAGAAGCCGTCGAACAGGCGGGGCTGGTGCTCCAGCGGGATGCCGGGGCCGTCGTCGACGACGCTGAAGACCACCTCCGAGCCGTTAGGCCGGGCCGAGAGCGTGACGTGGCCGCCGGGGGGCGTGAACTTGAGTGCGTTGCCGACGAGGTTCCCCAGGACCTGGAGCAGGCGCCCCTCGTCCGCGCGGATTGCGCACTCCTGCTCCGGCGGCTCGGACCGCAGCTCGACGCGGCGCTCCGCCGCCGTCGGGCGCAGCGTCTCGTCCGTCTCGCGGACGAGCGTGCGCGCGTCCAGCTCCGCGACGTCGAGCGTCAGCCGGCCGGCCTGGAGTCGCGTGGCGTCCAGCAGGTCGGCGATCAGCCGGTTCATCTGCCGCACCGCGCGCTGGTTGATCTCGAGCATCTTCCGCCGCTGTGCGGGCGGCAGGTCGTCCTGCTCCAGCAGGAGCGTGCTGCTGGACGAGATGAGGTTGAGCGGGTTCCGGAGGTCGTGCGCCACGATGCCGAGCACGTCGGCCCGCGCCTGCGCCCGCATCTCCGCCTCGCGCCGCGCCCCGCGCTCGGCGTCGTAGCCGCGCGCGCGGAACATGGCGTCGGCCGCCGCCTGGGCAACCAGCAGCGTGAACGCCTGGTCGGCGGCGCCGAGGGCGGTGGGGCCGGTGAAGCTCACCGCGATCCCGCCGACGATCTCGCCTCCGTGCCGGAGCGGCACGCCGGCGTGCGCCTGGGTTTCCCCGAGAACGCCGAAGCACTCGTAGGCGCGCGGGAATCGCCGGCGCAGCTCCTCGGCCGACCGGAGCCACACGGGCTCGCCGGACGTCACCGCCAGCGTGAGCGGCGTGGGATCGTCGAGCGTCAGCGCGCGCACGCGCGCCTCGACGTCGGGGGCGAAGCCGGTCGCGCCGATGACCTCGAAGCGGTTGCCGTCGACGCGGGCCAGGCAGCCGCACGCGCCCTGGATGACGGCGAACCCGCTGTCGAGCACGACCGCCGTGACCTCGCGCTCCGTGCTCGCCTGCGAGAGCGCCGCCGTCACCTCCTGGAGTCGCGTCGCGCGGGTCGCGGCCGCCTCGGCGGCGGCGCGCGCCACGCGCAGCGACTCGGTGGTGGCGCCGATGATGAAGGCGACCAGCAGAAACACCGCGAGATACACCGCGTGCGCGACGCCGGGCACGGCGCCGGTGGCCTGGCTCGGGAGGCCGATGAAGAACGCGATGGCGAGCACCGCGAGGATGCTCGTGAGCAGTCCGGGCCCGCGCCCCCCGTACCAGGCGCTGACCGCCACCGCGGCGACGAACGGCAGGTTCGTCTGGACGTGGGCGGGCCGCATGGCGAGCGCGGCGACGAAGCCGAGCCCCGCGATGACGACCGCCCCGCCGTAGCGCACGGCGACGGTCCGCGGCGGGGCGATCCGGAAGGCCGGCATGCCCGTCATCCGGACCGGGACCCGTCGACGCGCCGCCGCGCCCACGGGATCAGCTCGAGCCGCTCGAACGGGATCTCCTCGCGCGTGCGCTCGTCGCGGCCGAACGACTCCGGCTGCCGGTACAGCCGCTCGAGCGCGGCGTCGATCTCCGCCAGCTCGCGGCCGAGCCGCGTCTCCTCCGCGGCGTCGATCTCGCGGCCGATCTCGTCGGTCCCCTCGTCCGCCGGATGAAATGGCATCTTGGACAGGTCGCCGGCGGCGTCCTGCCCGGTCTCGGCGAACCGGCCGCCGAGCCGCCGGAGCGCCTCCGCGACGCGCTCGCGCTCCTCCACCAGGCGCCGCTCGAGGTGGGCGCGCTGACTGCCGGACAGTGGCATCGCTCCTCCGGGGACGTGGGACGCTCGTTAGGTCGGCGGGCGTCGGACGGCAGCCCCCGCCGCTCAAGAGACAAATCGCCGACCGCCGCGCGCGGGTTCCCGACGGGTTCCCGGCGACGTCTGCGTCAGGCACGCAGCGCGTCCTTCAGCGCGGACACCGCCTGCCGGGCGGGCACGGAAGCCAGAGCCAGTTGCGCGATCGGGAGATCGCGTCTTCCCTTTGCATGACGCCGCGCCGAGACAAGGTGAAAACGACCGCCATGCCGCCCTCCACGCCGCTCTGGCCGTGCCCCCGCTGCGGCCGCCAGTTCGCCAACCGCAACCAGTCGCACGCCTGCGGGCGCCACGACCTGGAGGCGCACTTCGCCGGCCGGGAGCCGATCGTCCGCGAGCTCTACGAGCGCGTGCTGGACGTGGTCCGGCGGCTCGGCCCCGTGACCGTGCTCCCCGAGAAGACGCGCATCGCCTTCCAGGTCCGCATGTCGTTCGCGCAGGTCACGACGCGCCGGCGGTGGCTCGACGGGCACGTGGTGCTGGCGCGTCGCCTGGAGCACCCGCGCCTGCGGAAGGTCGAGGTGATCTCGCCGCGCAACGTGGTGCACCACTTCCGGCTCGAGCGGCCCGAGGAGGTGGACGCCGACTTCGCGGCCTGGATGCGCGAGGCGTACGCGGTCGGCGAGCAGCGCCATCTGGACCCCCGATCGGGCGAGGACCTTCCGCCGGCGCGGTGACGGGGTCATCCTTCGTGTCCGTCGGCGCCGTCACTCGCGCGACCGCTGGTGTCACGCGGACGCCCTGCCACCCCGCAGCCGGTCGAAGGCCGGTCTCGATGAGCGACATCTGGAGGGGCACCGGGGGGGAGCTCCTGTTTCGCGACCCGGCCACGGGGATCACGTGGCGCGTCCACGAGCGCGACTGCCCACCCGACCTTCCCGCGCCCCCGTTCGCGGCGGCCGGCGAGGGGCGCCCGCACCGCTGCCTCGTCTTCGAGTCGGAAACGGCGGTGCGCCGCGTGTGGAGCTACCCCGCGACCTGGCGCATGCTGACCCGGGACGAGCTCATCGCCCTCAGCTGGAGCCGGTAGTGACCAGGCGTCCCCGTCCCCGTCCCCGTCCCCGT
>DATFPD010000100.1:0-11456 GCA_035265005.1 Gemmatimonadaceae bacterium | reverse complement strand
CATCGGGCGACTCGCGTTCACGATCGACGGCCACGTGGACGTCCAGCCGCTGCACTACGTGTACGAGGACGGGTGGATCTACGGCCGCACCTCCTTCGGCTCGAAGATCACGCCGATCCGCCACAGCCACTGGGTCGCGTTCGAGGTGGACGAGGCCGACGGCGTCTTCGACTGGCGGAGCGTCGTCGTCCACGGCGGGCTGTACTTCCTCGACCCCGACGGCGCGCCCGAGGAGCGCGAGGAGTGGGTGCTCGCCCTGGCGCTGCTGCGCCACGTCGTCCCCGGTACCGGGACCGACCGCGACCCGGTGCCGGGGCGGACGATCGTCTTCCGCGTTCACGCCGCCGACATCACCGGCCGCGCGTCGTCGGCGCCGGTCCGGAAGATCCCGGACGGCCCGTCGGGAATTCGCCCGACTTCGTAACGGGGCGCGGCGGCACATCGTGGAATCCCGCGGACGCTGAGGCGACCATGAAGATCGAGCGCATTGTGATCGGCACGGACTTCAGCGCACCGTCGCTGGAGGCGGCACGGTGGACGGCGGCCCACTTCGCCCCCGGGGCGGAGCTGGTGCTGGTCTACGCGATCTACTTTCCCGAGCCGCCGCGCTTCCTGCGCGACCGCTACCCGCACGTCGAGGAGCTGGTCGAGACGGCGCGGAAGGGCGCCGAGGAGCGGCTGCGGGCGCTCGCCCGCTCGCTGGTCGCGCTCGGCGCCGGCCGCGGGACGCGGACCGACGTGCGCGTCGGGGTGCCGTCGGACGCCATCGCGGCCGCGGCGGCGGAGCACGGGGCGGAGCTGGTCGTCGTCGGCCCGCACGGGGAGCGCGCCCGGCCGTGGAATCTGCTCGGGACCACCGCGCAGCATCTGGTGTCGGTGTCCCCGGTGCCGGTCCTCCTCGCGGCGGGGCGCCGCGCCAGCCGGCCGCGCTCGATCCTCGTCCCGCTGCTCGGCGCCGACGAGACGCCGAGCGTGATGGCGTGGACCCACCGGCTCGCCGAGCACTTCGACGCCGACGTGACGGCGCTGCACGTGGTCAGCTCGGCGGTGGTCTCGCACCTGCTCGCCGCGGCCCCCGTGCCGGCCGGCCACGCCGCCGAGCCTAACGCCGAGCAGCTCCGCGACGAGGTGAGCCGTGAGGTGAGCGGCGAGGCCGACCGCTGGATGGCGGGGCTGCTCGCGGCCGGGCTGCCGCGCGACCGGGTGTCGAGCGAGGTGGCGTTCGGCGAAGCGGGGCAGGAGATCCTCGCCACCGCCGACCGCCGGGAGAGCGACCTGATCGTCATGGGGCGCGCCCGGCACGCCGGCTCGGCGCGGCGCGCCCTCTTCGGCAGCGTCACGAGCGAGGTCCTGCGCGGCGCGCGGTGCCCGGTGCTGGTGGTGGGGGAGGGGGAGTGAGCGCGGTGCAACTCGCAGGACGTCGGGAGGGACGGGCAATGTTGAGAGTGCGCGACATCATGACCGCGGACGTGGTGGCCGTGAGCCCCGAGCTGTCGCTGCGCGACGCGATGGAGCTGCTGGCGAAGTGCCACGTGAGTGGCGCGCCGGTGGTGGCCGCCGGCCGGGTCGTCGGCGTGATCTCGGCGACCGACCTGATGGCGTTCGCCGCGTCCACGCCCGGGGTGCCGACCGAGCGCCTGGAGCAGGCCGGGTGGGACGAGCGCGACGAGGGGCTGGCGGTGGTCGACGCGGAGGAGGAGCAGCTGCCGTCATACTACTTCTCCGACCTCTGGGCCGACGCGGGCGCCGACGTCGGCCAGCGCTTCGAGCGCACCGAGGGGCCGGAGTGGAACGTGCTCGAGGAGCACACGGTGGCCGAGGCGATGACCGCGAGCCCGGTGTTCTCGCTCCCGCCGACGGCGACGGTCACCGAGGCGGCCGAGCGGATGCGGCACGCCGGCGTGCACCGCCTCCTCATCATGGAGGGGGAGGCGCTCCGCGGCATCGTGTCGGCGATGGACATCACGCGCACGGTGGCCGACCACGGGCTGGCGGCGCGCAGGTACGTCTTCAACCGCGGCCGTGACTTCGATGACCGCGGCGCGGACGAGGAAGGTTGACGACCCACCGTTCCCCGGAGGGGCACACGGACGAGGGGCCCTCTACCGTGTGCCCCTCCGCGGTGCCTCGGCGCCTCCATGGTCGACTTCACGAAGCCGTCCCGGTCACGAGCGCGATGATGAAGCCGTCGTAGCCCTTGGCGCCGACGGTCTGGACGGCCGTGGCAATGACGCGGGGCTCGGCGGCGAGGCGGTCGACCAGGCGGCGGACGCCCTGGACGCTGGCGTCGGTGCTCTCGGCGTCGGCCACCGCGCCGTCGCGCACCACGTTGTCGACGATGATGAGGCCGCCAGGGCGCGCGAGGCGGATCGACCAGTCGAAGTACTCGGGGATGTTCGGCTTGTCGGCGTCGATGAAGACCAGGTCGAACGCGCTGGTCGCCTCGGCGGCGAGCCGCGGGAGCGTGTCGAGCGCGCGCCCGAGGCGAAGCTCCACCACGTCGCCGAGCCCGGCGAGCGCGACGTTCGCCCGCGCCACCTCGGCGTGCTTCGGCTCGGACTCGAGCGTCACCAGGCGGCCGCCGGGCGGGAGGGCGCGGGCGAGCCAGATCGTGCTGTAGCCGCCCAGCGTGCCGATCTCGAGGATCGCGCGCGCGCCGCGGACGCGCGCCAGGACGTGGAGCAGCTTGCCCTGGGTCGGCGTCACGCTGATCGCCGGCAGCCCCGCCTCGGCACTCCGCTCCAGCGCCAGGCGCAGCGCGTCGTCAGGCGGCGCGAGCGTGGCGTCGAAGTACGCGTCGACCGCGCTCCACCGCTCGCTCACCGGGCCGCGCCCCGCGCCGTGAGGGACCGGATCAGCGAGACCTCGCCCGCGTCGTACGGCGTGCCGTCGGCGCGGAAGATGTCGTGGAACCAGACCGGCGGTTCGGCGGTGTACTCGCGGTACCAGGAGTCCCAGGGGTAGATCGTCTGCGTCTTCCCGGCGACGAAGCCCCAGTTGTACGCCCCCACCCGCCGGCGCCGGAAGATCGGCAGGATCTGCGCGAAGGTGCTCCCGCGCGGGCGCGCCATGTACTCGGTGCAGATCAGCGGGCGCCCGTAGCGCTCGAGCGCCGTCACCAGCCGCTCCACGGTCGCGCTGTCGTCGTACGTGTGGAACGTGATCACGTCCGAGCTGTCGAGCATGTACGCGGTGAGCGGCGCCAGGCGCGCCGGGTCCGTCCAGTCGCCCTTCCACGGCGCGGCGGTGAGCGGCTGCGACGGGCGCATCGCCCTCGCCCAGGCGAACGCCTTGCGCAGGAGCATCAGCGACAGCTCGGCCTTGTGCTCCGGCTCGTAGGCGACGTACGCCGGGCGGTTGGTGTTGTCCGGCTCGTTGAACACGTCCCACGCCACCACGCGCCGGTCGTTCGCGAACCGCCCGACGACCCCCTGCACGTACCCCCGCAGCTCGTCGTGCCGCGCCGGGTCGGCCAGGATCTCGGCCCCTGGCGTCTGCACCCACCGCGAGTTGTGCAGGTGCGGGATCGGCGCGCGCTGCGCCCCCGGGCGCGGCCGCGGGTCCCACACGGCGTCGAACAGCACGAACATCGTGCGGACGTGGTGCCGGTCGGCGATCGCCAGGTACTGGTCGAGCCGCCGGAGGAAGCCCGCCGAGTCCTGCTGCCAGAGCAGGTGGTGCAGGAAGACGCGCATCGTGTTGAAGCCGAGCGACTCCGCGTACCCCAGCTCGCGGTCGATCGTCGTCGGGTCGAACGTCGCCGCCTGCCACATCTCGAGCTGGTTGCTGGCGGTGCTCGGCCCGAAGTTGCTCCCCACGAGCCAGCCCGTGCTGTCCGCCCACGCCCGCGCCCGCTCGCGCGACCACTGGGCAACCGGCGCCTGCATGCTCGGCTCGACGCGAGGCGCGGAGGACGCACACGCTGTCGTCAGGATCAACAGCGTGGCCATGTGTAACACTTTCCGTATCGGCATCATCTCAGAGTCAGTGAACGGCAACGGCATTTTGACAGGATGAACAGGATACACAGGATGGTGAACAGGATGAGGGCCGCTCGGGATGCATCCCGGGGCCCATCGTCCTGTTCACCATCCTGTCCATCCTGTTCATCCTGTCAAAATGCCGTTCGCCGTTGCCGTTGCCGTCGGTCACCGCGCCAGCAGGTCGCGGTAGAACTCGAGCGTGACCTCGGCGATGTGCGTCCAGGAGAAGTGGGCGAGGACGCGCGCGCGGGCGGCGCGGCCCATCGCCGCGCGGCGGTCGGGGGCGGCGAGCAGGGCGTTGACCGAGGCGGCGAGGGCGTGCGAGTACGCGTCCGGGTCGCGCGGCTCGGCCGAGCCGCCGCCCTCGGCGTCGAGGGGGATGAGGACCCCCGTCTCGTCAGGCACCACGATCTCCGGGATGCCGCCCACGGCCGCGGCGACGACCGGCGTCTCGCAGGCCATCGCCTCCAGGTTGATGATGCCGAACGGCTCGTAGACCGACGGGCAGACGAAGACCGCGGCGTGGGTGTAGAGCGCGATCGTGTCCTCCTTCGGCAGCATCTCCGGCAGCCACACGACCTCGGCCGCCGAGTCGCGCTTCGCCTGCTGGACGAGCGCCGTCATCTCGGCGGCGATCTCCGGCGTGTCGGGCGCGCCGGCGCAGAGCACCACCTGCAGGCCGTGCGCCCCCCGGTCCATGCGGCGGATCGCGCGGACGAGGTGGAGGATCCCCTTCTGCCGGGTGACCCGCCCGACGAACAGGACGATCGGGACGGCCGGGTCGACGCCGAGCCGGCGGAGCGTGTCCGGCGCCGGCCGGGGGCGGTACTCGTCGGGGTCGATCCCGTTGTGGATCACGGCGACGCGCTCGGGCGGGACGCCGTAGAGCGTCTGCACGTCCTCCTTCATCGACCGCGAGACGGCGACGACGCCGTCGGCGTTCTGGTACGCCGTGCGCTCGATCCACGTCGACGCGTGGTACGCCGTGCCGAGCTGCTCGACCTTCCACGGCCGGTGCGGCTCCAGCGAGTGCGTGGTGAGCACGAGCCGCGCGCCGGTGAGCGGGCGCGCCAGGCAGCCGGCGAGGTGCGAGTACCAGGTGTGGCAGTGCACGATGTCGGGCGACTCCGCCGCGCCCACCATCGCCAGGTCGCGCACCAGCGCGTCGAGCAGCTTTGCGTGGCGGGGGTCCTGCGCCGCGAACTTCACCGCCGGTGCCACGCCGCGCACGCGCAGGTTGCCGTTCACCCCCCCCGCCGCGTGCTGCTCGCCGAAGCAGAGCACGTCCACCCGGTGGGCGCCCCCTTCGGCGCGCGCCAGCTCGCGCGACAGGTACTCGACGTGCACGCCGGCGCCGCCGTAGACGTGCGGCGGGTACTCGTTGGTGAAGAGGGCGATGCGCATGGGCGGTCAGATCACCGTCCCGTCCGGGATCTCCGCGTTCTTCACGATGACGATGATCCCGTCGCGGATGTGGAAGCCGGGGCCCTCCCCCTCCTGCACGCCCTTGGTGTTCGTGATCACGCAGCCGTTGCCGATCGAGGCGTTCTTGTCGACGATCGCGTTCTCGATCCGCGTCCCCGCGCCGACGCCGGGGAAGGCGGGGCCGTGCAGGCGCCCGAAGGTGCTGGGCTCGGCCCACCGGTAGTAGTCGGCGCCCATCAGCACCGCCCGGTGGAGGCGCGTCCCGCGGTCAATGAACGAGCGGATGCCGATCACCGAGCTCGTGATGTCGCTGTCCACGAGCACGCTCCCCTCGCCCAGGATCGTGTTCTCGACGCGCGAGCGGGTGATCTTCGCCGGCGGCAGCAGCCGGGCGTTGGTGTAGAGCGGGAATCGGGCGTCGTAGAGGTTGAACGCCGGGTGCGGGTCGGCGAGCATGATGTTCGTCTCGAAGAACGAGCGCACCGTCCCGATGTCGTTCCAGTACCCGGTGAACGGGTAGGCCACGACGTGGCACCCCTTGATCGAGCGCGGGATGATCTCCTTGCCGAAGTCGTGGTCGTTAGGGTTCCGGTCGAGGACGCTGTACAGGACGTCGGCGGTGAAGATGTAGATGCCCATCGAGGCCAGGTAGATCCGGCCGGCCGCCTGGAGCTCCGGGGTGACCGGGCTCTCCTTCCCCCCGAGGTCGTTCCGCTTCGGCTTCTCGTAGAACTCGGTGATCCGCTGCTGGTCGTCGGTCTTGAGGATGCCGAAGCCCGGGGCCTCCTCGGCCGTCACCGGCGTCGCGCCGATCGTGATGTCGGCGCCGAGGCGCTCGTGGTGGGCGAGCATCTCCCGGTAGTCCATGGTGTAGAGCTGGTCGCCCGAGAGGATGGCGACGCGGTCGTGCGGGAAGCTCTGGATGTGCGGGATCGACCGGCGGACGGCGTCGGCGGTCCCCTGGTACCACTGCTCCGACGCCGGCGTCTGCTCGGCCGCGAGCACGGTCACGAAGCCGCCGCGGAACCGGTCGAAGACGTACGACCGCGCGATGTGGTTGTTGAGGCTCGCCGAGTTGTACTGCGTGACGACGAAGATGCGGTCGAGCCCGGAGTTGATGCAGTTGGAAACGGGCACGTCCACCAGCCGGTACTTCCCGGCCAGCGGCACCGCCGGCTTGGCGCGATGGCGCGTCAGCGGGAACAGCCGCGTGCCGGCGCCACCGCCGAGGATCACGGCGAGCATTCGGTTCATTGCGCTTGTGGCGAAGGTGGTACGGTGCGGACGGCGGGCTCCAGCGCGTCGCGCAAAACGTATGCGGCTGTGGCGGGGGAGGCTAGCGGGTAGTGGGCCAGTTCGAGCGCACCGGCAACGGCTTTGACAGGATGAACGGCGACAGGATGGACAGGATGAACACAGGATGACGGCCCGCCGGGATGCATCCTGAGGTACTTCATCCTGTTCACCATCCTGTGCATCCTGTCGCCGTTCATCCTGTCAAAGCCGTTGCCGGTGCGCTCAAGCTGACCCACTACCGGCCAGCGGGACATCGAAATCAGTCCCCGCCCTTCCTCCGGTAGACCACGAACTCGAACCGCGGATGGTCCTCCCGCCGCTCGACGGTCCAGTCGCGCTCGTCGAACGCGGGGAAGTACGCGTCGCCCTCGTAGTCGCCCTTGATGTACGACAGGTACATCGCGTCGGCGAGCGGGACGGTCTGCTCGTAGATGGAGGCGCCGCCGGAGCTGAACACCGTCCCGCCGAGCGACTCGGCGGTGCGCAGCGCCTCGGCCACGGACGGGACGACGACGGGATCGCCCGGGAGCTCGCCCGCCCCGGCCGAGCGGCTCACGACGACGGTGTGCGCGCTCGTCAGCCCCTCGCGGAAGATCTCGTAGGAGCGCCGGCCGAGGATGATGGTCTGGCCGGCGATGAGGCGCAGGAACTGCGCGTACTCCTCGGGCACGTCCCACGGCAGCCCGTCGCCCTTGCCGATCACGTGGTCGCGCGTCATGGCGCCGATGATGATCATGCCCGCCCGCCATGCACGATCCGTGCGGCGGGGGAACGGCCGTTCCCGGCGCGGGCACTGGAACGGCGAGCGCCCCGCCACCCGTTAGGGCGGCGGGGCGCTCGGAGTGACTTGCCGGCCGGCCGTTACCGGCTCAGCAGCCGGTGGCCGAAGTTGAACGAGAAGCCGATCCCGTAGGACGTCTTGGCGTCCTCGAGCCCCATCGGGAGCGAGACCATCGGGCGGATCGTCATCACCTGGTTGAGCACGAAACCCGCGCCCAGGTCGAGCAGGGCGAAGTCCTCGGAGCTGCTCTCCTCGCTCGCCTCGCCGCTGGCGGGGCGGAGCTCCATCGTCGAGTGCTGGTTCACGTACGACAGGCCGGCGAACGGCACCACCGACAGCGTCGGCGTCGAGGTCAGCACGCCGCCGAGCGAGACGCCGGCGGAGAGGGAGCGCGCGCCGAAGTCGAGCGAGCCGCCGGCCGACTCGAACTTCGGGCCGCTGGTGTAGCCGAAGCCCACCGTCGGGCACAGCTGCACCGCGTGCGTGGAGGCGACGTCGTAGCCGTACCCCACCGTCCCGCCGAACGCCGTCGCGCTCTCGTTCACGTCGTCGATGTCGACGCGCGAGAGGGTGGCGCCGGCGAAGGCGCCCTTCGCCTGGCCGGCCGCGAGCTGCGCGCCGAAGGCCTGGGCGCCGTCGCCGAACGTGGCGCCGGCGCCGACGCGCATGCGGCCGGCGGCGAACGACGCGGTGCCGGCGCAGCTCTGCGCGCGGACGGGCGCGGACACGGCGGCGGCGAGGAGGGCGGTCGCGATGGCGAGCTTGGTAATGCGCTGCATGCAATCTTCTCCTGATGTCGGGTCGAATTGCCGCGGGGCGCCGCGCGAACGACTGCGGGACGCGGCGCGCCCACTCGGTAGGCAGACGACCCGGCGCGCGGGGGGGCAACGCGGGACCGGCGCCGCCCGCGCCCCGTTGTGCGCGGCGTCACGCGGCGCCTGTGGCCTGCGCCGCGCGGGGCCCCGGCCGCGCCCCGATCGTTATGTTCCGCTAATGCGCCGACATCGTTAGGCGCCCGCCGGCCGCTCGAACAGCACCGACAGGAGGCGCGGCGGCGCGCCGTCGGGGGCGCCGGCCTCCAGCCACTCGCCCAGGTGGCGGAGGGCGAGCCCGGCCGCGAGCCCGCCGTTCACGTACTCGCCGACCGTGTGGCGGTGCGCCGCCACGTGCACCGTGGCGCCGGTCTCGGCGTCGGTGAAGTGCGCCTGCCCGCCCCGCCGCTGCCGCTCGGGGTGCAGCTCGCACAGCAGCAGCCGCCCGCCCGGCCGCAGCACCCGCGCCGCCTCGCCGTACACCGGCGCCAGCTCCCGCACGTGCTCGAGCACCAGGTTGCCGACGACCACGTCCGCCGACGCGTCGGGCGCCGGCCACGGCTCGCGCACGTCGTGCCGCACGAGCCGCACGCGCCCCGCCGTCCCCGCGGCCTCCACGCGCTCGCGCGCCCGCGCGAGCATGCCCGGGGAGAAGTCGAGCCCCACCACCGACCGCGCGCGCTCCGCCAGCCACGCGGTGTTCTTCCCCGTGCCGCAGCCGAGCTCCAGCACGTCCCGCCCGTCCACGCCGAGCGGCGCCCGCCGCAGCACCTCGGCGTCGAGGTCGCGCGTGGCGTTCCGGTCCGCGTCGTAGCTCGCGGCCCAGCGGTCGTACGCGCGGGCGACATCGGCGGGGTCGGTCATGTTCCGAAAGCTACCGGTGCGGGCGGGGAACGGCGAGAACGGCGCCGGTGCCGGCAACTGCAACTGCGACGGCGACTGCATTTGGACAGGATGAACAGGATGAACAGGATGGTGAACAGGATGAGGGCCGCTCGGGATGCGTGGTCTCCCGGGGCCCGTCATCCTGTTCACCATCCTGTTCATCCTGTTCATCCTGTCCAAACGCAGTCGCCGTCGCCGGCGCCGTCCCTGCCTGGGATGTCAGAGCTGCCGGTCGTGCTCGTGCGCGTCTCCTTCGCCCCCGACGGCGCGGACCGACTCACCCAGCCGACCGACCAGCCCGCGATGCGGGCGAACCCCCAGCCCGGGTGGGACGAGCTGTCGCCGGAGCTGGGGCGCGACGAGCGCGACATCCGCATCACCAAGCACCAGTGGGGCGCGTTCTACGGCACCGAGCTCGACCTCCAGCTCAGGCGGCGCGGCGTCCGCGCCATCGTGCTCGGTGGCATCGCCACGAACTTCGGCGTCGAGTCCACCGGGCGCGCCGCGTACGAGCACGGCTACGCCGTGGTCTTCGCGGAGGACGCCATGGCCTCGCCAACCGAGGAGGCGCACCGCTTCGCGGCCGGCACGATCTTCCCGCGCATCGGGCGGGTGCGCACCACGCAGGCGGTGCTCGACGCGCTGTCGGGCGGGAGCGAAGGCGAAGGGGCTTAGCCGGCGACTCAATAGGTCCAGCTCGCGTGCCCTAGGGGCTCCGAGTTGAGCGTCTTCCGGTGCAGCCGCCAGTTGGGGAGGTGTCGATCCATCAGCGCCACGAATCGGTCGTCGTGACGTCGCTCGATGAGATGCGCCAGCTCGTGGACAATCAGGTACTCGAGGCATTGCGGGGGCTTCTTCGCGAGCTCGAGGTTCAGCCAGATCCGCCGGGCGTCCACGCTGCAGGAGCCCCACTTGGTCTTCATCTGCCGGATGCCCCAGCCGCTCACCCGGACGCCGAGTGCCGCTTCCCATTTCGCGAGCATCGGTGGGACGAGCTCGCGCAGGCGTGCCCGATACCAGCGCTGCAGCACCCGCTCCCGCTGCCGAGCGTCGGGCGCGCCGCGCACGCGCAACTCGAGAGTCGTTCTGTTTCGCAGCGCAACGTGGTTGGGGCCGTCCTGCTCCACCACACGCAGCCGGTAGCGCCGCCCGAGAAAGTAGTGACTCTCCCCGCTGGCCATCTCGCGCGCCGACTGGCGGGGCTGCGCGTCGAACTTCGCTTGCTGTTTTCTGATCCAGCCCAGCTTGTCGATGACCGCCAGGCGCACAGCGTCGTCGCTGACGCGCAGAGGTGCCGCCACTCGCACTCGGCCGTTGGGTGGGTAGACGCCGAGGTGCAGGTTCTTGATGGCCCTGCGGACGATCTGCACTCTCACGCCGCTCACCAGGATCTCTCGGGACTCAGTACTCATCTTGGTTCTTCACGAGTGCGAGGACCCTCTCCACTGTTTCTTCGAGCGATGCCGAGGACCCGGCGGAGTACGCCGGCGGCCTCTCCTTCAGGGCGTGTACGGTCGCACCCTCCAGGGCAGCCCTGACGGCGTTCCTGACCTTCCGGATCTTGAAGGCATTGTTTCGCCAGTCGTCCTGCCTGGTGGCCCGGACTGCCTTGTCGACCGCCAGCGCAGTCGCTTCATCCTTCCCGAGATTGTCGTAGAGCGCGCGCTTGCCGGGGGTGTTCAGCGCTGCCGGATACGCCCCGCCAGCCGCCGGGTTCTTCGCCTGCTTCGTCAGCTCGACGATCCGGCGCAGGTACTCCTGATAGTCCAGCGCCTCGGTGCGCCGCTGGTCGATCAGCGCGTCGAGTAGCTCGGACATCCGCTCGTAGTACTTCGGGTTGATCGGCTGCTCGTCGATGATGAGTTTGCGGACGTTGTTCTCGATCGCTTCGGCGACGGCTTCCTTGTTCTTCCTGATGCCGTCCGGCAGGGCATCGACCGCGCCCGCTCCGCGCTCGACGATCAGCTGGACGAGCGACAGGTCGTCGAACGCCGAGACCTTCTCGCTTTCCTCGGCGCGGATGTACTGGTCGATCAGGTGACGCATCGCCGGCTCGTACATCTTGAGGTCGATGTAGTCGCCGCTGGCGAGCTTCACCTCCTCGCGGAGCTTCTCGAAGTGGGCTACCTCACCCTTGATCGCCTCGGCTTCGGCCTCCAAGTACCCAGCCTCCACCATCTCGTTGGCCAGCGCGGCGTAAGCGCGGACGAGCGCGCCAACGAGCTTGTAGAGGGCGACCCGCTTCGGCTCGTTGTCGGCGAGCTGGTCGGCGTC
>DATFPD010000099.1:0-2079 GCA_035265005.1 Gemmatimonadaceae bacterium | reverse complement strand
TACAACAGCTTCTGCGTCCTCAAGTCGCCCCGCGGCCACATGGAGGGCGAGTACCACTTCGTCCGTGCCGACGACACATCCTTCGACGCCGAGATCCCGCGCTTCGTGCTCAGCGCGGGGGACGTGGCGGGGGGAACGCCGTCCTGATCCGTGCTGCGTGCTGCGTGTTGCGTGAAAAGCCCCGGGAGGCCAGGTAGGCGCTTCCCGGGGCTTCTGTTTCAACCACACGCAACACGCAGCACGCAGCACGCAGCACGGATCAGGCTATCTTTCCGAGCATGGGACAGTACAAGCACCACGTCTTCGTGTGCACATCGGGGAAGGTGTGTCCCAACGAAGGGGCGGCGCGGGTGCACGAGGAGCTGAAGCAGGGCGTGAAGGAGGCGGGGTTGAAGGGGACGGTGCGGGTCAACCACGCCGGGTGCATGAACCAGTGCGGGCACGGGCCGATGGTGGTGGTGTACCCCGAGGACACGTGGTACGCGCGGGTGACGCCGGAGGGCGCGCGGCGGATCGTGGACGAGCACCTGGTGCGCGGTCGCCCGGTGGAGCGCTACCGCTATCACGCGCCGCCGGGAGACAACAAGAAATGAGCGCGGGGCTGCGCGTCGGCGGCGCGGCCATCGTCTACCGACTGTTCGACGTCGGCTACGAGATCGCGCTCGAGCGCGCGCTCGACCTGCTGGCGACGAGCGCGCCCGAGCGCGTGCGGCCGGTGCGCGGCGAGGCGCAGGCGATCCAGATCCCCAACCCGCCGGTGACCGCGATCCTCGGCGGCGAGACGGTCGTGATCGACGGGCGGCGGATCGACGTCGAGGTCTCGGCGCGCGTCTTCGACTTCGGCGTCGTGTCGCTGCGCGCGCACGTGCCGGCGCCGGGGGAGATGAGCTGGGAGGAGTGGGTCGCCTTCGGCAACGCGGTCGACGCCGCGCACGCGGTGGACGCGCTCTTCGCCCAGCACCTGCGCGTGCTCGCCGAGCGCATCCGCCCCGCGGTCGCGCGGCCGAACGTGGCGCCGGTGACCGAGGACTACGTCGTCTACCGCGTGCGCTCGCTGCGCCGGTCGGACGGCGGCGAGGAGGAGGCGGCGGACGAACTGCTGCGGGACGTGGACGTGGCGCCGCTGCTGCTCAACGAGTGGCGCCCGCTCTCCGAGGGGGCCAGGCGCGAGCTCCTCCCGCACCGCTTCTCGTACTACGCCGACGACCTGGCGATCCTGACCTGGGACAACGCGCTGATCGTCGACCCCACCGGGAGCGACGGCGCCGACTCCGACGTGCAGTTCATGCTGGAGTTCGCGAACGCCCAGCTGCTGGAGCTGCGCTACTACGACGCGGTCCTGGACGCCGAGCTGCCGAAGATGTACGACCGCGTGGAGGCGGCGCGCGCCGGCGGCACCCGCGGCCTCCTCACCCGCCGCTTCGCCCCGCTGCTCGGCGACCTCCAGCGCCTGGTGGCCGACTCCACGGAGCTGGTCGAGCGCGTGGAGAACTCGCTCAAGGTGACCGACGACGTCTACCTGGCCCGCATCTACTCCACCGCGCTCGAGATCTTCCGCGGCCGCGCCTGGCGCAATGGCATCGACCGCAAGCTGGGCATCATCCGCGAGACCTACGCGATGCTCAACGCCGAGTCGCAGGCCGCGCGCGCCGAGGTGATGGAGCTGGCGATCATCCTGCTGATCGTGGCCGAGCTGGTGGTCGGGCTGGCGAAGTAGCAACTACGCCTGCGGCCTGCGACCTAACACCCTCGGGAGGCCAGTGCGTCCCGAGGTGTTAGGTCGCAGGCCGCAGCTCGCAGGTCGCAGGTGTAGTTCACCAGTCTCCGCGCTTCTCGCCGCGCCGGTACGCCGAGAGCAGCGTCCAGCACTGGCCGGCGACGAAGATCGTGCAGCCGGAGTAGAAGGAGACCCAGCCCAGGCGCTCGCTCGTCGTGTGTGCGCTCCACATGATGAACGCCGAGCCGAGCAGCGCCCAGCCCCAGCAGATCGCGGCCGTGCGTATGAGGTCCCGGCGCAGGTCGCTGTTCGCCCGCCGCGACTCCTCGGCGCGGCTCGCCTGCATCTGCTCGTAGTACTTC
>DATFPD010000098.1:0-12814 GCA_035265005.1 Gemmatimonadaceae bacterium | reverse complement strand
TTGAACCTGCTTGCCCAGGGGGTCGCCGGGCCTCTCGAAGGGGCACGAACGTCGGTCCCCTTCCTGTGCGAAGACACGGGCAATCCCGTGCAAGAGCGCGATCCGTGGGCCGACGACTATCCTGCCTGGCGAGTCCGTCGCCTTTCCATCCGCGCGGCGTTCCGGAGGGGCGCTCGGTGGCGGCCGTCAGCCACTGCGCCAGGGCCAGGTTGGAGTACGACGTGCACGCCAGGACGACCGGCGCCGGCGCCGTAGGCGGTTCGCCCGACGCACGCCTCCGGGTTCTCCCGACCCGATTTCCGGGCTTCGCCGACGGACGACGTGCCGCGGATGGCACATCTTCCCTTCCGCGTCGCGCATCGCGTCGCGCCGGACCGTATCAGCCTGGGTGACGTCGTGCTCGACAGCAATCTGGACAGCGTGCAGGGACAGGAGCCGGGCGACCCGGCGGGTGAAGCCGCGGGCACGCTGGTCGAATCGGCGCTCGGGCCGACGGCCGCGCGCGAGCGCCGCGACCTGAGCGAGGACGCCTGCCACGCACTCCTCGCCGAGGTCGGCTGGGGCGTGCTCTCGACGGTGGAGCTGGTCGACCAGGGCGCCGCGGGCGTGGTCCCGCGGCCCTACGCGGTGCCGGTGGCGTACGCGTTCGACGGCGTGGCGCTATACGTCGCGACCGGCCCCGGCCGCAAGCTGCGCGCGCTGGAGCGGAACCCCCGCCTGACGCTCACCGTCACCGACGTCCAGGGGCTGAGCCGCTGGCGCTCGGTCGTGGTCACCGGCTCCGCGGTCTGGCTCACGCAGCCGGCCTCGCGCGCGTCGGCGATCTGCGCCTTCGTCGCCCAGAAGCGCGCGGACGGCCACAAGCTGACCCCGCGCGACGTGCGGCGCCTGGTGGCGGCGCGCGTGCTGCGCATCCAGGTCACCGAGATCAGCGGCTGCGGCTGCGACCCGGAGCCGGAGGCGGCGGCCGCCGTGGCGGCGGCGCCACCGGCGCCACCCGGGCCTCCGATGCTGCACGTCGTCGCGCCGCGGCGCGCCCCGGGCCGCCCCCGCCGAACGCCTAACGTGCCCCGCTAGCGCGCCCCGCCGCTAGCGCGACGCGCCCGCCGGCGCGGAGCCCATCGCGTAGCGCACGCCGCCCAGCAGGTGCGCCAGGAACAGCGGCTCGGCGAAGCTCTCCTCGGTGTGGCCCATAGCGGTGTAGAATGCCCGGCCGCCGTCGTACGCGTGGTACCAGGCCATCGGATGGTTCTCCCCGTTGCCGCCGCCTCCGTAGCTCGCCTCGTCGATCTTCACCAGCACGTGGAGGGCGGGGCTGATCTGCTTGAAGCTGTAGAACTCGTCCGTCCGCTCGAATCGGTCGGGGAGCGCCTCGCTCGCCGGATGCCGCTTGTCCACGGTGTAGAAGGTCCCCTTCCGCACGTTGGGGTTCCCCGGATGGCCCGCGAAGTACGCGCCGGCCAGCTTACCGTACCAGGGCCAGTCGTACTCGGTGTCGGTGGCCGAGTGGATCCCGACGTAGCCGCCCCCCGCGCGCACGTAGCGCTCGAACGCGTCCTGCTGCGCCGAGTCCAGCACGTCCCCCGTGGTGTTGAGGAAGACCACCGCGCGGTACTGGCGCAGGCCCTCGGCGGTGAAGCGCCCCGCGTCCTCGGTCGCGTCCACCTCGAACCCGTTTTCGCGGCCCATCTTCTGGAGCGCCGCCGTCCCCGCGCCGATCGAGCTGTGCCGGTAGCCGGCCGTCTTCGAGAAGACGAGCACGCGCGCCCCGCGCTGCTCCGGGCACGCGAACCCGACCACCACCGGCGAGACGGCGAGCAGCAGCACCACAGCGCCGGCTTCGCGGATTCTCTGCATGATCATGGCGTATGCTCCTTCGGTCAGCTCTCGATCGGGACGCGGTGTTGAATTCTACCACAGAGGCACCAAGCCACCGGGGAGGGGCACACCGACGAGTGGCCCCCGGCCGGTCGGATCTGCTGAAGAACGATTGAACCGCAGAGGACGCGGAGGACGCAGAGGACGGCACACGGGAGGAGTCCCCCAACGCACTTCGGCATCTCCTCCCGAGCGAGGGACCCTCTCTTCGTGTGCCCGTCCTCTGTGTCCTCTGTGCCTCTGTGGTCGATCTGCAGTTACCGCACCTCGCGCACCACGCGGAAGCCGACGTCGTAGCCGTTGCCGGGGCCGCCGGCGTGGGTGAACCAGGTGGCGTTCTTGACGTCGGAGGTGAAGGAGCCGCCGCGGAGGACGTGGGTCGTGCCGGCGCGCGGGGGCGCGGGGTCCGGGAAGAGCTTCTCGTTGTAGAAGTCCTCGACCCACTCCCACACGTTGCCGAGCGTGTCGTGGAGCCCCCAGGCGTTGGGCCGCTTGCCGCCCACCGCGTGGGTCGTGCCCTTGTCCACGTCCTGCTCCCACGCGCTCTCGCGGATCAGCGGCCACGACGGCTCGTCGGCGGCGCCGGCGCGGGCCGCGTACTCCCACTCCAGCTCCGTCGGCAGGCGGTAGCGCGCCGTCGTGTCGAGCGCGTTCAGCCGCCGCACGAACGCCTGCGCGTCCTCCCAGGTCACGTTGTCCACCGGATGCCGGTCCGCGTCGTCCGCCACCCTGCTCCCCTGGAACAGCGACGGGTTGGCGCCCATCACCCGCGTCCACTCGCCCTGGGTGACCTCGTACTTCCCGATGTAGTACGGCCGCGCGATCGTCGCCGCGAAGCCGGGCGTCGCGTCGCGGCGCACCATCTCGCGGCAGCGCGCGACGTCCGCCCCCGTCCACCGCGCGGGGGGGTCCACGTCCGGGCGCGGCGCCACCGCGGCGGCCGAATCGGGGCACGCCGGCTGGAAGCGGCCGACCACCATGGTCCCCGGCCGGATCAGGACGAACTCCATCCCGATCGCGCTGGTGAGAGTCGGCGCCTGGGCGCCTGACGAGAACGGGGGCGCGGCCGCGAGCGCGGCACCCAGCGCCAGGGCGCGGGCGGCGCGCATCACGGCAGCTCCCGGATGGCGACGTTGCGGAAGCGGTGCGCCGCGCCCGGCTTCCACGAGTCGCTCAGGTCGAAGCTGCCGGCGACGGGCCCCGCGGTCGCCGACCAGTGGGCCTGGAACGCGATGTAGCCCTCGGTCGCGTCGGCGATCAGGTCGTTCCGCGCCGTCTGCACGTCGTACATCTGCACGCCGTTGATCCAGAGCGTCACGCGCGGCGCGTCCCCGGTCACGCGCAGGCGGAACGCGTTCCAGTCGTCCTGCTTCCACGCCGCCTGCTGGCCGGCCGCCCGCGCGCCCGTGACGACGTGCAGCATCTCGCCGAACAGGTCGCCGGTGCCGCGCCCGCCGCCGCCCACCAGCTCGACCTGGTACGCCGTGCCGCTCTCCGACGACCGGAAGAAGATCCCGCCGTTCGTCCCCCAGTCCGGCCTCGCCTCGAGGTACAGCTCGAAGTTCCGGTACTTCCGGTCGCTCAGCAGCAGCCCGCCCTGCCCGTAGGGGCGCTGCCGCAGTACGATCGCGCCGTCCTCCACCCGCACGTCGGGAGTCGTGCCGTGGTGCGTCGTGCGGCTCACGTGCCAGCCCGAGAGGTCGGTCCCGTTGAAGATGCGCGTGAAGCCGGCCGGGATGCCGCCGCCGCCAGGGGCGTTAGGCGCGGCTCCCGCGCCCGGCTTGAACTCGACGTGGGTGAGCAGCAGCAGCGCGTCCGCCGGGCCGGCCGTCGGGTTCCGGAAGACGAAGTACACGTCGTGCACCCCGCCCCCGCCGCCCGCGCCGCCCACGTCCACCGACACTGGCGGCTCCAGCCGCTCGCCGAGCACGACCTGCGACTCCGGCGCGCGGGCGCGCTGTTCGGGCGACGCCGTCGTGTCCGGCCGCGGCGCCGGCGGCGGGGTGACCGCCACCGGGCTCCCGACCAGCCGCCCGCCCGCCGAGTCGAGCCGCACCTCGACCGTCGCCCCCTTGAAGTGCGACCAGGTGTAGAAGCGCGTCAGCGCCCCGACCTCGATCCGCCCGATCCCCGTCAGGTCGATCCCCCTGAACGCGATGTGGGCCCCGTCGCGGTTGATCACGAACCCGGGGTCCCCCTTCGACTCGTTGAAGCTGATGCCTGACGAGATGACGTCGGCGGTCTCGGGCGGGAGCAGCGGGTAGCGCAGGAGCAGCGCGTCGCCGGCCGCGATGGGAGGCGCGCCGTTGGCGCCGCGGTCCGTGTACGCCGCCCGCAGCACGTACGAGCCCTGCTCCACCTCCACCGGCCGGCCGGCCCGCCACCCGGGGCGCGCCAGCCGGTGCGCGGCGGTGACGACCGTGCCGCGCTGGGGGATGCGCCGCGGCGCGGTGCCGCTGTCGGCCAGGCTCAGCACGTACTCGGCGAGCGCGGCCGCCTCGGATGGCGTCAGGCTCGGATGGGGCGGCATCATCATCGGGCCGTAGACCCCGCTCCCGCCCGCGATGATCTTCTGCGCGATGCGCTCGGCGGCGCTGTCCCGCCCCCGGTTGCGCGCCGCCACCTCGCGGAACGCCGGCCCCACCACGCGCGCGTCCACCGCGTGGCAGAGCCGGCAGTCGCTCCGGGCGATGATCGCGAGCGCGCGCGAGTGGCGCATCGAGGCGTCCGGCGGCAGGTCGCGCACCGCCGCCGCCAGCTCGCGCGGCGTCGCGCCGGCGGGCACGTAGTCCAGCACCACCGAGACGCCGCGGCCGGTGATGCTCGCGCCGTCCTCGCGGTCGCTCACCGACACGCGGTAGGCGATTGTGGAGTCCGGGAAGTAGAAGGAGCGGTTCCCGCGCGTCAGCGCCACCGCCACGCGCGGCGGCTCGTTGCCGGCGCTGAGCTTCACCTCGGCCCGCCCCACCGCGCCCGACGGGTCGGTCACGGTGAGCGCGGCCGTGTAGCGCCCGGGCTGGCTCAGCGCCACGGCCGGGCTCGCGGTCGTGAAGCGCTGCGGCGCCACGCCGCCGCCGGCGTCGGGGCGCACCACCCACTCGTAGCGCAGGCGGTCCCCGTCGTAGTCCACCGTGCCACGCGACGAGAGCACCACCCGGAGCGGCGCCGCCCCCGCCGTCCGGCTCGCCGACGCGACGACCCTCGGCGCGCGGTTGCCGGCGTTGTAGGAGATCTTCGAGATGCGCCCGTCGGGGCGCTGGCCGTACTCCACGACGTAGAGGTCCCCGCTCGGCCCGAAGCTCAGGTCCACCGGGGTGTTGTACTTCTCGTCAGGCAGCAGCGGCTCGACGGCGGCGGCCCGGACCCCGTCCGCGCCCGGGGTGACGGCCATGATCCACGCCCGCACGCAGTCGGTGACGAGCCACTTGCCGTCGAAGTACTCGGGGAAGGCGCGCGCCGCCCCGGCGAAGTCGGCGCGGCGGAACACCGGCCCGCCGACGGCGCAGCGCCCGCCGCTCCCGAGGACGGGGAACTCCTCCGAGACGCCGTACGGGTACGCCAGCAGCGGCGGGCGCGCCGGCGGCAGCTCGCGGAGCCCGGTGTTGTTGGGCGAGGCGTTCACCAGCCGCTCCGGGTCGTTCGGCGGCCCGTAGGCCCCGGTGGTCTGGTCGAACGCGTTGTAGCCGCGCTGGTAGCCGATGACGTACGGCCAGCCGTAGTTCCCCGCGCTCGCGGCGACGTTCAGCTCGTCGTACCCCATCGGCCCCACGCCGGCCGAGTCCTTCCCCGCGTCCGGGCCGACCTCGCCCCAGTGGAGCCAGCCGGTGCGCGAGTCGATGGAGACCCGCCACGGGTTGCGGAGTCCCATCACGTAGACTTCCGGCCGCGTGTTCGCCGTGCCGGCCGGGAACAGGTTCCCCGCCGGGACGGTGTAGCTGCCGTCCGGCTCGGGGTGGATGCGCAGGATCTTCCCGCGCAGGTCGTTGGTGTTCGCGGCGGAGCGCTGCGAGTCCTGCCCGCGCCCGCCCGGGCTCGACCAGTGGACGGGGTTGTACTGCGTCGGCTCGGAGTTCTCACCGACCGTGAGGTAGAGGTTCCCGGCCGAGTCCCACGCCATCCCGCCGCCCATGTGCGCGGCGACCTGGTAGGGCCAGCGCATCATCACGACCTCGGCGCCGAGGTCGATGCGCTCGCCGCTGTCGCCGGGCGCGAGCGTGACGCGCGACAGGCGCATCTCCCGCTCGCGCCCGCGCGCGCTGTCCGGCGGCGTCGAGTAGTACAGGTACATCCACCGCGTGCGGTCGAAGTCGCGGTCCAGCAGGAGCCCGATCAGCCCCGCCTCCCCGACCAGTGCGACCGGGACCATGCCGAGCGACGCGACCTTCCCGGTGGACTCGTCCAGCCGCTTCACCCCGCCCCCGCGCTCGATCCAGTAGACCCGCCCCTGCCGGTCGAACTCGATCTGCATCGGCTCGTCCAGCCCGTCGGCCAGCACCGTCCGCGTGAACCGCGTCGCGTCAGGCGCGGGCGGCTCACCCTGAGCGCCCGCGATGGCGAATGGCATCAGAAGCGCGATGACGAGTCGTTTACATCTCGACATCAATTTGCTCCCATCTCGGCGTCATTGTCCCAGGAAACTGCAACAGCTCTGACAGGATGGACAGGATGGACAGGATGGACAGGATGGACAGGATGGACAGGATGGTGGACGGGATGCGGGCCCCGGGAGAGTACGCTTCCCGGGGCCCGCATCCCGTCCACCATCCTGTCCATCCTGTCCATCCTGTCAGAGCTGTTGCAATCAATCCGGCAGCGCGAACGCGACGTAGGCGTCCCCCGATTTCGTGCCGAGCTTGCCACCGCCGGCGGCGATCACGACGAACTGGCGGCCGCGGACCGAGTAGGTGCTCGGCGTCGCGTAGCCGGCGGCGGGGAGGGTGGTCTCCCAGAGGAGCCTGCCGTCGCGGGCGGCGAAGGCGCGGAACTTCTCGTCCTGCGTGGCGCCGATGAACAGCACGCCGCCGGCGGTGACGATCGGGCCGCCGTACTGCTCGGTGCCGGTCGGCGGGCCCGGGATCTCCGCGAAGTCGCCGAGGGTGATCTTCCAGAGGTACTCGCCGGTGTTGAGGTCGATCGCGTTGAGCGTGCCCCAGGGGGGCTGCACCGCCGGGTAGCCACGCGGGTCGCGCCACCGCTCGTACTCCTTGAGCCGGTAGGGCGACGGCGCTCCTCGGTCCTGCCTAACGCGCTCTGCGGGCCCTCGACCGCTCGCGGGCCCACCGGGCTCGCCGACCAGGAAGACGGTCACCGCCGCCCGCTCGGCATCCGGGAGCGCGGCGGCGAACCCCGGCATGAAGCCGCGCCCGTGGTCGATCACGTCGCGCACCTGCGCCGCGGACAGGCGCGACCCCACGCCCACCAGCGACGGGGTGCGGCCGCCGTCGCCGCGCCGGTCCGGGCGGTGGCAGCTGGCGCAGGCGGCCGCGTAGACTTCCGCACCGGGCCGGGTGCGGCCCTGATTGGTGGAGGTCGCACCGGTTGGCACCAGCTCGGCGATCCACGGGACGTCGCTCGCGTTCACGTACATCACGCCGCGCTCGCGGTCCACCGCCGCGCCGCCCCACTCGCCGCCGCCGTCGTAGCCGGGAAAGATGATGCTGCCCGCCAGGCTGGGCGGCGTGAACAGCCCGCCCGGACGCAGCGAGCGGTAGCGCGCGAGCGCGGCGGCGTGCGCCGCCGGCGTGCGGTCGGTGAGGCTGTCCTCGGTGAGGAGCTGCCGCGCGAACGGGGCGGGCTTCGTCGGGAAGGGCTGGGTCGGCCACAGCTGCTCGCCCGGGATGTCGGACGCCGCCACCGGGCGCTCCTCGATCGGGAAGAGCGGCGCGCCGCTCTCGCGGTCGAAGAGGAAGACGAACCCGCTCTTCGCGATCTGCGCCACCGCGTCCACCCGCCGGCCGTCGCGCTCCACGGTGAGGAGGTTGGGCGCCGCCGGGAGGTCGCGGTCCCAGACGTCGTGGTGCACCGTCTGGAAGTGCCACAGCCGCCGCCCGGTGGCGGCGTCGAGGGCGACCAGCGAGTTGGCGTAGAGGTTCTGCCCCGGGCGGTCGCCGCCGTAGAAGTCGGGGCTCGCCGAGCCGGTGGGGACGTAGACGACGCCGCGCCTGACGTCGACCGCCATCCCGGTCCACGAGTTGGCGCCGCCGGCCGTGCGCCACGCCTCGGCGGGCCACGTCTCGTGGCCGGGCTCGCCCGGCTGCGGGATGGTGTGGAAGGTCCAGCGGATGCGTCCCGTGCGCACGTCGTACGCGCGCACGTGGCCGGGCGCGGCGCCGTCGCCCTCGCTCACACGCGTGCCCTGGATGAGCAGGTCCCGGTAGACCATCCCCGGCGTGGTGGCAACGACCGCCGAGGCGCCGGTGATCTCGCGCCCGAGCCCCTCCCGCAGCTCCACCCAGCCGCCGCCGCCGAACGTCTGCACCGGTCGCCCGGTGGCCACGTCGAGCGCGTAGAGGCGCGAGCCGGCCGTGAAGAACACCCGCCGCTCGGCGCCCTCCTCCCAGTACGCCACGCCGCGGTTGGCGCTCAGCTCGGGCTCGCGGCCGGCGAACGGGTCGAAGCGCCAGAGCTCCCGCCCGCTGTCGGCCGCGATCGCGAACGCCTTGCCTGACGCCGACGTCGCGTACAGCACGCCGCGCACGACGACCGGCGTCGCCTGGATCTGCGTCCGGTTCCCCTGCGTGAGCGCGTCCCCGGTGTGGTAGACCCACGCCACCCGGAGCCGGCCCACGTTCGCGGTGTCGATCTGCGCGAGCGCGGAGTAGCGGCTGTTTCCGGGGTCGCCGCCGGTGACGGGCCACTCCTGGTCCGCGTCCTGCCGACCGGTGTGGCCGCGCGTGCACGAAGACAACAGCAGGACACGGATGAGCGCGGACAGGAGCACGGATGAACACGGATACGACTCGCGAAAGCCGTATCCGTGTTCATCCGTGCCGTTATCCGTGTTCATCCGTGTCCTGCCGTTACGGAGGCGGACGCCTCGACGTCGACCCACGCCCGCTGCGCGTGGCTGCGGAGGACGGCCTCGACGATCAGGACCTCCCAGTGGCCGTCCTCGAAGGTCGGGAAGTCGGCCGCGTCCTTTCCCGGGCGGCGGCCCTCGCCGATGTAGCGGTAGAAGTTGCGGAACAGGTTGCGCGGGCCGTCCGGGTAGCCCTCGGGGTGGCCGCCCGGGTAGTGGGCGTAGCCGCGGGCGTTGGCGTCGAGCAGCGCCGGGTCCTTGATCAGCACTTCGTTAGGCTCGTCGCGGCGGCCGATCCAGAGCCGGTTCGGCTCCTCCTGGTTCCAGGAGAGCGCGCCCCGGCTGCCGTCGACCTCGATCCACTGCCGGTTCTTCCGGCCGGCGCTGACCTGCGAGACGACGAGGGAGCCGCGGAAGGCGGGGCCCTGCCCGCCCTCGAACTCGGCCAGCACGAAGCCGCCGTCCTCGGTGTCGATCGGCACCTCGTCGTACTCCTGCGGCGCGCCCAGCTCCTTGCCCTTGTAGGTCTCCACCTGCCGCTTCGGCTTCTTGCGCGTCTCGTGCGCCCGGAAGAGGTGCGCGAAGACGCGGCGGATCTTCCGCCCGGTGACGAACTGGACCAGGTCGCACCAGTGCGAGCCGATGTCGGCGATCGCCCGCGACGCGCCGCTCACCTGGGACTCCAGCCGCCAGTTGTAGTCGGTGTCGTGGAGCAGCCAGTCCTGGAGGTAGTGCCCGTGGACGAGGAACAGCTCCCCCAGCTCGCCGCGCCGCACCATCCCGTGCGCCTGCTGCACCAGCGGGTAGCCGCGGTAGTTGAAGTTGATCGCGTTCACCACCCCCCGCTCGCGCGCCAGCCGCACGAGGTCGGTGGACTCGGCCGAGGTCATCGTCAGCGGCTTCTCGGACAGGACGTGCTTGCCCGCCTCGATCAGCGCCTTGTTGATCTCGTAATGCAGGTTGTTCGGGGTCGTGTTGTGGAAGGCGTGGATGTCGTCCCGCCCGAGCAGCTCGCGCCAGTCCTCGGTGAAGTGCGGCACGGCGAACTGCCGCACCAGCTCCCGCGCCCGCGGCGGGTCCGCCGACGCGATGGCGACCACGTCCACGTTCGGCACCCGCCGCAGCGCGTCCAGGTGCGCGGCGCCCATGAACCCCGAGCCGATGATCGCGACGTTGATGCGTTCCGTCTGCGCCATGTCGCTCACCCCTGCGCTTTGCGGTCGAACGCGGCGTCGAACGCGACCGTCGACGACGGAAAGTCGATCGCGCGCACGAAGTCGCAGGCCTCCTTCGCCCCGTGCTCGCGGTCCATCCCGATGTCCTCCCACTCGATCGAGAGCGGGCCCGTGTAGCCGGCGCGGTTGAGCGCCCGCACGATGGCCTCGAAGTCGATCCGGCCGCGGCCCAGCGAGCGGAAGTCCCAGTAGCGGTCGCGGTGGCCGAAGTTGAGGTGGCCGCCGAAGACCCCCGAGCGCTTCGGCACCTCCGACCACCAGACGTCCTTCATGTGCAGGTGGTAGATGCGGTCGGCGAACCGGTCGATGAACGCCACGTAGTCCACGCCCTGGTAGCCGAAGTGGCTGGGGTCGAAGTTGAAGCCGAACGCCGGCCGGTTCCCCACCGCCTCCAGCGCCCGCTCGGCCGACGCGACGTCGAACGCGATCTCGGTTGGGTGGACCTCCAGCGCGAACTTCACCCCCACCTCGTCGAACACGTCCAGGATGGGGTTGAACCGCCGCGCGAAGTCGGCGAAGCCGGCGTCGACCCACTCGTCAGGCACCGGCGGGAAGCTGTAGAGCAGGTGCCAGATCGAGGAGCCGGTGAAGCCGGGCACCACCTTCACTCCGAGCTTCGCCGCGGCGCGCGCGGTGTTCTTCATCTCCTCGGCGGCGCGCTCCTGCACCTTCTCCGGCTTCCCGTCGCCCCAGACCCGCGGCGGGAGGATGCTCTTGTGGCGCTCGTCGATCCGGTCGCACACCGCCTGGCCCACCAGGTGGTTGCTGATCGCGAAGAGCTGGAGCCCCTGCTTCGCCAGCAGGTCGCGCCGCTCCCGGACGTAGCCGTCCTCGGAGAGCGCCCGCTCGACGTCGAAGTGGTCGCCCCAGCACGCCAGCTCGAGGCCGTCGAAGCCCCACGACCTGGCCTTCGCGGCCAGCGTCGCCAGCGGCAGGTCGGCCCACTGACCTGTGAACAGCGTTACGGGTCGCGCCATGATGGTTGGTTCGTGTGAGATTGGAGTGACAGCCTACCGCTACTTACCACGCCGTTTCCGTGTTCATCCGTGGTACGCGTTCACGCGTCAGGCGGCGTGTACCGCGCGTCGATCCACCCGCGCGCGCGGCCGCTCTCGACGGCGGCGTGGATGAAGTGCACGCCGCGCGCGCCGTCCTGCACGGTCGGGAAGTCGGTGTCGAACTCGCCCGGCTCCTCGCCCGCAAGCCGGGCGGCGATCGTGCGGGCGACGTTCCGGTAGATGTTGGCGAAGGCCTCGATGTACGCCTCCGGGTGGCCGAACGGGAGGCGCGAGTTGTGGCGGGCCGCGGCGGCCAGGTAGTCGTTGCCGCGCTTGTAGAGCTGCTCCGGCTGGTCCACGTACAGCACGCGCAGGTAGTTGGGGTCCTCCTGCCGCCAGTCGAGCCCGGCCTCGGTGCCGAAGACGCGCACGCGCAGCGCGTTCTCCTCCCCGGACGAGATCTGCGACGCGTAGACGACCCCGCGCGCGCCGCCCTCGTAATGCACGAGCAGGTTCGCGTCGTCCTCCAGCTCGTACCCCTCGCCGAACGACGTCAGGTCCGCGCACATCCACGCCAGCTCGAGCCCGGTGATGTAGCGTGCGAGATGCCAGGCGTGCACGCCGATGTCTCCGACCGCGGAGGAGATGCCGGCGATCGTCGGGTCGAGCCGCCACATGTTGAGCGAAGTCGCCTTCGCCAGCCACCCCTGCGGGTACTCCGCGACGACCTTCCGGATCTCCCCCAGCGCCCCCCGGCGCACCAGCTCCCGCGCCTGCTTCACCATCGGGTAGCCGGTGTAGTTGTGCGTGAGCGCGAACACGGCGTCGTGCTTCGCCACCAGCCGGCAGAGCGCCTCCGCGTCCTCGAGCGTGGTCGTCATCGGCTTGTCGCAGACGACGTGGAACCCCGCCTCGATCGCCGAGCGGGCGATCGGGAAGTGCGAGACGTTCGGCGTCACGATCGAGACGAAGTCGATCCGCTCCCCCTCGGGCAGCCGCCGCTCCCGCTCGAGCATCTCCTCGTAGGAGCCGTAGACACGCGCCGGGTCCAGGTGGAGCGCGCTCCCCTGCCGGCGCGATTTCTCCGGCGACGTCGAGAACGCGCCGGCCGCGAGCTCGATCTCGCCGTCGAGCGCCGCCGCGCTCCGATGCACGGCGCCGATGAACGCGCCGGGTCCGCCGCCGACCATCCCGTACCGCAGCTTCCGCTTCAGAGGCATGAACCGTGAGGAGCAATGGGGACCGCTTCGCCCGCGCGCCGCGCGCGGAGTCCGGCAACCATACCGCCCCGCGCGGCCACGTCAACTGCTCAGTCGACCGTGGTACGCTGTTCCAGCGCCGGTAGTGGGTCAGTTTGAGGCGGCGGCGACGGCAACAGCAACGGCAACTGCATTTTGACAGGATGCACAGGATGGTGAACAGGATGCGGGCCCCGGGACGTTACACCTCCCGGGGCACCTATCCTGTTCACCATCCTGTGCATCCTGTCAAAATGCAGTTGCCGTTGCCGCCAGTTCGAAGTGACCCACTACCCCAGCGCCGGGTGATTGGCGAACCTGCCGGGACGAGGCTATCTCTCTCGGTTCACTTCCCACCAGGACTCATGACCGTCTCCCGCCGTACCTTCATCGCGACCTCCGCCGCCGCGGCTACCGGAGCCCACGCGCTCGGCGCGCAGGGCGCCG
>DATFPD010000097.1:0-2578 GCA_035265005.1 Gemmatimonadaceae bacterium | reverse complement strand
GACCGGGATGCCGGAGGGGCGTCGCGCGCGACGCCCCTCCCACGTCCCGACCGGGCGGCGTCCGGGGCGCCGCCCAACCATCCCGGACGCATCCCCCATCCCCCATCCCGCGTCCCGCGTCCCCCTACGCCCGCAGCGCCGCCACCGGGTCCAGCCGGCTCGCGCGGCGGGCCGGGAGGTAGCTCGCGGCGAGCGCCACCGCGCCCAGCAGCGCGACCGCCGAGCCTAACGTGAGCGGGTCGGAGCCGCGGACCTCGAACAGGATGCCGCCCATCGCGCGGCCGAGCGCCACCGCGCCGGCCGACCCGGCGGCGGCGCCGAGCGCCACCGGGAGCATCGCCTGGCGCACCATCAGGCGGCGGACCTGGCCGGCGCGGGCGCCGAGGGCGATCCGCACGCCGATCTCGCGCGTGCGCTCGCTCACCGCGTACGAGACCACGCCGTAGATCCCCACCGCGGCCAGCGCCAGGGCGAACAGGCCGAACAGCGTCAGCGTGAGCGTGGCCGCGCGGCGCGGGCCGGCGGCGGTCGCGAACGCCTCCTCCACCGTCTGCACCGCGTACACCGGCTGGTCGGGGTCGAGGGCGCGGACCTCGCGGCGGACCAGCGGCAGCAGGCGGCGCGGGTCGCCGGCCGCGGGGTCGGCGCGGACGAGGAGGAAGAGCTGGTTGTTCTGCCCCAGCGCCTGCCGCACGCTGCTGAAGACCTCCGGCTGCGGCGGGCGGTCGAGCCCCGCGTTGCGCGTCGTGCCCACGACGCCGACGACCTCGAACCAGCGCCCGGTCTTCGAGGTGCGCAGCCGGCGGCCGATCGGCTCCTGGCCCGGGAACAGGCGGCGTGCCGCCTCCTCGTTGATCACCGCGACCGGCGGCGCCTGGTCGCCGTCGCGCTCGTCAGGCACGCGGCCGCGGCGGAGCGGGACGCCGAGCGCGCGGAAGTAGCCGTCGGACGTCTGGGTGAGGAACGCCACCGGGAGCTGGCCCTCGCGCGCCGCGTCGCGCCCCTCGATCTCGAGCTGCGCCCGCTGGAACGTCATCGGCGCGAACTGCGACCCGAACGCCACCGCGCGCACGCCGGGCACCGCCCCCACCCGCTCGGCGAGCTGCTGGAAGAACGGGGCGATGGCGGCCGGGGCGTACTTCTCCCGCGGCAGCGTCAGCCGCATGGTGAGCACGCCGCGGGCGTCGAAGCCGGCGTCCACGCGCTGGAGCCGGAGGAAGCTGCGCACCAGGAGCCCGCCCCCCGCCAGCAGCACGAGCGCCAGCGCGACCTCCACGCCGACGAAGACGCGCTGCATGCGGTGGCGCCTGGCGCTGCCGATGCTGCCGCCGCCGTCGGACTTGAGCGCCCCCTGCACGTCGGGCCGCGTGACCTCCAGCGCCGGGGCGAGGCCGAACAGGATCCCCGCCGCGACGGTGATCCCCGCGGCCACGGCCAGCACGCGCGGGTTGAGGCGCACGTCGCCGGGTATGGGGAGCGGCAGCGTCTGCAGGAACGCCGCCAGCGCGGTCGTCCCCCAGAGCGCCAGCGCCGCCCCCAGCGCGCCGCCGAGCAGGGCCAGCACCACGCTCTCGGTGAGGAGCTGCCTGACGACGCGCCCGCGGCTCGCCCCCAGCGCCGAGCGCACCGCCACCTCGCGCCGCCGCCCCGCCGAGCGGGCCAGGAGGAGGCTGGCGACGTTGACGCAGACCAGCAGCAGCACGAAGCCGACCGCGCCCAGCAGCACCAGCGCCGCCGGCCGGAGCATGCTGACGTTGATGTCGGTCCACGTCCGCCCGACCAGGCGCCACCCGGCGTACTCCTTGAACTCGGCGCCGTGCGCCTGCTCGACCCGCCGGGCGATGGTGGCCAGCTCGGCGTTCGCCTGCGCCAGCGTGGCGCCGGCGCGGAGGCGACCCAGCACCTGGAACTGCCGCGCGTCGCGGGGGACCTGCTCCGGTGTGGCCCACATCGGCAGCCAGAGGTCGGTGCCGTAGACGAGCGTGCGCGGCGGCATCACGCCGACGACGGTGTACGGGTCGCCGTTTACGCTCACCGCGCGGCCGACCATGCCGGGGTCGCCGCCGAAGCGCCGCAGCCAGAGCCGGTGGCTGATCACCGCCACCCGCTCCCCGCGCTCGACCTCCTGGGCCGAGAAGCCGCGCCCCAGCGCCGGGGCGACGCCTAACGTGGGGAAGGCGTCGCCGTACCAGAACGCCGAGAAGACCCGCTCCGGCGCGTCCGACTCGCCGGCGATCTGGCGGTTCCCCATGTCCCACGCCACCACGCGCTCGAGCGTGCGGCTCTGCGCCCGGATGTCCAGGTACTCGGCCGGCGAGATCACCTCCCAGAAGGAGAGCTCGCGGCCGAGCCTGGGGTACTCGGGTCCCACGCCCACCAGCCGCCCGGGCTCGGGGTACGGGAAGGGGTCGAGCACCACGCCGTCCACGACACTGTAGACGATCGTCGCCGCGCCGATGCCGAGGGCGAGGGTGGCCGCGGTGAGCGCGGCGAAGGCGAGGTTCCGCCGCAGCGTGCGGACGGCGTAGCGGAGGTCGGTGCCGAGCGTCTGCATGGTCGTGGCGGCGCCCGGGTCGTC
>DATFPD010000096.1:0-6631 GCA_035265005.1 Gemmatimonadaceae bacterium | reverse complement strand
GCTCGACATCGGCCCACTCGCCGACGGCGCCGCCGCGCCCGCCCCGCCGCGCGAGCTGCTGCTGGAGCGGACGCTCGCGCTCGTGTCGGGCGAAGCGAACCGCCGTGGCGCCGCGGCGCGTCCCTGGCGGACGCCCGCGTCGCCGCGGGGCGGTGTGATTCTCGTGCGGTTGGGGAGCAAGGGCTGAACCGCGGTCGTCCGTTATCAGTAGTCGACGCTGGGGGACTTCCGAAGTCGGCAGACTTCGCCGCCTGTCTCTCGACAGCGTAACGAAGTTGGCGCCGCGAGTCACGATTCCGCCGACTTTCGCCGCGCTACCGCGCACACTTCACGCACGCCTCGACAGCTCGAGGGCAAGGCACGCCAGCGGGCACGGAGCGAGAACCGGCGACGCTTGGAGCGCCTGTCGGCTTCAACGCACCGTTAGGCGGCTAGCGCGGGCTACCCGCTGTCAGGACGCCCAGACCTCGAAGATGCGCCGGACGGCCCAGGCGCCGCCCCCGCGCCGGCCGAGCAGCACGTACTGCCCGCTGCCGCACATGCCGCCGCACAACCACTCCACGTAGACTAGCGCCTGGCGGCGCCCGGGGGCGAACCCGACGCGCGCGAGGCCCACGCGCGTCCGGATCCGCGGGGGAATCAGCGTGGGGTACTCGGGCAGGGGCGCGATCGGGGGCTCGCCGCTCAGCCACCGCAGCCGGGGCCCGAGCCGCGCGGCGACGGAGTCCCGCCACCACACGGGCGTGGCTCCCCCGACGTTCGCGCGGAAGTCCGCGAGCGTGGCCGGCTCCAGGCCGCGCAGCTTGCGCGGGAGCCAGGCGAGGTCCGGCACCCCACGCCCCGGCTCCGGGTAGAGCAGGAGCTTGACCGGCGTGTCCACCACCACGAACGCGGAGTCCGCGCTGGGCCCGAAGACGTAGGGGTAGTGCTCGGCCACGGCCGCGTAGACCGCAGCCTCGGCGGCGGAGGCCGCCGCCCCGGTGGCCGGGGGCGGGCCGCCGTCTGCAGGGGGAGCCCGGCGTCCACACCCGGCCCCGCACGCGGCCAGCCACGCCGCGAGCGCGAGCGGCGAGACCCTCCGCGCCCCGAAACCCGTGCCCGGCTCCTGACGGCGAACCATCCACGCTCCCCTGCGAGATGTCAGTAGCAGCCTAACGCCAAAGTGAAGCTGCGAGCGCTCGCGCCGGCCGGCGCGATACGGCTGACGGGACAGTGGTCCCGCCGAAGCGGAAACCGCGATGCTGTGCAGCGCTTGTCAGCTTCAACGCCACGTTAGACGGCACGATTGTAGTGGCCCGTCCTACGGCACGCGCGGCGCCGCGGACTCAGCGAGGTCCGGGTGCTCGACCGCGCGCAGCCGGCCGTCCGGGCCGAAGCGGAACTCCAGCTGGCCGATGCCGACCGTCGAGTCCGTGGCCGTGATGAGGGCCGTCGGGTGACGCCGGCGCAGCGCCGCGAGTACCTCGCCCCGGCGTACCCCGCCCGCAACGGCGGGCGCCAGGTCGGCCAAGACGCCGAGATCCTCGGTCAGGTGGCGCCGGCTCTCGCCCTGGTGGGTGAGCGTCACGCCCTGGTCGATGAGGCCGTAGATCGCCCACAGCACGGTGAGGAGCCAGAGCGCCGCGAGGGCGAGGCACACTCGGCGCCAACGCGCCCGACTGCGGGCGACGCCCTCCATGCTTCCCGACTCAGTAGCCATGCGTGCAGTCTAATGCCCCAGCTAAGCTGCGAGCGCTCTAGCCCACCAGGCGTGTACCACCCGCCCTGCTTGGAACTCTCCAGCCGAGAACCCACGATGCTTGGAGCGCTTGTCGGCTTCAACGCCACGTTAGGCTGCGGGCGTTCAGCCCTCGAACATCTCCTGCAGCGCCGTCAGCGCCGCCCCGAGCTCGGCCGCCGCCAGCGCGCCCAGCCGCCGCCGCAACCGCTCCCGGTCGACCGTCCGCAGCTGGTCGAGCGCCAGCCGGCCCGCCTTGCCCCCGAACTGGCAGGGGACGCGGAACGGGTAGGGCTGGCCGCCGGTCGTCATCGGCGCCACGTTAGCCCGCACGCCCTGCGGTAGCTAGCCCGCCAACTGAGCCCACAAGGCGCCGAGGATGGCCAGTGCGACGACGACTACTCCGCAACCGACCAGCGCGAGCATGGACCAGAGGCCCCTGCGCTCGGCCGGCGGCGGTGGTGGCTCGGGAGCAGACATGCTGCGATGGGGTTCCGCGACTGGCGGCCGGGTGCGGGCTAACGCCGGAGCGAAGCTGCAGGCCGCGAAGGTGCGACGCAATGATGCCGGCCGAGATGCTGGCGGGAGGCGCGAACCTCAGAGTGCGAGGGACCTGTCAGCTTGAGCGACACGTGAGATCGGGACGTGCCCGCCCGCCGGGCGTCAGGGCGGCGGCCGCCGGCGGCCCGGGCGGCGCACGGCGACCCGCCCGCGCCACGCGCCGCGCACGAGGGTGGCGCCGCCCAGCGTGACGAGCGCGGACGCGAGCGCCACCGAGACCGCCGGCAGTGGCCGCGCGCCATGCAGGAGCCGAGGCACCTCCGCCGCGGCGGTCGCGACGCCGGCCGTCGTGGCGATCACTCCGAGGCTGCCCAGAAGCACCCGCAGGCCGAGACCGAGATGCCGCTCCAAGTGCTGACTCTCCCGGTCTAAGGCCCCAGCTAAGCTGCGAGCGCTTCTACTCACCGAGCGTGTACCGCCCACCTGTGTTAGAACCCGCCAGCCGAGAACCCGCGATGCTTGGGGCGCTCGTCGGCTTCAACGCCACGTTAGGCGTCACGTGTCCGCCACACGGGGCCGGCTAGGCGGGGGTCGGCTAGGCGGCGCCGTCCGCGGCGGGCTTCGGCGGGAGCGAGACCACGGGGTGGCCGGACCGGGCCTGCTCGGCGCGCAGCCGGCGCGCGTACTCGGCCAGGTCGTCACCGGCCGCCGCGAACAGCGCCGCACGGGCCGCGCGGACCTCGGCGATGATCGGGTCGTCCGGCGGCACCGCGCCCGCCGCGGCGCGGAGCCCGTCGGCCATTTCGGATCCCATCTCAGCTGTCCCCCATGAGCTCGTCCGGCGTGCAGATGACCGGCGGCCGGTAGCCGGCGGCGCGGCACGCCCGCTCGATGCGCGGGCGCCGCTCCGCGTTCGCAATATGGCGCAGGTTCCCCGTCAGCAGGTAGTCCACCCCGTGCACGGCGGCGGGCGCCACGTGGAGCGCGTCGGCCGCCGCCCGGGCCGGGAAGGCCGCCAGCGCCTGGAGCCGCTGGGCGAGGGCGGCGGCCTCCGCGGTGACGTCCAGCAGCGGCAGGCCCGCCACGAGGGCGAGGCGCTTCGCCGCCTCCGCCGGGTCCCCAGCGCCCGCCTCGCCGAGCACCGCCTGGGAGATGTAGAGGTCGAACCCCGCCCGGCGTGTGGCCCACCAGTCGCGGGCCACCTGCTGGCGGGCGGCGGTGACGACGTCCCGGGACGGGAGGGCCGCGAGGTACGACAGGACGGAGGTCTCGAGGTAGAGGCTCGACACGCGCGGAAGGTAGCGATCCGGCGCCTACGCCGCCAACCCGCGCGAGGGGCCGCGGAGGCAGCGCCGCCTAACGCCCAAGTTAAGCTGCGAGCGCTCTACTCCCCATGCGTGTACCACCCGCCCGTGCTGGAACCTTCAAGCCTAGAACCCGCGATGCTTCGAGCGCTCGTCGGCTTCAACGAAACGTTAGCCTGCCGGCGCGCCGAGCGTCCCGAGGATCTGCAGCAGGAGGCCGAGCGGGGGCTCGGGGGCACTGAGTTCGAAGAGCCGGAAGCCGCGGACCTCCACCGTGTCGCTCACAGGGATCGCGGCTGCGTGATGCCCGGCGGCGTCCTGGCGTCGGGAGACGAGGTACTCCAGCGCTCCCACGCGCGCTCGGCACCCACCTGGCACCTCGCCGCCGCCGGCGTAGAGCCCCGTGAACGACGCCCAGCCGAAGTGGCCGCCGATCACCCGGAAGACTCGGTCTCCGGCGCGGTAGTGCATGCTACCGTGCACGTACAGCGGTACGCCGGCGGTGTCGCGCCGGAACTCGGGCGGCAGGCGCCCGCCGCCCGCCGGCACCCACCCCGTCGTGTCCGCGCCGGCAGGGGGAGGCGCCGGCGTGCAAATGGGTAGCCGCCGGAACGCGGCGCGGGTCGCGGCCGACGCGGCCGCGAGCTGGCGCCCGGCCTCGAGCGCCAGCGCCTCCCGGCGGCGGGCCGTGGCGGCGCGGCGCTGGTTGCAACCGCCCGTGGCGAGAGTCAGCGCGAGGAAGCCGAGGGAGAAGTGCGCGACGTACCTCATGATCGTGTGGCTGGCTAACGCCAAAGTTAAGCTGCAGGCGCTCGAACACGAGCGCCGGCGCAGCCGGCGCAACTCCTCAGCGCGCTTGTCGGCTTGAGCGCCACGTTAGACCGCACGCAAGGAGAGACCTACCACGGGCTATACGGTTCCCTATCGAGTGGCGGATACGCTCCGCCATCCTCGCGCATGATTCGTTCTGCCTCTCCCTCCGGGTCTGGATGACCCTTCTCGGTCAGGAAATTCTGTAGCTCGTGCTGGCGAATCTCGCGTGCTGAACGGAAATCACCTGGATACGGCGACACCGTCGGCAACACTGGCAGGTGAATGCGAAGACGGACTTTCTGATCGTACGGGACCGTCGTAATCCATGTGATATCGACCGGGCGCTCATCCAGCGGAACACCCTCCACAGTCAAGAGATACCCCATCGGCGGGAGAGAGATGTCGCAGAATCGGTGGCGTGGTCCACCGCTCCTCTGCGCCCAAGCCAGGCCAGTGGTTCGGCCCTCCGTGGACGCCACGAAGTACGTATGTACGCGAACATGCGCAGGAAGCCCGACCGCATATCTGTCGAGCACGAAGCTCCGAAGCTCCGGAAATTCTCTCGTGAGTTCCTCGCTCGATGATGCGATCATCATCGTGATGACCTGCTTCGCGATCCGAAGTGGGTAACCACTATACTCGTACTCGCCCTCCGCGCGGCCTGACGTGTCGTCCAATACTTTCAGGCCCCAGCGGCTCCATTCGACGTACTCGGCGCCGTACCACTGGCCCGTTCTATTATTGCACTCCTCGCAAAGCACCCAGTCGAAGTAGCCGCTCTGATAATGTTTGCCGCGTCTTCCGGCGTTGAGTTGCTCGAAATTCTGAACCCGCACCCGGAATCGACCGTCCCACGCCACCTGTGGAGGGATGTGCTCGCGGCTGAGCGGACCGCGGACGCCGCATAACCGACAGTTGTCAACGCGGCTGCTGGGAGGCATCGGCTAGTGGACGACCACAGTGATGGTGCTGAATATGCGGCGCTCCGGCGGTCCGTGGTTGCCGGAGGGGCGTATGCGGACGAAGCAGTATCGGGTGGAGCTGACGGACGCGGAGCGCGACGAGCTGGTGCTGCTGGTCAGTCGGGGCGCCGCGCCGGCGCGCGTGATCCGGCGCGCGCACATCCTCCTGCGCGCGAGTGAGGGTGCCGAGGACGCGGCGACCGCCGCGGCGCTGCACACCAGCGCGAGCACGGTGGCCCGGACCCGCGAGCGCTTCGCGCGTGCGCCCGCCGCGGGCGACCGGCTCCGGCGGGCGCTGTACGAGCGGCCGCGGCCGGGGGCGGAGCGCAGGCTCGGGCCCAAGGAGGAGGCCCACCTCGTCGCGCTCGCGTGCAGCGACGCGCCCGAGGGGCGGACGTACTGGACCATGCAGCTGCTCGCCGACCGGCTGGTCGAGCTCCGGGTGGTGGCGGAGATCTCGGACGAGACCGTCCGGCGGGTGCTCAAAAAAACGACCTGAAGCCGTGGCAGAAGGAGTCCTGGTGCACGGCGACCGTGGGCGCCGACTTCGCGTGGCGCATGGAGGACGTGCTCGACCTCTACGCCGCGCCGGCCGACCCCGCGCGGCCGCGGGTCTGCTTCGACGAGCGGCCCGTCGTGCTGCGCGGCGACGCCCGGCCCGGGACGCCGTGCGCCCCGGGGCGCGCGGCGCGGGTGGACTACGAGTACACGCGCGAGGGCGGCTGCAACTGCCTGCTCTGCTTCGCCCCCGACGACGGCTGGCGGCGCGTGGAGGTGACCGCGCGCCGGGCGGCCGGCGACTTCGCCCGCGCGATGCGGCGGCTGGCCGACGAGCGCTACCCCGCGGCCGACGTGATCGTGCTCATCCTCGACAACCTGAGCACGCACACGCCGGCGGCGTTCTACCAGACGTTCGACGCCGCCGAGGCCCGGCGGCTGACGCAGCGCTTCGAGTTCCACTACACGCCGAGGCACGCGAGTTGGCTCAACATGGCCGAGATCGAACTCTCCATCCTCGAGCGCCAGTGCCTCCGGCGCCGCCTGCCGACGCCCGAGCGAGTCGCCGCCGAAGTGGCGGCGTGGGAGCGCGCGCGCAACGCGGAGCGCGCGACCGTCACGTGGCGCTTCACCACGCCCGCCGCGCGAGCGCGCCTGGCGCGCTTCTATCCGCCCAAGCCAGCATGATCACTGTGGTCGTCCACTAGTCGAGAATGACCACCTGGACCTGATGGACTACCTGATCGCGAAGGCGCGCGAGCGGGGGGTCTACATCCTGTTCAGCCCCGTCACGACCTACGACGCCGGGTGGCCCGACTCGATGCAGGCCAGCGCGA
>DATFPD010000095.1:0-14124 GCA_035265005.1 Gemmatimonadaceae bacterium | reverse complement strand
GTCGGTCGCGTCGCCGGCGTTCGTCTCGCCCCGCCACTCCGCCAGGTACCCCTCGCGGTCGGCGAGCTCGGGGGACACGCGGCCGCGCGCCCAGCGCGGGTCGTCGCGCACGAACGCCAGGAACTCGGCGCGCGTCACCGGCTCGCGGTCGAGCCAGAAGGTCCGCACGGCGACCCCCGGGGTGCCGGGGCGCCCGTAGAGTGGGCGGTGGGCGCCGGCCGGCAGCCGCACCATCCCCGAGCGACTCCGGTGACCCTCGCCGCGCCCAACCCCAACCCCAGCCCCAACCGCGGCGGCGGCGGGCGCGGCGAGGGTGAGGAGTCCCACGGCGGCGGCGAGGGCGGTCAGGCGGGACATCGGAGTGGCGTGCTCGCGTCTGTCGTTATGCGGGCCGTGGCGCGGCGGGCTCAGTGCCCCGCCATCGGCAGCCCCTTGAGCTGCGAGTACACGGCCGGGTTGTCGGCGCCGGTGACCTTGATCATCCCCAGCGCGCCCTTGTTGAAGGCGCGGAAGATCGAGTGGTCCACCAGCACCAGGTTGCCGGGCTGCTCGGCGCGGAACTCGACGATCGCCGAGCCGCCCGCCGGGACGAGCGTCGTCTGCACGTTGCGCTGCGAGACCATCGTGCCGCCCTCGCCGTACACGTTGTCGAACACCTCGCCGATCACGTGGAAGGAGCTGACGAGGTTCGGCCCGCCGTTGCCGACGAAGAGCCGCACCGACTCGCCGGCCTTCGCCTGGAGCGCCCCGTCGCCGGTGAGCGCGCCGACCGAGCCGTTGAACACCACGTACGAGGGCTGCTCCGCGGCGCCCTTCTCCATGTCGAGGGTGTAGGGCGCGCCCTCGGTGACGGGCTTCTTCGCGTAGAACTCGCTCTGCATCACGTAGAACTCGCGGTCCACCTTCGGCAGCCCGCCCTTCGGCTCGACCAGGATCAGCCCGTACATCCCGTTCGCGATGTGCATTGGCACCGGGGAGACGGCGCAGTGGTAGACGTAGAGCCCGGGGTTGAGCGCGCGGAAGCTGAGCACCGACTCGCCGCCGGGGATCGTGAGCGTCGCCGCCGCGCCGCCGCCGGGGCCGGTCACGGCGTGGAGGTCGATGTTGTGCGGCACCGTGCTGTGCTTGTGGTTCTTGAGGTGCAGCTCGACCAGGTCGCCCTCGCGCACGCGGACGAAGCGGCCGGGGACGTCGCCGCCGAAGGTCCAGAAGGTGTAGTCCACGCCGTCGGCCAGGCGCTTCACGACCTCCTGGGTCTCCAGCTCGACGATCACCTTGGTGGCGTACGTGCGGGTGATCGGCGCCGGAACGTTAGGCGCGGCGGTCGCGACCGCGTGCTCCTCGCCCCGGACGTCGGGGAGGGCGCGGGTCGGCGTGGCGTCCGGCCCGCCGTCCCGCGCCTCGGCGGGGGCGCAGGCGAGCGCGCCGGCGAGCGCGCCGGCGAGGGCGAGGACCGCGGCGGCGGCGCGGGCGGCGTGCTGCTTCACGATGAACGGCGACATGGGCTTACCTCAGAAGGCTCCGGCGGGGACGCCGGGGAGGGCGTGGGAGGGCAGGTCGAAGTCGGGCGTGGCCACCGCGCCGGCATCCTCCGACAGGAGGTCGGCGACGGTCGTGGTGTGGAGCGGCTCGCGCGCGGCGCGCGCCACGCGCGTCCAGCGGTGGTGCGCCGCGCACGGGGCGGCGGCGTCGCAGGGTCCCGTGCCGAGCAGGCAGCGCGGCGTGCCCGCCGGCTCGGCGAAGACGTCGGCGACCGCCGCGAGGGTGATCGTCTCGGGCGCGACCGCCAGCGCGAAGCCGCCGGCGGGGCCGCGGGTGCCCCGCAGCAGCCCGGCCTTGCCGAGCGCGTACAGCGTCTTGCTCAGGTAGTTGGCGGGCGTGCCGGTCAGCTCGGCGATCGTCTCCGCCGGCATCGGGCGCCCCGAGCCCTGGCGCGCCAGCACCAGCAGCGCGCGGAGCGCGTAGTCGGCGGTCTTGGTGAGCAGCGGGTGACTGCCGGCGGAAGACGAGTTTCGCATGTAGATATGATGAATTCGCCGGCCCCGCCGGTCCGTCGGCGCATCCCGGAACTTTCTGTGAGGGATTCTCCCTTCGCGGGGCCGACCGTGTGAGGGAAACGCGGAGGGCGATCCCCTGGAGGGCGATGCCCTCCTCACGCCGCCGTCGGCGGCGACCTTCAGCAGCACGACGTCGGCGACCGGGTCGGCGGACACGCCCTCGATCCCGCCACATCGGCGGTCCGCCTCCGAGCCTTGCGTTGGGAGGAAGTGCCGGCGAACGTGGCGGACGACGGCGGACCTTCCCCGCATCAGCCCCAGTCGCCGGTGACCCGACGATGAGAGACCTGCTCCCGCGCGCGGCCCATCTGCTCGCCATCCTGCTCCCCGCCGCCGCCGCCGCCGCCGCGGCGCAGACCGCCGCGCGCCCGCAGCCCGCCCTGGGCGCGCGCTCGGCGCCCGTGATCGAGCGCGACGGGCTGCGCTTCAAGGACCTGAACCGGAGCGGGGCGCTCGACCCGTACGAGGACTGGCGTCAGGCGCCGGAGGCGCGCGCGCGGGACCTCGTGGGGCGCATGACGCTCGAGGAGAAGGCCGGGGCGATGATGCACGGTACCGCGCGCACCGGCGGGCCGATGGGGATGGCCGGCGTCGGTACGGCGTACGACGTCGACGCGAACCGGGCGCTGATCGACGGCGCGCGAGTGAACAGCATGATCACGCGGCTCGGCGGCGCGCCGCGCGAGCTGGCGGAACAGAACAACCACCTCCAGGAGATCGGCGAGGGTACGCGGCTGGGCATCCCGGTCACGGTCAGCACCGACCCGCGGCACCACTACCAGTACGTGCTCGGGGCGAGCGTGCAGGCGGGCCAGTTCTCGCAGTGGCCGGAGCCGCTGGGCCTGGCCGCGATCGGCGACTCGGCCCTCGTCAGGCGCTTCGGCGACATCGCGCGGCGGGAGTACCGCGCGGTCGGCATCCGGATGACGCTCTCGCCCCAGGCCGATCTGGCGACCGAGCCGCGCTGGAGCCGCATCAACGGCACCTTCGGCGAGGACGCCGAGCTGGCGCGGCGCATGGTCCGCGCCTACGTGGAGGGCTTCCAGCACGGCGCCCGCGGGATCGACACCGCGAGCGTGCTGGCGGTCGTCAAGCACTGGGCGGGGTACGGGGCGCAGCGGAACGGCTTCGACAGCCACAGCGCCTACGGCCGCGTCGCCGCCTTTCCCGGCGGGAACTTCGACTACCACGTCCGGCCCTTCCTCGGCGCCTTCGAGGCGCGCGTCGCCGGCGTCATGCCCACCTACTCGATTCTGGAGGGCGTCACGCTGAACGGGCAGCCGGTGGAGGCGGTGGGGGCGGGCTTCAACCGGCAGCTGCTCACCGACCTGCTTCGCACGCGCTACGGGTTCACCGGCGTCATCCTCACCGACTGGGCGGTCACGAACGACTGCTCAGAGATCTGCCGCGCCGGCGTCCCGACGGGGGAGCGGCCGAGCTTCGCCCACGTCGCGATGCCGTGGGGCGTCGAGCAGCTCCCGAAGCAGGAGCGCTTCGCCAAGGCGGTGAGCGCCGGCGTGGACCAGTTCGGCGGGACCGAGGAGGCGGGGATGCTCGTCGACGCGGTGCGCGCGGGGAAGCTGCCCGAGTCGCGCCTCGACGAGTCGGTGTACCGCATCATGCTCCAGAAATTCCAGCAGGGGATCTTCGAGAACCCGTACGCGGACCCGGCGCAGGCCGCGGGCGCGGTCGGCACGGCGGCGTTCCAGGCGGAGGGGCTGCAGGCGCAGCGGCGCGCGCTCGTGCTCCTGGAGAACAGGAACCACATCCTGCCGCTGGGGTCGCGCGTGAAGAAGGTCTACCTCCACCACGTGGACCCGCAGGTCGCCGCGCGCTACGGCTGGACTGTAGTCCCGGACCCGGCGCAGGCGGACGTGGCGATCGTCCGCGCCAGCGCGCCGTTCGAGACGCTGCACCCGGGCTACATGTTCGGCGCGATGCAGCACGAGGGGAACCTCGGCTTTCGCGACGGCGACCCGGAGTACGAGGCGATCAAGCGGGTCATGGCCGCGGTGCCGACGGTCGTGACCGTCTACCTCGACCGCCCGGCGATCCTGACGCCGCTAAAGGAGCAGGCCGCCGCCCTGCTCGGCAACTTCGGCGTGAGCGACGCGGCGCTGCTGGACGTGCTCACGGGGAAGGCGAGGCCCGAGGGGAAGCTGCCGTTCGAGCTGCCGTCGTCGATGGCCGAGGTGGAGGCCCAGCGCCCGGACCTGCCGCACGACACGCGGCGGCCGCTTTACCCGTTAGGCTACGGGCGGGGGTGGTGACTAGAGAGGGAAGGGGGATGGGGGAAGGGGGATGAAGGGCCCCGGGAGAGCCTGTCCTGAGCGAAGCGAAGGATCCCGAGGTCTTCCATCCCCCTTCCCCCATCCCCCTTCCCTTTTCCCTTTACACCGTCGCCGTCTCCTGGTTCTGCGGCAGCTGCGCCTGCGACTTCTGCATCATCTTCGCCATGGACTCCTCGCCGGCGCGCTGCATCTCCTCCGGCGTCAGATCCTTCACCCGCGTCGCGATCCCCCAGTCGTGGCCGAAGGGGTCGGTGACCTTGCCGTAGCGGTCGCCCCAGAAAGCGTCCTCGATCGGGTAGCGCACCTTCGCCCCGGCGCGCAGCGCGCGCTCGTACGACGCGTCGGCGTTCTCCACGTAGACGTGCAGCGAGCTCGGGTTGCCGTTCGTGCTGAGCGGGGAGAGCGTCCCCCACGCCGGGTTCTCGTCGCCGAGCATGATCCTGGAGTCGCCGACCTGGATCTCGGCGTGCATGACCTTCCCGTCGGGGCCGGTGAAGCGCGACACCTCCTTCGCGTCGAACGCGCGCTGGTAGAACTCGATCGCCTCCGCGGCGCCGCGGACGATGAGGCTCGGGGTGACGCTGTGGTAACCGGCGGGGGTGGACTTCGTGGGCATGGATCGTCCCTCCGACAGGGTGAGGTGGACCACACGACTTCGGCGTTCCTTCGGGACGCACAAGGTATCGAGAACAGATGTCGCCGCAAGGCCGACGTGACGGATCGTGTCATCCCGAGGTTCAAGCAGGCAGACGGACACATCACACGACTGCGGCCCCACCAGAGGGAGGCGTCAATGCGTCGGCACGAACGGTTCAGGCTGATTGCCATCGCGGCGTGCACGGCTGTGGCCGCTGCGTGCGGCGCATCGGACGCGAGCGCGCCCAACGAGCGCATCAGCGACCGGCACGTCAGTGGAGACACGGGCACCACGACGACGCCGGCGACGACGCGCATCCACGGCCGCGTGCTCCTCTCCGCGGCCGGCCGCGCGACCGTGGTCACGGACACCACGCCGCCGGGCACGCTCGCGCACGACCCGGTACCGGGCGCGACAGTGCGCGTGCGCCGCAACCAGATGGTGAACGGCGTCGCCACGCAGGAGCTCGTCGCCACGGTGACGGCCGACGCCGCAGGGCGCTACGAGATCCCGACGCTCCCGGGCGGCTACTACGTGGTCTACGCCTCGCCGCCGGCGGGGACGGCGCTCGGGGAGAGCTGGGAGCTCGTGCCGATCAAGGCCGACGTCGAGGTGAACGTCTATCTCCGGGAGCCGTAGGCGCGCGTCGATCCAGCGGCGGGTCTCGGACCCGCCCCGCCTACTACATCAGCAGCGCCTCCACCCGGTGCGCGTGCACGATGTCCTCGCACGGCGACCACGCGAACACCGTGAACCGGCCGTCCTGCGACGCCACCAGCGCCAGCGCGTCGCGCTGGTCGTGGACGAACTGCGCCGCCGAGAGGTGCCGCGTGCCGCCGAGGCGTGACGGCTCCACGACCGCGGCGACGTTCCCCACGACGGGCGCCGTGACCGCGACGCGCTCCACGCGCGCGCTGCCGCGCTTCCGCGCCAGCTTCACGCCGAACGCGAGCAGCTCGTAGCGGTCGTTGAGCACGGTCGCGCCGTCCACCGCCGTGAGCCCGCCGACCGCGTCCACCGACCGCTGGAGCTTCTCGCGCCACGCCGGGTGCGACTGCTCCTCCGACTCCGCGCCCAGCAGGTCGGGCAGCTCCGCGTAAGGCGTGACGCGGTACGGAATCGGGTGCACCACCGACGCGTGCCAGCCCTCGTCGGCGCCCTCGCCGGGCCGCTCGGGCACGACGATCAGGAGCCCGCCGCGCCCGTGCGCGCGCATCGAGACGGCGAGCTGCACGAGGATGTGCGGGCCCGCGCCCGGCGCCGGTGCGTCGAAGCCGAGGAGCGACGTCAGCAGCGAGGGGCAGTCGGGCAGGCTGCTGGCGGATTCGTCCACCACCTTCACGCGGTCGCCTTCGAGCACCGCGATCGTGCCGTACTTGTCGAACTCGTCGCACCGGCGGTACTTGAGCACCAGCAGGCCGGGCTCCACCGTCTCGAGGACGAAGGTGAGGTTCGGCACCGAGCGCGTCGTCCCCCAGACGCGGAGCCCGTCGCCCTCCTGCGACACGCCGAGGTGAATCCCCGGGCGCTCGACCGCCGGCGCGAGGCGCGTGAGCACGCGCGGCGTCAGCGGGAGCGACCGCTCGAAGACCATCGCGCGTCCGGCGAGCTCGGGCGGCACGAAGGCGAGCGAGACCTTCGGCCCGCGCCCCTCCTCGCGGCGCAGGCTCGCCCAGAACGCCACGTCCACCAGCGACTCCGCCTGCGCCGGCGAGGGCCGCGGCGCGAACTCGCCGAACCCGTGCCCGCGCGCCGTGGCGCGACGTCCCTCGAGGTGCTCGGCGACCAGCGGGGCGACGATCCGGGCCGCCGGATACCCGGGGTGCGTGGGATGCTTGCCTTGCATGCGGCGGAAGCTAGCGCGGGATGCGGGATGCGGGATGCGGGATGGCGGGACGCGCGTGGAGGTCGCGTTGGCGATGGGACGGTTCATGATCGGGATGCCGGAGGGGCGACGCGCGCGTCGCCCCGCCCATGTCCCGGCCCCGTTGCCCGCATCGCACCACGCAACCGTCCACGCCTGTCCCCCCATCCCCCTCACCGTCAGCACGAGGTCGCCCATCGCCATCGCGTGCCCGCCGCCGACGTTCCGGAACGCCACCCACGAGCCTAACGCCAGCGCCGGCCGCACCTCCACGCCGGCGACGGCGACGCGCAGGTCGCCCCGCGGGAAGGCGTAGCGCCCGACCACCGACGCCAGCAACAGGATTCCGAAAAGATCTCGCATCATCATCGCTCCGGCCTCGTGTTCGGGAAGCTCATGAACCGCCGTCGACGCGCGCCCTGACGAGCCGGTCGAGGCGTGGGAACGCGCGGTCGAGGTAGGCGTTGCCGCCCTCGAACAGAGGGCCCTGCTTTCCGCCGCGCATCCCGCCGCCGGCGTCCTCGCCGTAGCCCGCGTAGAGCCGGTCCACGACGTCCATCCCCTCGACCACGCGCCCGATCGGCGCGAAGCCCTCGGCGTCGAGGCGGGTGTTGTCGCCGAGGTTGATGAAGAGCTGCGTGGTGCGCGTGTCGGGGCCGGTCATCGCGTAGCTGACGAAGCCGCGCTCGTTGCGCTGGCGCACGGGGTCGTCCGGGATCGTGCGCGTGCGCCACGCCGCCGCCACCGCCGGGTCGCCGGGGATGCCGAACTGGGCGATGAAGCCGGCGCGGACGCGGAAGAAGCGGGAGTCGTCGAAGAAGCCGGCGCGCACGAGGTTGTAGAAGCGGTCCGCGCCGGCGGGCGCCCAGGCGCGGTGCACGTCGATCAGGAACGCGCCCCTGGTGGTCTCCACGCGGACGCGGAAGCTGTCCGGGGCGGGCCGGCTCCAGAACGGGTGGGCCGCGCTGGTGAGCGCGGGGCGGCCGCCGGCGCACGCGGCGGCGCAGACCGGCAGGAGCAGCGCCAGGAGCTTCGCCAGCTTCGCCGCGCGCGGGGCGGCCTGCGCGGTACGACTCATGCCGCGTTGTACGGCTCCATGTGCACCAGCACCGACTGCACCCGCGGCGCCGCAGCCATGATGGCCCCCTTCACCATGCCCCCCAGGTTGTGGGCCTCGCGCAGCGTCATCGCCGGGTCGGCCTGCACGTGGATCGTCACCCGGTACCCCATCCCGGCCTTGCGCAGCGCCAGCTTCTCGACCGCCATCACCCCGGGCACGACGCGGGCGGCCTGCCTAACGGGCTCGACCACCTCCGGGCCCGGCATCCGGTCCATGAGCTCGTGGAGCGCGGGACGCAGCATCGCCACGCCGTTGTACGCGATGACGCCCGACGCCAGCACCGCCGCCCAGTCGTCGGCCGCCTCCCACCCCGGTCCGCCGAGGAGCGCGATCGAGATGCCGACGAACGCCGCCGCCGAGGTGATGGCGTCGCTCAGGTGGTGCCAGGCGTCGGCCTGCACCGCCGTGCTCCCGATGTCGGCGCCCACCGCGCGCACGCGCCGGGAGAGGGCGGCCTTCACCAGCACCACCGCCACCAGCACGCCGAGCGTCCACGGCGCCGGCGCGTGGTGCGGCGTCCGGATCTCCCGCGCGGCCTCGATCGCGATGCCGAGCGCGGCGCCGAGCAGCATGAGCGAGACGACGGCCGCCGCCAGCGCCTCGGCCTTGCCGTGGCCGAAGGGGTGGTCCTCGTCCGCCGGCCGGGACGCGATGCTGAGCCCGCCCCAGACGATCAGCGAGGAGAAGATGTCGGCCGTCGACTCCACGGCGTCGGCGACCAGCGCGTACGTGTTGCCGACCAGCCCGGCCACGAGCTTCGTGGCGGCGAGGCCGGTGTTGACCAGCACGCCGATCTGCGCGGAGCGGATGCCGCGCTCGGTGACGTTCGACACGAGGTGGGGCTGCGGGTTCGCGACGTCCGGCGGCGTGCCGGCGCAGGTGACAATATCGCCCGACGGCGCGCCGGCTGGGAACGCGTGAGCGACTACGGCCAGTACGACGCGGTGGTCGTGGGCGCCGGGCCGAACGGGCTGGCGGCGGCGATCGTGCTCGCGGGAGCGGGGCTGCGGGTGCTGCTGCGGGAGGCGGCGTCGGAGGTCGGCGGGGGGCTGCGCTCGGCCGAGCTGACGTTCCCCGGGCTCGTGCACGACGTCTGCGCGACCGTGCACCCGCTCGGCGTCTCGTCGCCGCTGCTGCGCAGCCTGCCGCTGGACAAGCACGGGCTGGAGTGGGTGCACGCGCCGGCCGAGCTGGCCCACCCGTTCGACGACGGCCGCGTCGCCGTGCTGCGGCGGTCGATCGGCGAGACGGGGGTCACGCTGGGGCGGGACGCGCCCGCCTGGCGGCGGCTGCTGGAGCCGTTCGCGCGCGACTGGCTCACCCTCGCCGCGGACGTGCTCGCGCCGCTGCGGATCCCGCGGCACCCGCTGCTCCTGGCGCGCTTCGGGCTGCGCGCCATCCGGTCGGCGGACGCCCTGGTGCGCGGCGCGTTCCGCGACGAGCCCGCGCGGGCGCTCCTCGCCGGCAACGCCGCCCACTCCATGGTGCCGCTCAGGCAGTCGCCGACGGCGGCGTTCGGGCTCACGCTGATCGCCGCCGCCCACGCGGTGGGGTGGCCGATCGTGCGCGGCGGGTCGCGGAAGCTGGCGGGGGCGCTCGCGGCGTACTTCCGCTCGCTCGGCGGCGCGATCGAGACCGACGCGCCGCTCGAGCGCATCGACGAGCTGGACGGCGTGCCGACGGTCGTGCTCGACCTCACGCCGCGGCAGGTGCTGCGGGTGGCGGGGCACCGGCTCCCGCCGAAGTACCGCGCCGCGCTCGAGCGCTACCGCTACGGCGCCGGCGTGTTCAAGATCGAGTGGGTGCTCGACGGCCCGGTCCCGTGGAAGTCGCCCGAGTGCGCGCAGGCGCTGACGGTGCACCTGGGCGGGACGCTGGCCGAGATCGTCGAGGCCGAGGACGCGCCGCTCGCCGGCCGCGTCCCGGAGAAGCCGTTCGTGCTCCTCGGCCAGCCGACGCTGTTCGACCCGTCGCGCACCTCGGGGGGGCGGCAGATCGTCTGGGCGTACTGCCACGTCCCGTTCGGCTCGCGCGAGGACATGACGGGTCGCATCGAGGCGCAGGTCGAGCGCTTCGCGCCCGGCTTCCGCGACCGCGTGCTGGCGCGCTGCGCGATGGACCCGGCCGCGCTGGAGCGGCACGACGCCAACCTGGTCGGCGGCGACATCAGCGGCGGGATGATGGACCTGCGGCAGATCTTCTTCCGCCCCGTTAGGCGCCTGGTGCCGTACGCCACGCCGCTGCGCGGCGTCTACCTCTGCTCCGCCTCCACGCCCCCGGGCGGCGCGGTCCACGGCATGGGCGGCTACTACGCGGCCGCGGCCGCGCTCGGCTACTCGGTCCTGCTCCCCGTCCACAACGTCCGCCGCGACCGCTCCGGCCGCCACCGCACGCGCCCGCCGACGGCCGCGCCCCAGGCCGCGGGGCAGGCTTGATATATCTCAGTTCTGAGGTATATTGCCGCTGGTCGAGCTCATGATCGGGACGCGCTCATCAAATCGACCACCGAGGCACCGAGACACCGGGGAGGGGCACACGGACGAGGGGCCCCCGGCCGGGACGCTTTGAAGAAGTCGACCACAGAGGCACAGAGAACACAGAGGAGGGGCACGTGGAGGGTGTCCCTCTGCCGGGACGAGATGCGGAAGAACTCTGACAGGGGTCGCGGCCGCGGGGTTCTCCCCCGGCGGTTCAGCATCTCCTCCCGAGCGAGGGACCCCTCCCGTGTGCCGTCCTCTGCGTCCTCCGCGTCCTCTGCGGTTCGATCGTTCTTCAGCAAAGCCCACCGGCAGGGGGCTCCTCTCCCGTGTGCCCGTCCTCTGTGTCTCTGTGCCTCAGTGGTCGATCTCTTCAGAGCCTCCCGGCCGAAGAGCGTGAGATCCACCCCGAACCCAGGGAGCGCGATATGAGTGCGACGGCGGCGGAGCAGCTGGCGCGAAGGCCGCGGACGAAGGCGGGCGTGATCGGGCTGCACCACGTCGCGCTCGTGAGTCGCGACGCGGCTCGGACGGCGGACTTCTACACGCGCGTGGTCGGGCTCGCCGAGCTGGGGAGCGGGCCGGCGCCGGTCGCGGCGCCCGGGCGCGGCGGCGAGCTGGGCGAGGGGGTCGCGCGCTGGTTCGGCGACGATGCCGGACGCGCGGGGAGCCTGATCGCGGTCGTCGAGCGGCCGGACGCGCTGCCCGGACGGCCCGGCATCGGCGGGACGCATCACTTCGCGCTCGCGGTGCCGGACCGCGAGACGCTGCTCATGTGGAAGCGCCGCTTCCTCGACGCGGGCGTGCCGGTGAACGGCATCCTGGACCGCCACTACTTCCAGTCGATCTACGTGCAGGACCCCGACGGCACGATCGTGGAGCTGGCCACGCTCGGGCCCGGGTGGGCGGTGGACGAGGAGCCCGACCGGATCGGCGAGGCCCACCGCGACCCGCCGGAGGGGATGGTCAACACCAACCGCGACCGCGCGCGCATCGCCACCGAGAGCTGGCCGGCGCCGGTGCCGGAGGTCACGCCGCGGATGCGCATAACGGGCCTGCACCACGTCACCGCGATCGGCGCCGGGATCGAGCGCACGCACGCGTTCGTCGCCGAGCGGCTCGGGATGCGGCGCGTGAAGCGCACCAGCAACTTCGACGACGTCGCCTCGTTCCACTGGTACTGGGGCGTCGGCGGCGGGCACCCGGGGACGCTGGTGACCTACTTCGACCGGAAGCCGGCGCGCGAGCGGCCGGTGGAGTGGGGCGCGGGGCAGGTGGCGCACTACGCCGTGGCCGCCGAGCCGGACGCGGCGGAGCCGCTGCGCTCGGCGCTGGAGCGCGCGGGGCTCCCCGTCTCGGCGGCGGGCGAGTTCGGCCCGGACGGCGCGCGCTTCCGCGCCGCGGCCACGCTCGACCCGGACGGCCAGCCGGTGCTGGTGGCCTCGGCGGCCGGCCCCACGTCGTACGACGCGCTCGGCGCGGGCGGGGGTGCCCGGTGACCGCGCGGCCTAACGTTGCCGACCCGCACGGCGGCCAGCCGGTGCGCGCGACGGGCGCGCCGCTCGACCGGGCGCGGGCGGCCGTGGTCATGGTGCACGGGCGCGGCGCGTCGGCCGACAGCATCCTCACCCTCGCCCCCGAGCTGGACCGCGGGGAGGGGGTCGAGAACGTCGCGTACCTGGCGCCCCAGGCGGCCGGCGGCACCTGGTACCCGTACGGCTTCATGTCGCCGATCGAGCGGAACGAGCCGGGGATCAGCTCCGGGCTGCGGGCGGTCGAGCGCCTGCTGGAGCGCGTCGCCGAGGCCGGCATCCCCCCCGAGCGCACGATGCTGCTCGGCTTCTCCCAGGGCGCCTGCCTGGCCAGCGAGTACGCGGCGCGCCACGCGCGTCGTTATGCGGGGGTCGCCGCGCTGAGCGGGGGCCTCATCGGCCCGGACGGCACGCCGCGCGACTACGCCGGCTCGCTCGACGGCACGCCGGTCTTCCTCGGCTGCAGCGACGTCGACTTCCACATCCCGGCCGAGCGCGTGCGCGAGAGCGCCGAGGTGCTGCGCCGGCTCGGCGGCGACGTGACGATGCGCCTCTACCCGGGGATGGGGCACACGGTGAACGAGGACGAGATCGTCGCCGTACAGGCGATGCTCGCGGCGGCGCTCCGATCGTGAGGTGCGCCGGACTAGAGCAGGGACACGGATGAACACGGATAGGAGCACGGATGGACACGGATACACCCCGGCAGCGTCAACGCTCTTCTCGCCCGAGCGAGAGGGGCTCTGAATCGCGCACGGAGAGATCCGTGTCCATCCGTGCTCCCATCTGTGTTCATCCGTGTCCCTGCTGCAGTCCGGCGCAGCAATGAGTATGACTTCGCTGCGTGATGCCGTCGCCGCGTACGTGCAGGACGGGGCGACCGTGGCGCTGGAGGGGTTCACGCATCTCATCCCGCACGCGGCCGGGCACGAGATCATCCGGCAGGGGCGGCGCGGGCTGACGCTCGTGCGCATGACGCCGGACCTCGTGTACGACCAGATGATCGGCATGGGGTGCGCGCGGAAGCTCGTCTTCTCGTGGGGCGGGAACCCCGGGGTCGGCTCGCTGCACCGGCTGCGCGACGCGGTGGAGCGCGGGTGGCCGGCGCCGCTGGAGCTCGAGGAGCACAGCCACGCCGGGATGGCGGCGGCGTACGTCGCCGGCGCGTCGGCGCTCCCGTTCGGCGTGCTGCGCGGCTACGCGGGCACGGACCTCCCCGCGCACAACGCGCGCATCCGCTGGGTCGAGTGCCCGTTCACCGGCGAGCGGCTGGCCGCGGTGCCGGCGCTGCGTCCGGACGTCGCCATCATCCACGCGCAGCAGGGGGACCGGCGCGGCAACGTGCGCCTGTGGGGGCTGGTGGGCGTGCAGAAGGAGGCGGCGCTCGCCGCGGCGCGGGTGATCGCCACCGTCGAGGAGGTCGTCGACGACTTCGACGCCCCCGGCGTGCGCGGCCCGCGCGGGCGGGAGCCGGCGGTCGTGCTGCCGTCGTGGACGGTGAGCGCGGTGTGCCACGCGCCGGGCGGGGCGCACCCGTCGTACGCCGCCGGGTACTCGCGGCGAGACAACGCGTTCTACGCCGCGTGGGACGCGATCTCGCGCGACCGCGACGCGTTCGCGGGCTGGATGCGGCGGCACGTCCTGGAGGCCGCGTGACGGCCGCCGCCACGCCCGACGAGATCATGACCGTCGCCGCCGCGCGGGCGATCGCGGACGGGGCGGTGTGCTTCGTCGGGATCGGGCTGCCGAGCGCGGCGGCGAACCTGGCGCTGCGCACGCACGCGCCGAACGCGGTGCTGGTCTACGAGTCGGGGGTGATCGGCGCGCGGCCGGCGGTGCTCCCGCTCTCGATCGGCGACGGGGAGCTGGTGGAGGGGGCGCTCGCCGTCGTGAGCGTGCCGGAGATGTTCGCCTACTGGCTCCAGGGCGGGCGGATCGACGTCGGGTTCTTGGGCGCGGCGCAGGTGGACCGCTTCGGCAACCTGAACACGACCGTCGTCGGCCCGTACGACCGGCCGGCGACGCGGCTGCCGGGCGCCGGGGGCGCGCCGGAGATCGCGGCCGCGGCGCGGGAGACGCTGGTCGTCATGCGCCACCAGCCGCGGGCGTTCGTCGAGCGCCTCGACTTCGTGACGTCGGTCGGGCA
>DATFPD010000094.1:0-2330 GCA_035265005.1 Gemmatimonadaceae bacterium | reverse complement strand
GATCAGCGTGCGCTCGAACTGCCCCGTCTCGGCGGCGTTGATGCGGAAGTACGTCGAGAGCTCCATCGGGCAGCGCACGCCCTTCGGCACGAACACGAACGAGCCGTCGCTGAACACCGCGGAGTTGAGCGCGGCGAAGTAATTGTCGCTGTACGGCACGACGGTGCCGAGGTACTTCCGCACCAGCTCGGGGTGGTGCTGCACCGCCTCGCCGAAGGAGCAGAAGATGATGCCGTGCTTCGCCAGCTCCTCCTTGTACGTCGTGCCGACCGAGACGCTGTCGAACACCGCGTCGACGGCGACGCCGGCGAGGAGCTTCTGCTCGCGGAGCGGGATGCCGAGCTTCTTATACGTCTCGAGCAGCTTGGGGTCCACGTCCTCGAGGCTGCCGAGCGGCTTCGCCGTCTTGGGCGCCGAGTAGTAGATGATGTCCTGGTAGTTGATCGGCCCGTACTTCACGTTCGGCCAGTGCGGCTCGGCCATCGACTGCCAGCGGCGGAACGCCTTCAGCCGCCAGTCGAGCAGCCACTCGGGCTCGTTCTTCTTCGCCGAGATCAGCCGCACGGTCTCTTCGCTGAGCCCGCGCGGGATCGTCTCCGCCTCGATGTCGGTGACGAAGCCGGCTTCGTACTCGCGGCTGATCAGTTGTTCGATCGAGGAGCTCATCTATTGGCCATTGGGAGGGCTACCACCGAATGCGGACGCGGTGTCCGCATCTCTGCTAACGGGGCCTGGCGCCGCACGGGTTCCGCGGCGTTGGTACAGTCGCAAAATGTTTATTTGTAATGGTTTGGCATCCATGCCATCGCTGGCGGTCCGCCATGTTGAGTAAATTAGTCGGCAATCATTAGAAGTTCAACGAAGAAGGGGATGCGGGATGCGGGATGCGGGACGCGGGACGGGGGACGGGGGACGGGGGACGCGCACGGGGCGGTTCGTGATCGGGATGCCGGAGGGGCGACGCGCGCATCGCCCCTCCCACGTCCCGGCCACATTGCCCGCATCGCGCCACCCAACCCTCCGAGCGCGTCCCGCATCCCGCGCCCCACATCCCGCGTTGCTCCTCACCCCCGCCGTGCGTCTTAAGCTGAGACAAATGTTCCCGGCTGGTCGGCCATTGTGACCGTCATCACTCTCGTCGGCCGCGTCCTTGCAGCACCTTGCGTGGACCCCCGCGGGTCGCACCCATCCTCCCGGCGATGCCGTACATCACCTTCAAAGAGCAGTCGCGCCAGGTCGGCCCGGGCGTCCTCACCATCGGTGGCGGACACGAGGCCAGCTGGCGCATTCCCGGCTACGACCTGGCGCCATTGCACGCCGTGATCGCGCCGGAACGGGGAGGGCGGGCGGTCATCATGCGCGGGTCGCAGTTCGCGACGGTGCTCGTCAACGGCGCCGAGATGGACACGCAGAGCCGCCGGCTCGACTTCGGCGACGTGATCCGCCTCGGCAGCGCCGAGCTGCGCTACGTCGAGAGCAACCGCGAGGAGGTGGGGAGCGAGGGCTTCCTCTGCGACACGCGCCACAACCGCGTCTTCAAGCTCCTCGAGCAGAACGCGATCGGCCGCGAGCTGCGGTGCAACGTCCTGCTCCACGACAACACGACGTCCCGGCTGCACGCTGACATCCGGCGCGAGGGCGGGCAGTTCGTGCTCGCGCCGTCGGGGGGCGTGACCTTCGTCAACGGCCGCCACATCGCCGACCCGGTGGCGCTCAAGGACGGCGACGAGATCGGCGTCGGGCGCACCGTGCTCCGCTTCTCCCGCGAGATGCCGAGCTACGCGCTCGAGGTGAAGACCGACTCCGAGGGGCGCAACAGCTACGCCGACGTCCGCGGGTCGAAGGTGCAGACCACCTTCATGGGGGTCGTCGAGCAGCGCGAGCTGCAGCGCCGCCAGCGCTCGCGCCAGTTAGGCAAGGTCGCCGCGCTGGTGATCTCCGCCGCGCTGGTGATCAGCGCGCTCGCGTCGGCGATCTACGGCCGGAAGACGACGGCGCCGGCGTCCGGTCGGCAGCAGCCCGCCCGCACCAGCGCCGCCGCCGCGGGCTCGGTCGCCCGGCCGGCCGCCGCCCCCGCCGATTCGACGGCGCGCCCCGCCGCCGCCGCCCCGACCGCCGCCGACTCCGTCAGCTCCGCAGCAGCCACATCGCCACGGCGATGAGCGCCGCGATCCCGAGGCCGATCGGGATCAGGAACCGCCCGGGCGCCGCGCCGCGGTAGCTGGGCATGTCGGTGGTGACCGCCTGGGCCGCCACCACGGTCGCCCGGCGCGACGACCGGTCCTCGGGGGCCTCCTCGGCGCCTTCGACGATCGTGATGCCGGCCGCGG
>DATFPD010000093.1:0-6355 GCA_035265005.1 Gemmatimonadaceae bacterium | reverse complement strand
GTCCCCTGGCCATTGGAGCTCGCGTCGCTCGTCCTGGTCCCGCTCGCCGCGATGGTGCTCCTCGCCGGCCTGCTGGTGGGCCTGCCGGGACTGCTCCTGTTGTCGATCCAGAGCGAGGCGGAGGACCGCGGCCGGGCGCTCTCGCGCTGCGTCGCCCTGGTCTCCTCGGCCGCGCTCCTGTACCTCGCCGTCGGCGTGGCGGCCCCGGAGCTCCGCCTGCGGCGCCTCGCCCGCGCCACTGCCGCCCTCGCGCCGGCGGTCGAGCGCTACGCCGCGGCGCGCGCCGCCGGACGCCTGACGACACCGCCGCCCGTGCTGCGCGTCCGCGGCTGCTCGGCGCTCACCCTGGACGCCCCTGGCGACGGATCGTGGAAACTGTCGGCGATCTGTCCGGGGCGGCTCGGCCAGCCGGACGAGCTCCTCTACCGGCCGGGCGGCGGGCCGGACTCGGACAACGTCAGGAGGCTGGGAGGCGGGTGGGTATATGTGTGGGACTGACGCAGAAGGCGGTGAACGGCGAGTCGCCGGTCGTCAGTAGTTCAGTTGCCAGTTGTCAGTTGAGGGGCGACGCGCGCGTCGCCCGTACCCAGTTGTCAGTAGGGGCGAGGCGTGCCTCGCCCCCTGAGCATCCCGGATGCCTGGCGCTACTGGCAACTGAGAACTCTCGACTGACGACCGGCAACTCGACTACTGACGACCGGCGACTCGCCGTTCACCCTCCCGCCGCGACCGCCGCCTCCAGCTGCCCCGCCAGCGCCTCGGGCTCGACCACCGGCGCCTCGCACGCGTACCCCCGGCAGACGTACGCCGTCGCCCGCCCGCCCTGCATCGGCCGCCCCTCCAGCAGCGCGACCCCCGCCGCGTCGTCGGGCCGCCCGCCCGCCAGCACCAGCGACGGCACGTACCGCGTCGCCAGCTCGGCGCCTAACGCGCGAAAGTCGGCGGCCGACGGGTCGCCCACCAGCGCCACCTCCACCGCGCCGCGCACCGCCAGCTCCGCCGCGCCCAGCAGGTGGCCGAAGGCACCCGGGTAGCGCGCCATCGGCTCGGCCAGCGTCTCCAGCGTCCAGTCCGCGCGGCGGCGCGCCTCCACGTCGTGGAAGTACTCCGCCATGTGGAGCAGCAGCTCCACCGCCAGCGAGGTGCCCGACGGGACCGCGTTGTCGGTCACGTCCCGCGGGCGCGTGATCAGCCGCTCGGCGTCCTTCGCCGTGTCGTAGAACACCCCGGCCTCCTCGTCCCAGAACCACTCCACCGCCGCCGCCGCCACCTCGCGCGCCGAGTCCAGCCAGCGCCGCTCGAAGGTCAGCTCGTACAGCGCGACCAGTCCCAGCCCCACCGCGCCGTGGTCCTCGAGGAAGCCCGGGATGCGCGTCACACCGTCCTTGTGCGTGCGCATCACCCGCCCGCCCGCGCGCACCATCTCCCGCAGCAGGAACTCCCCGTTCGCCACCGCGAGGTCGCGCAAGGCGTCGTTGCCGAACACGCGCGCCCCCTCGGCTACCGCGCGCAACATGAGGCCATTCCAGCCGGCGAGGATTTTCTCGTCGCGCCCCGGCCACACGCGCTTGGCGCGCGCCGCGTACAGCGTGCGCTTCGCGCGCGCGACCGCGTCCATCAGCGCCTCCTCGCCCACGCCGGCGCGCATCGCGACCAGCTTCGGGTCGTGCGGCACGTGCAGGATGTTGCGCCCCTCGAAGTTCCCCGGCCGCGTGACGCCGTAGTACGCCTTCACGAGCGGCGCATCCACTGGACCCAGCAGCTCGTCCAGCTCGGCCTCGTCCCAGACGTAGAACTTCCCCTCGTGCCCCTCGCTGTCGGCGTCGAGCGTGGAGTAGAAGCCGCCCGCCGGGCTCGTCATCTCGCGCGCCAGCCAGTCGAAGGTCTCCTCGGCCACGCGCCGGACTTCCGCAGCCTGCCCTGAGCTTGTCGAAGGGTCGCCATTCCGCAGCGCCTGCCACAGGTGCACGCCGAGTCGCCCCAGCAGCGCGTTGTCGTAGAGCATCTTCTCGAAGTGCGGCACCAGCCACACCGCGTCCACCGAGTAGCGGGCGAAGCCGCCGCCCACCTGATCGTACATCCCGCCGCGGGCCATCTTGCGGAAGGTGTTCGACACCATCTCCAGCGCCCACCCGGTGCCGGTGCGCCGCCAGTGGCGGAGCACGAAGTCGAACGCCATCGGCTGCGGGAACTTGGGCGCCCCCTCCAGCCCGCCGTGCTTCATGTCGTACTGCTGGGCGATCCCTCGATAGGCACGGTCGAGCAGCGCGGGGCTCAACGTCCCCGTCGAGCGCGCCCGCGCGGCCGCGGCCGCCTCGTACACCTGCTCGCGGATCGCCGCCGCCGACTGCGCGACGCTCTCGCGCTTCGACCGGTACGCGTCGGACACCGAGGTCAGGATGCGCGTGAACGACGGCATCCCGTGCCGGTCCTCGGGCGGGAAGTAGGTGCCGCCGTAGAACGGCGCCCCCTCCGGCGTCAGGAACACCGTCATCGGCCACCCGCCGTGCCCCGTCATCGCCTGCACCGCCTGCATGTAGATGCTGTCCAGGTCCGGACGCTCCTCCCGGTCCACCTTGATGTTCACGAACCGCTCGTTCATCAGGCGCGCCGTCGCCTCGTTCTCGAACGACTCGTGCTCCATCACGTGGCACCAGTGGCACGCCGCGTAGCCGATGCTCAGCAGGATCGGCCGGTCCTCCCGCTTCGCCCGCTCCAGCGCCTCCGCCCCCCACGGGTACCAGTCCACGGGGTTGTTGGCGTGCTGGAGCAGGTACGGGCTCGTTTCCTGGGCGAGGCGGTTGGGCATAGGAGGGATGAGTGCGACCCTTCGCTTGCGCTCAGGGCATGGTTGCGAGGTGCGAGTTGGGGGAAGCACCTTACGGTGCGCCCGGCACCAGACGCCAGACCTTCGGCGGCTTGCAAGGCTCGGGCGCGTCGTGGCTGGCCCTGAATCGTTTTCGCATCGTGAAACCGGCAGACCTCTTCACGCTCGCGGTCATCGCGCTCGGTGGCGCCGCGGGTACGGCGGCACGGTACGGGCTCGGCGGGCTGATCCAGCGCGGGAGCAGCGTCTTCCCGATCGGCACGCTGACGATCAACGTCACGGGGTCGCTGCTGCTCGGCTTCCTCGCCCGCTACCTGCTCGACACGTCCACGTCGGCCGAGCTGCGGGCCGCGCTCACGATCGGCTTCTGCGGCGGCTACACGACGTTCTCGACCTTCAGCTACGAGACCGTGGTGATGCTCGAGCGCGGCGAGTACGCCCGCGCCGCCGCGTACGTCTCGGCGAGCCTCGTGCTGTCGCTCCTCGGCACGTTCGTGGGGTTCGCGGCGGCGCGGGCGGCGTTCGCCCCGCCGCGGTGACGGAGGGACCCAGGATGCACGGCCTGCACGGCGAGCGGATGCTGATGCGCATCCACATCGGCGAGTCCGACCGCCACGGCGGCCGGCCGCTGCACGAGGCGATCGTCGAGCTCCTCCGGGCGCGCCACTACGCCGGCGCCACCGTCACCCGCGCTATCATGGGCTTCGGCGCCACCGCCCGCGTCCACACCGACCGCATCCTCCGCCTCTCCGCCGACCTGCCGCTCGTCGTCGAGTGCGTGGACACCGAGGAGAAGATCCAGGCCATCCTCCCCGAGCTCGACGCGATGATCCGCGGCGGGCTGATCACGCTCGAGAAGGTGCAGGTGATCGTATATCGGGCGGAGAAGAAGGGGGCGCCGTGAGGGCGCCCGCGGCTTCCTTCGCGCTCCTGCTCGCGTCGGCGGGTACCGTGCTGAACGCGCAGCGGCCGGCCGACCGCTTCGCGCCGCACTCGAAGTGCGCGCCCACGTACTCGCTCGGCGCCGCGGTCGACTCGGCGGCGCTGCGCGCGGGCGTGGGCACGCTGGTCGTGCGGATGCGCACCTTCGACGGACAGGCCGCCGTGGGTCAGCTCAAGGCCGACGTCGCGCCGGTGGACAGCGTCAACCCGGCGTCGGTGGGCACGGCGTTCTCCCGCGACACGAGCAGCGTGCGCGTTTTCCGGAATCGGCCGGCGGGGCGATACAGCTTCGTCGCCCGCGGCATACCCTACTGGCCGGCGTACGACACCCTCGACGTGCGCGCGGGCCGCACCGACACCGTGGACGTGTCGCTCGAGAGCTGGGAGTACGGCTCCCGGAACTGGAACAACTGCCGCCCGCACCGCTTCCGCGCCCCCGGCGAGCCGGCGTGCGTGACCGATCACTACATCGCCGAGCAGATGCTGGCCAACGCGCGCGGCATGGCCTACCCCCCGTGGGACTCGGTCCTCGGCCGGCCGCGCTTCAAGTCGTCCGACGTGTCGCTCGTGCGTGACGAGCGGACGTGCGAGCGCGCCGCCGCTGCCTACGGCGGCGACCCCCCGGGCGACCCGGCGCGGCGCGTCGTGGTCGTGCGAATGGGGCGCGACATGTTTCTCGTGATGGACCCCTTCGAGCCGCACGCCGCCGGCGAGTGGAACGTCGCGATCGTCTACGACCGCGAGTTTCGGCCGATCCACCACCTGTTGCAGTGAGGCGCGGCGGGACTCAGTGCCTTCGTCAGTGCCTCAGTCCCTCAGTCCCCGCCGCTCTCGGCCCCGGCACCTCGCCCGTCCCCGCCGGCCACCCCTCGCGCTGGCGGCGGCGGTCGCCGTCCGTCGTCTCGGTCTGCGACATGTCGAAGCGCATCCGCCCCTCCGCTACCGACCCGTGGTGAGCGGCCGAGGGCTGGCGATGGTGTGCGGCCCTCGTGATACTCCACTACTGCGCGCCGCCACACCACCCGCACTCGACCTAGGCTTTGCCATGCCTGGCGATCCGCCCTGCTGGGCGCATCTCTTCGAGCCGCTCGACGACGACGACACGCGCGCCGAGCCCGCCTCCAGCTCCCGAGCCCCGTCACGCAATATGTCCACCACCGTCCCCGCCTCAGCGACCGCCAGCGGCAGCAGCTCCGTCCCGCGCGACCTCGAGGCGTTCTTCACCGCGAACCGCGACCGCATCCGGAACGAGCTCTACGAGTTCCTCCGAATCCCGAGCGTGAGCGCGCGCTCCGAGCACAAGGGCGACGTCCGCCGCGCCGCCGAGTGGCTGGCCGAGCGCATGCGCGCGATCGGAATGGAGACCGAGGTGCACGACACGCCGGGGCACCCGGTGGTCGTCGGCGAGTGGCGCGGGGCGGGGGAGGGGAAGCCGACGGTGCTCGTCTACGGCCACTACGACGTGCAGCCCGCCGAGCCGCTGGAGCTGTGGGAGTCGCCCGCCTTCGAGCCCACCGTGCGCGACGGCAAGCTCTACGCGCGCGGCTCGGTGGACGACAAGGGCCAGCTCTACCTGCACATCAAGGCGCTGGAGGCGCACCTCGTCGCGCGCGGTACGCTCCCGGTGAACGTCGTCGTCCTGGCCGAGGGGGAGGAGGAGGTGGGGAGCGACCACCTGGCGCCGTTCATCGAGGAGCACCGGGTGCAGCTCGCCGCCGACGCGGTCGTCATCTCCGACTCGGCGATGTTCGCGCCCGGGCAGCCGTCGATCCTCTCGTCGCTGCGCGGGCTCGCCTACTTCCAGATCGACGTGCAGGGGCCGTCGGGCGACCTGCACTCGGGGAGCTACGGCGGCGCCGTGGTGAACCCGGCGATGGCGCTCGCCCGCATCCTGGCCACCTTCCACGACGCCGACGGCCGCATCGCCATCCCCGGCTTCTACGACGACGTGCGCGAGTGGCCGGCGGCGGTGCGCGAGCAGATGCGCGGCCTGCCGTTCGAAGAGGAGCACTTCCGCGCGGAGACGGGCGCCACCGCGCTCGGCGGCGAGAAGGGGTACACCGTCCTCGAGCGCCTGTGGACGCGCCCCACCTGCGAGGTGAACGGGCTGCTCAGCGGCTACACCGGCGAGGGCGCGAAGACCGTGCTCCCGGCGAAGGCCATGGCGAAGGTGAGCTGCCGCCTCGTCCCCGACCAGACGCCCGAGGCGATCGAGCGCGCGATGAAGGCGCACGTGGCGCGCGTGGCGCCGAAGGGCGTCACGGTCACGGTCACGCACCTGCACGGCGGCCGCCCCTGGCGCGCCGACCTCGCGGGCCCGCTCTTCGACGCCGCCCGCGACGCCCTGCGCGCCGCCTACGGCCGCGACCCGGTCGTCACCGGCGAGGGCGGCTCGATCCCGGTGGTGGGCGACTTCGAGCGGATCCTGAAGGCCCCCGTGCTCCTGGTCGGCTTCGGCCTCCCCGGCGAGAACGCCCACGCCCCTAACGAGTGGATGAGCGTCGAGAACTTCGAGAAGGGCATGCGGACGATCGCGAGCTTCTGGGAGGTGTACGGGAGAAGCTGATCCGTGCTGCGTGCTGCGTG
>DATFPD010000092.1:0-11564 GCA_035265005.1 Gemmatimonadaceae bacterium | reverse complement strand
CCGCGACCCGCCGGCGCGGGGCACGGCGGTTGCGCTTGCTGACACCAGAGCCTCCCACGGCCGACCTCAACCTCGTGGCAGCAGCGACAGGAGCAGGACCATGGATGACGTGACCCGCAAGAGCGGCGCGCAGATCCGCGCCGAAGGCCTGGTGAAGGAGATCGGCGGCAAGCTCCGCAGCACCCTCGGCGACCTCACCGACGACCACTCCGAGAAGCTCGCCGGCGAGAAGGACAAGGTGAAGGGCCGCGCCCAGCAGAAGCTCGGCCAGGCGCAGCAGGATGTGGAGGACCTGGAGAAGAACTCGTAAGACGGGGAAGGGGGATGGGGGACGGGGGACGGGGGACGGGGGATGAGCTGCTGGAGTCCTCGGCAGTTCGTCCCCCGTCCCCCATCCCCCTTCCCTTACTTCACTATCGCGTCCACCGTCCCCGTCGTCACCGCGTGGTACAGGGGGCGCGCCTCGGCGTAGATCCGCTTCGCCAGCGCCTGGCCCCAGGGGCCGGCGGCCATCAGGTCCTCGTAGAGCGGGCGCACGAACTTGCGGCGGCCCTGGGTAGTGAGGAAGCGCTCCAGCGCCGGCATCGCCGGCTCGTACCGGTTGCGGATCGCGATCCGCAGCCAGGCGAACAGCACCTCGCTGTTCCCCCGGCTCGTTAGGCCGAGGGCGCGGTCGAGGTCGGCGAGCTGCGCCGCGGTCAGCGACTGCGGGAGGGCGCCGAGGAAGTGCTGCCACTCCTGCGTCGACCAGCCCTGGGTGGCGAGCGAGGCCGCCGGCGTCCCGGCGGTGAAGCGCCGCACCTCCCCCTCCACCCTCGCGAATGCGTCCGACGTCGGGACGAAGGCGTTCGACGGCAGCCCGGGGCGATTCACCCACTCGTCCAGCCGCAGCCGCTGCTCCAGCTCGCGGTCGCCCTCGATCAGGTTCGCGCGGATGTCCGCCAGAAAGTCCGCCGTCGTCAGCGACGTGAAGGCGTGGCGGTCGAAGTAGCCGCGCAGCCAGGCGTCGAAGCGCTCGCGACCCACCGCCGCCTCGATCGTGCGCAGGAAGGCCTGCCCCTTGTCGTACGGCACCTGCGTCGACCCCTCGTCCGGGTCGCGCCCGGTGAGGTCGATGTGCAGCACGGTCTCGCCGCTGTCGGCGCCGAAGCGCGCGAACTCGGCCAGCAGCTCCTGCCGCCCGAGCGACTCCAGCATCCGCGCGCGCTCGACGCCGTACAGGCGCTCCATGATCCGGTTCTCGATGTACGTCGTGAAGCCCTCGTTCAGCCAGAAGTCGCTCCACGTCGCGTTCGTCACCAGGTTCCCACTCCACGAGTGCGCCAGCTCGTGCGCGACCAGCGAGACCAGCGAGCGGTCGCCCGCCAGCACCGTCGGCGTGGCGAACGTGAGCCGCGGGTTCTCCATCCCGCCGAAGGGGAACGACGGCGGCAGCACCAGCAGGTCGTAGCGCCCCCAGCGGTACGGCCCGTAGAGCGACTCCGCCGCCTCCACCATCCGCTCCAGGTCGGCGAACTCGCGCGCCGCCGAGTCCACCACCGACGGCTCGGCGTAGACGCCCGTGCGCGGGCCGATCGGGCGGAAGGCGATGTCGCCGACGGCGAGCGCGATGAGATAGGGCGGCACCGGCTGCCTCAGGCGGAACGCGAACGTCCGCCATCCGGGCGGCGCCGCCGCCGGCCGTCCGTCGGGCGTGAGCTGCTCGGCGCTCATCACCGCGCGCATCCCCTCGGGCACGGTGATGCGCGCCGAGTAGCTCTGGCGGATGCCGGGGCTGTCCTGCGTCGGGATCCAGGTGCGGGTGAGGATCGCCTGGCCCTGGGAGAAGAGGTACGCACTCGCCTTTCCTGCCGTCTGCTCGGGGCCGAGCCACTGGAGCGCCGCGGCCTGCGGCTGCGTGCGGTAGGCGATGATGATCTTGCGCCCGCCCGCGGGAGCCTCGGCGCCCAGCGAGACGTGCAGCGGCGTGCCGAGCAGGGAGTCGGGCTCGCCCATGCGGTACGTGAGCGCGCGCCGGGTCGCGCCGTCGGTCACGCTCTCGATCTGGAGCCCCCGCGTGTCGAGCACCACTTCCCGCGCGCCACTCGCGGCGTCGACCGTGAGCGTGGCGGTGCCGACGAGCTGCTTGGCCTCGAAGTCCGCGCGCAGGTCCAGCGCGACGTCGGTGACGCGCGCCTCGTCAGGCCGCGCGAAGGAGTGGATGTCGCGCACGTGCGCTCGGGCGGTGGTGAGAGGGCTCGCGGTGGCGGACTGGCGGCCCGCGCACGCCGGGAGCGCGGCGAGCAGGGCGAGGGACGTGGCGGCCGCGAGCGAGCGGAACGAAGTTGGCTGCTGCATGGATGGGACGGCGGGTGTGTCGTGCTACGCTGCTTCCCACGAAAGATGTCCGCCTCGCGCCACCGGCGCGACGGACGAGGAGGAGGAGAGTCGTCGTGAATCGTGCGCAGCTGCGCCGCCGGTGCGAGGAGTTCATTGCCTGGTGGACCTCGGCCGTGCGGTCGAACCGCGGCTTCCAGAGCGCGCTCGACGAGCGCGGGCTTCCCGCCGGGCTCGGCGAGGCGGAGCGCGTGACGCGACTCTACGAGCGCACGCTGCGGCCGCTCTTCGCCCGCGCCGAGCGCTGCCGGATCTTCGCGGACGACCATCAGGCGCGCTTCCGGACCGGCTACCCGCGCCGCCCGGCGAGCTGGAAGAGCCGCCTGACGGCGGGGGCGGACCAGTGGCTCGCGCGGCACGCGCGCACGGTGCGCGGCGGCGCGCTCGAGGTGGACCTCCGGGCGCCGGGCGTGCTCGACGACGCGGCGTTCTGGGCGAGGCTGCTGCGCAGCGGGCCGCCGGCGCCGACGCTCTTCACGGCGGTGACGATTCCCCTCGAAGCGCTCGACGCCCGCCGGTTCTTCGGGCGCGCGGTGGACCCCGCCGACCTCCCGGAAGGCCCGCGGGCCGCGCTCGCCTTCGCGAAGCGGGAGACCGCCGGCGGCGGCCGCGCGGTGCTGCTCTTCGACCCGAACGGCGGCGACGTCGTCACGTTCTCGGTGGTCGCGGCGCCTGACGAGGCGGCGGCACTGTTCGAGGTCGCCTCGGCGCGCGCGCGGCTAACCGAACAGTACATCGCGAGCTACTGCACGTGGCCGACCATGCCCCTCGACGTCGGCGTCGACCTGTTCATCGAGGTCGAGAGCAGCCAGGAGAGCGATGGGCCCGCGGCGGGTCGGGCGACACTGCTCGCCGAGCTCCGGCGTGCGGCCGAGTCCACGGCGCACGACGACGACGTGCTGACGCGAGGCGTGGCGGCCGCCGAGCTGGTGGCCGCGCTCGGCGGGCGACCTCCTTCCCGGTACCGGACCGAGCGGGCCTACGACGACGAGACCGAGCGGGAGATCGAGTCGTGGGTCGCCAGCCAGCGCCGCCTCGCGCTGGAGCCGGAGGCGATCGCGCTCGCGCGCCAGGTGGTCAGCCAGGCGAGGGGGTCCCGCTTCGCCGACCGCCGCTGGCTCACCCGCGGTTCGCGTGCGGCATGGCGGCGGGCGCTTGCCGATCTGGCGGCGCGACTGCGGCAAGTCGGAGCTTGACAGAAACCGAACGATCGTTCTATTTTCTGGCCATGAGCAAAGGCGCCGAGACCAGACAGGCCATCCTCGACCGCGCGCTGGACCTGTCGAGCGTGGTCGGGCTCGAGGGGGTGAGCATCGGGCGACTGGCCGACGAGATGGAGCTGTCGAAGAGCGGGCTGTTCGCGCACTTCGGGTCGAAGGAGGCGCTCCAGATCGGCGTGCTGGAGGCCGCTGCCGAGCGGTTCGTGGACATCGTGGTGCGGCCCGCGCTCAAGGCGCCGCGCGGCGAGCGGCGGGTGCGGGCGCTGCTGGAGCGGTGGCTCGAGTGGGCGCGCGTGCTGCCGGGCGGCTGCGTCTTCGTCACGGCCGCGGTGGAGCTGGACGACCGGCCCGGGCCGGTGCGCGACACGCTGGTGCGGCTGCAGCGCGACTGGGTGGACGTGCTGACGACGTCGGTGCGCGCCGCCGTGGAGAGCGGGGAGTTCCGCCCGACGCTCGACGCCGCGCGCTTCGCCCAGGAGATCTACGGGCTCGCGCTGGCGCACTACCACTTCTCGCGCCTGTTGGGCGACGCCGACTCCGAGGCGCGCACGCGGGCGTCGTTCGAGGAGATGGTGGCGCGCGCGCGGGCATCCTGAGGCAAATCCAGGGAGGGAGACCGGGACATGCCAGCGGCGCTAAAAAGCACGATCGTTCGTAAGAAGGCGGCGTTCCTCGCCCTGCGCGGCGGCCTCCGCGCGACGCAGGTCGTCTCGCGCGAGGCGGCGGCGGCGTGGTCCGAGCGACTCTTCCTCACCCCGCGCCGCTACCCGACGCCGGAGCACGAGCGCGCCTTCCTGGCATCGGGAGAGCACTCGCGGCTCCCGTTCCGCGGCGGGGAGCTCGCGCTCTGGAGCTGGGGCGCCGGCGAGAGCGCTGGCGCCGCCCCCGCCCTGCCGCCCGTGCTGCTCGTCCACGGCTGGGCCGGACGCGCCGGGCAGTTCGCGAGCATCGCCCCCGCGCTCGTGGCCGCCGGCCACCCGCGGGTGGTGGCGTTCGACGGCCCGGCGCACGGTGCCTCGTCAGGCACGCGCTGCTCACTCCCGGAGATGGCGGAGTCGGTGCGGGCGGTGGCGGACGCGGCGTTCGGCGCCGGCGCGCGCGCCGCGCTCGTCGCGCACTCGTTCGGCGCCGCCGCGTCCGTGATGGCGATCTGCCGCGGCCTCGCCGTCGCGCGCGTCGCGTTCCTCGCCCCGGCCGCCGACCCGATGTCGTTCATCCGGGGCTTCGCCTGCCGCCTCGCCATCGCGCCGGCGACGATCGAGATGATGATGCGCCGCATCGAGCGACGCTTCGGCGTCTCGCGCGCCGACTTCGACATCCTGGCCGCCGCGCCCGGGATGCGCGCCCCGCTGCTCGTCGTCCACGACTGGGCGGACGCCGGCGTGCCGTTCGCCGACGGCGAGCGCCTCGCCGCCGCCTGGCCCGGCGCCACCCTCGTCACGACGGCGGGGCTCGACCACGTGCGGGTGCTGCACTGGCCGGAGGTGGTGGAGCGGGTGCGGGAGTTCATCTCGGCCGCCCGCCCGACGGCCGCCTAACGCTTCCACGCCCCCGGCCGGGGCCAGCCCGGGCCGGGCGCGAGGCGCCGGCGGCCGGATTCGGCTCGCCGCGCCTCCCCCCGGATTGCCATCCCGGCCGGGATCGCTACCTTCGGTCGCGCGTTCTCGCGCTCCGGAGCGCGAGAACGCGCGGATGCGTCCCTCTAACAGACCATGCGATTCGAAGACGCCGGGCGCCGCATTCGCTTCGTCCGACGCGGGTCGATCAGGGAGGGCGGCGCGTGACCGAGCCCCCGATCGATCTCGAGCGCCTCGCGGCGCTGCTCGACGCAGGGCTGGACGAGCGCGAGCGCGACCAGATGCTCGCGGAGCTCGCCCGCTCCGACGACGCGCTCGGCGTGCTCGGCGACGTCGCGGCGGTGATGCGCGAGCTGGAGCGCGACGGGGTAGTTCCTCCCGCCCCCGCGCCGGCGCGGGGCGTGGACCTCGATGCCATCACCGTGCGGCGGACCGACGCGCGGCGGCGAGGGGCGCCGGCGGCGTGGCGGCCCATCCCGCGGCGGTGGGGTGCCTGGACGACTTGGATGGCCGCGGCTGCCGGCGTCGCCGTGGCGGTCGCCCTGTGGCGTGGGTCACGCATCACCGGGCCGCCATTCGACCGGCCGGGCGACGTGGTGGCGCTCCTCGACGCGGGCGCGCCGACGCCGGGGGACACGCTTCTCCCGCTGGCCTGGACGGCGACGCGCGGCACGGGCGCTTCGCCCGAGGCGCTGGCGCTGGCCGTCCGGTTCGGCGCGCAGGCGGTGCAGCTGGAGCTGGCGGCGCGCGCGCGCGACACGACGGCGGTAGCGCGGGTCGCGCGCCGGACGGCCTCGATGCTGGAGCCGATGCCGCGCTCCGGTCCGGCGGCGCAGCTCTACCGCCAGATCGGCGCGAACGCCGGCGCGCCGCCCGAGTCGCTCGCTGGACGGCTCGACCGAGGCTGGGTGGCGGGCGCGGCACTGCTGGATGGCGACGACGTGCGGTTGGGCGCCTGGCTCGCCGCGGCGCGGGTGGCGGCGGCGCGGCGGGACGCTGGCTTCTTCCGGTCGCGGGCGGGCCGGCGCGCGGCGGACGCCCTCGGCGCGCCGGCCGGCGCGGGAGACGCCCACGCGCCCGGGGCCGCCGCGCGGCTGCGCGAGGTGGCGGCGGGAGACGGCCCGCCGGCGTGGGACGTGGTGCAACGCGACGTCGCGGCGCTGCTGGCGGCGCGCGGCAACTGAACGCGGCCAGACCGCCGCGTACTCACGGAGGCCAGACGCTTCGATGCCCAAGGTAGCGCTCGAGAAGTTTGATGATGCCACGCCTCCCCAGCGGACCTTCGCGGATCGCGCCGTCGAGCTGCTCGAGTCGATCGTCAACAACGCGGAGTTCCCGAAGCTGATCCGGCAGGCCCAGTACTCGAACACCTACCGGGCCGTCAGCACCACCGTGTTGGCGGTGACGACGAAGGATCAGATCGCCGAAATCGTTCGCGACGGGCTCGAGTTCCCGCCCACGCCGGGAGGCCAGCCGACCATCGAGCTGAACGTCGGCTTCGACGACACGCTCCCGGCGAAGCAGCTCGCGGAGGTCACCAGGTTCACGAAGCTGATCCGGGCGAATCCCGACCACTTCACGAAGTGGCACGCGGAGAACAACGCGCTGAACCTCGCGGCCCTGCTGATGCACGAGTGGATGCACGTCGCGGGATTCTTCCACCTCCCGGGGGCCGGGACGAGCGACGTCGCCTACGTGCTGGGCAAGATCGTCGTGTCGCTCGGCAGGACGCTGGGGCCCTCGCCCCTGGTGCCACTGGGCCAGCAGTTCGACCTCGGCTTCGGGTTCCTCGAGGCGATCGAGAGCTGGGACTGTCCGGCCATCGATCCCACGGAGTTCGAGTTCGTGGACGAACCCGTCCCTCTGGGAACCAGGCTCGAACGTCCGAAGTACGCCGCGCTGGCGGCGACCGCGGCCGCGCTCGAGATGCCGGCCGCCGCGCCGCCGGCCGCGGAAGTCGCCGCGATCGACGTGCACGCGCACACGTTCAACGCGAGCGACCTCTCGATTTCCGGCTTCCTCGCCGACGTGATTCTCGACTCGGACGAGAAGCTGCCGCTGCGGCTGGTCGACTCGCTGGTCCGCCTGCTGGCGGCGGTGATCGGCCGGGCGCCGGGCGCCGAGGAGGAGATCCGGCGGCTCGACGAGCTCGCGGCGGCGGCACGGGGGCGGCTGCTGACCAGCGTCCGCGCCGCCGCGGAGGCCGAGCGCGCGGCCCGCGACGCGGAGCTGGAAGCGCTGGTGACGCGGGAGGTGGAGCGGCTGCGCCTGTCGCCCAGGGAAGATGACCGCGAGCTGCTCCTGCGGCTCGCCGCGGAGAGCGGGGGCGTGGCGCTGGCGGCATCGGCCGACGCCGCGCTCGTGCCGAGCATCGTCCGCGGCATCTTCGTGGCGCCGGGCACGATCGGCCGCTACGTGCGGTGGGTCGGCCGGCTCCGGGGCTACCGGCACGAGCTGATCGAGGAGCTCGTCCGCACGTACGGGAGCGGGCCCGGCTCGGTCGCGCTGTTCACGCCGGCGCTCGTCGACTTCGCGCGCTGGCTCAGCGACGAGCCCATCACGCCGCTCGACGTGCAGGTGCTGCTCGGCGATCGACTCTCCCGCGCGTTTCCCGGCCGCCTGCACTTCCTGGCGGCGTTCGACCCCTGGCGGGAGGCCGATCACGAGGGGACGCCGAGCGGCTCGCTGCACTGGGCGCGGCGCGCCGTCGAGGACCACGGCTTCGTGGGCGTGAAGCTCTATCCCCCGATGGGGTTCTCCGCGGCCGGCAACGAGGCGCACGACTTCTCCCAGGTGACGACCGAGGACGGACCACGGTTCGGCAGACGCCTCGACGCCGCGCTGGAGCGGCTGTTCGTCTGGGCGGAGGCGGAGGAAGTGCCGCTCCTCGCGCACTGCAACGAGTCACAGGGCGCGAAGCACGGGTTCGCCCGGCGCGCGGCACCGGAGTACTGGCGCCGCGCGCTCGAGAAGCACCCGACGCTGCGGCTGAACCTGGGGCACTTCGGGGGGCAGGCGAACCTGGCCAGGCCCGGGGGGTGGCCCGAGCAGATCATTGGCCTCATGAACGACTTCGAGCACGTCTACGCCGACGTCGGCATGTTCCGCCTGGACGAGAGGGCAGCGCGCGAGGAGTGGCTGACGCGGCTGGCGGCGGCCGCCGATCGCGAGCCGGTGCTCAAGGAGCGGCTCCTCTACGGCTCGGACTGGGTCATGCTGGCGAAGGAGAAGGGAGCCGCCGACTTCTACGCGCAGCTCGCCGCCGGGCTCGGCGACCGGTTCGCGCCTGACGAGACGCGCGCTATCCTCGGCGGCAACGCGAGGCGCTACCTCGGGCTGGACGGCAGGGCCGGACGTCGCCTGCGGGCGTACTACGAGATGCACGGGCTGCCGCGGCCGCGGTGGCTGCCCGCGACGTGAGGCGCCCCCGCGCGGACGGCAGCCGTCCGCGCGGGGGCGCCCGTCGGCATCGCGCTACGGCTGCTCGCCGCCGCCGCCGTTGTTGCTCCCGACGCTCACGGTGGCGGCCGTGTCGACGACCGACGTCGCCGTCCAATCGGCGAGCGGAGGGAACGCGGCGGTCGTGGTGATCCCGAAGCAGCCGCGGGGGCCCGATCCGAGGCCGTCGTCAGGCTGGGACAGCCGCCGCGGAACGGGGAGCACGAGCCCGTTCAGCAGCTGGCTCCACGTCCCGTCCTTGGGCTCGAGCAGCTGGTACAGCCACTTGAAGTCGGAGTCCTCGGTCGGGATCGGGGGGACGTCGTAGCCCGCCCACTCGAGCGGGTTGTCCGAGCAGAGGTTCGCCAGCTTCAGCTCGATCACGCGGGCGTTCTCCGGCCCGATGGCGCAGAGCGGCAGCAGGACCTCGTTCTTGCCGTCGAAGTCGCAGATCTTGATGGTGAGCTCCTCGGCGGCGTGCTCCTCGGTGTCGTCCACCTGCCGCGACCACGTCACGTCTCCGGAGAACTGCCCGGTGATGGGCGGCGCGTCCGGGGAGATCAGTCGGCCGTCGATGCTCCACGTGTCGGACCCCTGATCGCCCGACGTGAACGATCCGCCGTGCAGTACCGTCCGGAAGAGGAGGCGGGAGGTCACGTTGCTGGTGAACAGGTCGCCGCGCAGCCGCAGCACGTTCGGCGCGAGGCGCTGAACATCCGGCAAGCCGATCGAGCCCGGATTCGGATCGCGCTGGGGCGAGAGCCCGAGGTCCATCGTCTGGCGCGAGAAGCGGTAGACGAGCTCGAACGGCGGACCGTCGTCCGTCCCGTTCGGACCGGGCCGCGGTCCGGGGTGAATCGTGGCGCCGTCCGCGAGCTTGACGTTGGCGAGGTTGACCCGGAGGTACCCGACGTGCGGGACGGCGGTGGTCGTGTCCTCGTGGAGGAGCATCTCGCCGGGATTCTTCCGCCCGTCCGGCATCAGGACGGCGACCTCAGGCCGGCCGGCGTCTTCGTGCGCGACGTGCAGGCAGAGTCCGGTGAACTGCACGCGCAGTGTGAATGGCATCTTCGCGACCTCGTGTCGGACGGGTGGTTGGTTACGGCCCGGTGTAGATGAACGCGGCCCACGCACGCGGAGCGTGCAACACCGACTTCGGCGACCCTAACGCTTCGACCTGTGCCCGGCGCAGCGCCTCCGCCGCGGGCACTCCCTCGGCCAGGCGCTGATGAAAGGCGACGAGCAGCGGCGTCGTCGTGCCGTCGTCGACGTCCCACAGCGAGCTGACCGTCGCCGGCACGCCCGCGCGGAGGAAGCTGTAGGCGAGCCCGGCGATCGCCCCGACGTGGCTCGGCCGGGCGCCGAGCGTGCTGCACGCCGACAGGATGACGATCCTGAGATTTGACAGCCGCAGCCGGCCGATTTCCCGCGCCCGCAGCATGCCGCCGTCGGCGACCTGGTCGGCGGCCTGGTCGGCGGCCAGCGCGAGGTAGGAGAGCTCCGGCTGCTCGCCGTTGGCGACGGCGTGTCCGGCGAAGTGAAAGACCGACTGCCCCGGCAGGAGCGCGAGCACAGTGTCGCGTCGCGCGGCGGTGCCGGTGACGAGATGCACCCGCCGGTAGAGCTGCGCGACGTCTGCCGCCTCGCGCGCCGCGCCCGGCAGGCGCTCCACGCGCGGCATCGCGACGGAATCGAACGCCGGGTCGCCGATCACCAGCGCCCCGCCGCCCGCCGCGGCGGCCCCCGCCCGCCCCGCCGCCGCCGCCGCCGAGCCCAGGAAGGCGGCGCTCGGCAGCGTCTGGACCGCGTGCGTCTGGACGACGTACTTCCGCGTCGTGCTGTCCCACAGCGCGACGAACGGCAGCTGCGAGAGCTCCCGGTCGGGGACGATCGCCACCTTCGACACCGCGGCCAGCTCCCCGGCGATCGGACGCAGCAGGAGGTCGAAGAGACGCACGCGGGCGCCATCCGCCGTGACCTCGGAGCCGCCCGCCTCCTCGACGAAGCGCGTCACGAGCGCCGCGATCGAGTCGCGCGGCACCGGAAAGCTCCGGTGGCGCCAGGCGCGGCGCGTGAGCGTCCAGACGACGAGCCGGTCCGGAAGGAGCGCGTACTCGACGGCGAGCGCGTCGCTCGGAAGGTGGCGTTGCAGGCCGCCGATCGTCGCCGCCGTCCGGCCGGCCGTGGCGGCGCTCGGACCCCAGGCCGCGGCGCGCGCGCGCTCCAGGTAGGCGAAGGCGGCGTCGGGGCGCCCCGCGTCCAGCTCGAGGCCGACCATCGCGTCGAACACCCGCTCCATGGTCTCGTAGAACGACGCGCGCACTTCCGCGGTCGGGAACATCGCCCGCCGCATCTCGATCTCGCCGACCGCCTGCGTGAGGCAGCGGCGCGCGGTGGCCGTGTCGCCGGCGTCGCGCGCGGCGAGCGCCGCCTGGTAGAGCGCGTTCGGCAGTGTGATCTCGCTGTGGCTGGCGCGGAGCGCGGCGACCGCCCGGAGCAGCTCGTCGCGCGCGGCACGCGGGTCCGTCGGCCGCAGCAGCTGGCCGCGCGCGAGCATCACCTCGGCGCGGATCTCATCGCGGCCGAGGCCGGCCTGGATGCGGTCGGCCCACCGCGTCGCCTCCTCGAGCTCGGACCGCGCCCGATCCGCCTGCCCGATCTCGAGAAGGATGCGCGCCCGCTCGCCGTGCGCCCACGCCATGACCTGCGGCTTGTCGAGCGCGGCGGTGGCGTCGATCACCTCGTCCATGACGGCGAGCGCCGCGAGGTGGAGCCCGTCGGTTCGCGCGTAGCCCGCGACGAGTCCGAGGTGGCTGCCAAGGAAATTCGAGCGGCGGTAGGGGGAAAGCAGCGGCAGCGCGCGGAGCGCTTCGACCCGTCCCGCCGCGGACTGGCCCGCCATCTCGAGTCCCTCGGTGAGCAGCGACGAGATCATGCCCAGGTTCTCGGGCTC
>DATFPD010000091.1:0-15927 GCA_035265005.1 Gemmatimonadaceae bacterium | reverse complement strand
GCCGACACGGTGCTGACCGCGCTGCCGAACATCGAGAAGTACGTCCAGTACCGAGACCCGCACGCCGAGAGCCCCGGCCCGAGCATGCTCCCGGCCAACGTCGGGCGCTTCTTCGCGGGCGAGGGACGGACGGCGCTCGAGGAGTTTATATTTCGTAACCACCTCGGGTTACGGCTTCGCATCGTGGCCCGGGCGGGGTAAAGCCTCGCGACGGGACGCGGGACGACGGCGCCAAATCCCGCATCCCGCGTCCCGTCGAGAAGGTCAGCAACCCGCACACGAGTCGCATCAGTGAGCAGTAGCGGTAACGGGAAGTCGAAGAAGCCGGGCCCGGTCGACGCGATCCTCCAGGACGCGTGGGCGACCGCGCGACCTGCCTATCGAGCCGGCCGCGGCGCGGCGCTCGGCGCGATGAACGACGTGCTTGAGGCCGTCGGAAGCGAGCGCCGGGTGGAGGAGCCGCCGAGGCAGCAGTGGCTGCGCGTGATCCGCCGGAGCGGGCACATCCTGGACCGACTGCCGCCGGCGACGGGCCCGCGGGTCGTGCTGGCGAGCAGCTACGGGCTGAGCGCGCAGATGACGATCGTCGAGTCGATTCTCGCGGTCGCGCTGCGGCTGCGGGGTGCCTCGCCGGTGATCCTGCGCTGCGACAAGGCCCTCCCGGCGTGCGAGTACAACCGCTTCGGCAACTTCGACCCGCACCCGGGGGAGTTCGGCCCGGCGTTCACCGCCCGGCGCGCGATCGAGCGCTGCCGGCTGTGCAGCCAGAACATGGCGGACGCGTACGGGCCGCTCCCGGTCGAGATCACGTCGTTCAGCGAGTTCGCGCGCCCGGACGACCTGGCCCTCGCGGAGGCCGAGGTCGACGCACTGCCGTACGAGGCGTACGGCCAGCACGTGCACGCCGGCGTGCGCGTCGGCGAGCACGCCTACTCGTCCACGATGCGCGCCACGCTCCGCGGTACGCTGCTCGACGACGCCGAGACGCGCTTCACCTACCGGCGGTTCCTGGTCTCGGCGATCCTCGCGGTGGAGTACACCGAGCGCGCGTTCGCCGCGCAGCGCCCGGACCGCCTGCTCGCCTTCCAGGGCGTCTACCTCACGCACGGCACGATCAGCGACGTCGCGCGCAAGCACGGGATCCCGGTCGTCGTCCACGGGCTGCCGTACCGCAAGGGCACGGTGCTGCTCTCGCACGACGACACCTACCATCGCACGCTCGTCAGCGAGCCGACCGAGCGGTGGCAGGAGCTGGAGATGACGCCGCGCCGCGCGGCGGCGATCGAGGAGTACCTGGCGTCGCGGCAATCGGGCTCCCGCGACTACGTGGCGTACAACACCGACGCCATCGAGGGGCGCGAGGAGATGCGCCGCGAGCTGCGCCTCGACCCGTCGAAGCCGATCGTGAGCCTGTTCACGAACGTGCTCTGGGACGCGCAGCTCTACTACAACTACACGGCGTTCTCGAACATGATCGAGTGGCTGTTCGAGACGATCCGCTACTTCGCGCGCCGCCCGGAGCTGCAGCTGGTGATCCGCGTGCATCCGGCGGAAGTCCAGAGCATGCTCGCGACCAAGCAGCCGATCGCCGACGAGATCGCGCGCGAGTTCCCCGAGCTGCCGCCGAACGTGCGCGTAATCCTGCCGACGAGCCGGCTCAGCTCGTACACGCTGGCCGAGATGAGCGCGGCGTCGCTGATCTACGGCACCAAGATGGGGCTCGAGATCGCGGCGCGCGGCACGCCGCTCATCATCGCCGGCGAGACGTTCAACCGCGGCAAGGGGTACTCGTACGACGCCGAGTCGCGCGAGCAGTACTTCGCGCTGCTCGACCGGGTGCCCGGGCTGCCGCGCAACTCGCCGGAGATGGTCGAGCGCGCGAAGAAGTACGCGTACCACCTGTTCTACCGGCTGATGATCGACTTCCCGCTGTTCTCGGTCACCAGCAGCTTCAAGCTCACCGAGCCGCGGCTCAACTTCGAGACGCTGGACGCGCTCCTCCCCGGGCGACTGCCGCAGCTCGACCTCATCTGCCAGGGCATCATGGACGGCCGCACGCCGTTCATCTACGACGCTCTCGAGCGGGACCCGGAGCCGGCCGCGCCGTGAGTCGCACGCGGCGGTTTCTGGGGGGGGTGGGGTGGGGGTACTTCTCGCAGCTGGTGATGACCGTCTCGGGCTTCGTGCTGACGCCCATCATCCTGAGCACGGTGGGCCAGCAGGCGTACGGGCTGTGGGCGGTCGGGCTGCAGATCACCGCGTACCTGGGGCTGCTCGACCTCGGGGTGGTGGCGCTTCTGCCGCGGGAGGTCGCGTACGCCGTCGGCCGCGCGAACGCCGCCGGGCCCTCGTCGGACGCGGAGCTGGCGGAGCTGATCGGCCGGTCCGTGCGCGTGGTGCTCTGGCAGCTCCCCGCGGTCGCGGCGGTGGCGGCGGCGATCTGGCTGTTCATGCCTGACGAGTGGGCCGGGCTGCGCGGCCCGATGGCGTTCATCCTCCTGACCTTCGTGACGCTGTTCCCGCTGCGGCTCGCGAGCGCGGTGCTGCTCGGGATGCAGGACCTCTCGTTCTCCTCCTGGTGGCAGACGGCGTCGTGGACGCTCGGGACCGGCCTCATGGTCGCCCTCGTGATGCTCGGCTTCGGGCTGCCGGCGCTCGCCGCGGGCTGGGCCACGACCCAGCTCGTGGCGAGCGTGGGATGCGTCGTGCGGCTGCGCGCCCTGCACCCGGCCTCGCTCCCGCGCCGCCTGCCCGCGATGCGCGGGAGCGACGTCATGGCCTACATCAAGCGCACGAGCTTCGTGAGCGTGGCGCAGGTGGCGCAGGCGCTCACGGCCGGAAGCGACGTCCTGATCGTCGGCAAGCTGCTGGGTCCCGAGGCCGTGGTGCCGTACGTGATGACCGGCAAGCTGGTCGCCCTGCTGGCGAACCAGCCGAGCCTCTTGCTGCACGTGGCGCTCCCGGGGCTGGCCGAGCTGCGCAGCGGGAGCTCGACCGAGCGGCTGGAGCGCGCCTCCACGGCACTCGGGCAGGGCATGCTGATGCTCACGGGGCTCGTGCTCGCGCTCGTGGTGCTGGTGAACGGCGCGTTCGTGGCCTGGTGGGTGGGCGCCGAACACTACGCCGGGCTCCCGTTGACGGTCGCGCTCTGCGTGCTGACGCTGCTCCGGTCCTGGAACTCGACTGTCGTCGTGCTCGACTTCGCGCTCGGCGAGGAGCGGAGGCTCGCGTACACCGCCCTCGTCGACGGGGTGGTGACGGTCCTCGCAGCCAGCGCGCTGGTCTGGCGGCTGGGCGCGATCGGCGCGCCGATCGGCGGGATCATCGGCGTGGCGGTCGTGAGCCTGCCGGCGAACCTCCGCGCTGGCGCGCGGCACCTCCAGATGCGAGCGTGGGATCTCGTGTCGCCGATGGTGCCGCTCTTCGTGAGAGCGGCGGCGCTGGCCGCGGCCGCCGCCTACCTCGCGCCGCGGTGGCCGCCCGCCACGTTTCTCGGGCTCGCCGCGGCCTCCACCGCGGCGGCCCTCGTCTACGCCGCCACCGTCGGGCCGCTCGCACTGCGCGCACCGCTCGGCACGTACGTCGTCCCCCGCCTCGACAGACTTCGCCGGCGGGGCTGACGGAGCGTGTCGGCGGCCGTCTCGGCGGCCGTCTCGGCGTCCGCCGACCGTGGACCGATCCGTGCATCACGCGTACGAGCTCGGCGGGCCGCGGCCGCGGTCAATTCACCGAAAGAACAAGTACGACAACGCGATACGATGGTTCAGTCACAAACGGGGCAGGTCGGCCCCAGCGTGGTTCTCGACGGCGAGGCAGGTGCTGACGGGGTAGTCGTCGGAGACGAGCGGTCGGTCGCCGCGCTCATGACCCGGTCCGTGCTCAACCTGGGCTGCGGGCGCAAGCACCTGCCCAACGCGGTGAATCTCGACATCACGCCCGACACGAATCCAGATGTCGTGCACGACCTGAATCGGAGGCCGTGGCCGTTTCCCGACGGTCGGTTCGACGAGGTTCACGCGTACGACGTCTTCGAGCATCTCGAAGACGTGATCGGCACGATGGAAGAGGTGCATCGCATCTGCCGGCCGGGAGCGGTGGTCCGAATCACCGTGCCCCATTTTTCCTGCGCGAACGCCTTCACGGACCCGACGCACCGACACTATTTCGGCTGGTTCAGCTTCCACTACGTGACCGGGGAGCACCAGTTCTCCTTCTACACGCGCTCCCGCTTCCGCCGCCGCACTTCCTCGATCACGTTCTACCCGTCGCTGATCAACCGGCTCGTCGGCAGGCTCGCGAACCGGAGCCCCGAAGGCTACGAGCGACGCTGGGCGTGGATGTTTCCCGCGTGGTTCCTGTACTTCGAGCTCGAGGTAGTCAAGGGACCCAGCGCTGCTGAGTCCCGGAGCGCCGGTTGACCTCCTTGCGGGGCGAGCTCGAGTCGGGCGCGGATGAATCGGCGGCGACGTCGGACGTCGCGCCCGGGGCGGTGAGTCGGGCGGTGGGTCGGGCGGCACGGCCGCGGGTTGTGCACATGGTGCCGGCGCGCTTTGGGCGCGGCGGCGTGGTGGGCGGCGGAGAGCGATACGCGCTGGAGCTGGCCCGCCACATGGCGAAGCGGGTCCCGACCACGCTCCTGACGTTCGGCGAGCCGGACGACAGCATGGACGGTCCGCTCCGCGTGCGCACGCTCGGCAAGGTGTGGCACGTCCGCGGGCAGTCGAGCAACCCCGTCGCGCCCGGGATGTTTCCCGAGCTGCTGCGCGCGGACGTGGTCCACTGCCATCAGCATCACCTGTTAGGCAGTACGCTGGCGGCGCTGTTCTGCCGCGCCACCGGCCGCCGGGTGTTCGTGAGCGACCTGGGCGGCGGAGGCTGGGACCTCTCGGCATACATGTCCACGGACCGGTTGTACCACGGCCACCTGCACATCAGCGAGTACAGCCTTCGGGTGGCCCGCCACGAAGGGAGCCCGCGCGCGCACGTGATCCTCGGCGGCGTCGACACCGAGCGCTTCGCGCCGGCCACCGTGCCGCCGGGTGCCGATGCGCCCGCCCTCTTCGTCGGCCGGCTGCTGCCGCACAAGGGGGTGGACTACCTCGTGGAGGGCGTGCCGCCGGAGCTGCCGCTGGAGGTGATCGGCGAGCCGTACCACCTGGAGTTCTACGAGCGTCTGCGGTCGCTGGCGGCGGGAAAGCGCGTCACGTTCCGGCACGGCCTGGCCGACGAGCAACTCGTGCGCGCATACCAGGGCGCGCTCTGCGTGGTGCTTCCGAGCGTGCATCACACCAGCGAGGGCGGGCACACGCTCGTGCCCGAGCTCCTGGGGCAGACGCTCCTCGAGGGGATGGCGTGCGGCGTCCCCGCGATCTGCTCCGATGTCGCGAGCATGCCCGAGATCGTCGTCGACGGCGTCACCGGTTTCGTCGTGCCGCCGAACGATCCCGCGGCGCTCGGGGCTCGGCTGCAATGGCTCCGCGACCACCCCGCCGAGGCGCGGGCGATGGGCCGCGCGGCGCGCCAGCGCGTGCTGGAGCGGTTCACCTGGGAGGCCGTCGTCGAGCGGTGCCTGCACTGGTACGCCGATGCCGTCTGAGGCGACGCCGCGCGCCGTCGGCACGCCGTCGCGATGGCTGACGAGCGCGGGGTGAGCGCGGGGTGAGCGCGGAGCGGCACGTCCTCACCAGCGAGTTCCCTCCTCAGGCAGGGGGCGTCAGCGACTACGTGGGCGGACTGGCCGCTCGGCTCGCGGCCGCGGGGGAGCAGATCCACGTCTGGTGTCCGCCGGCTCCCGGCGAGGCCGCGGAGCTGCGTCCCGGGCCGCGACTGACGATTCATCGCGCGCTCGAGCCAGACAGCCTGGCCGGACTGCGCCGCACGGGGCGGGCGCTCGACGGGCATCCGGCGCCGTTGCGCCTGAATCTCCAGTGGGTTCCCCACGGCTTCGGGATGCGAGGGATGAACCTGCCCTTCTGCGCCTGGCTGGCGCGTCGGGTACGCGAGAGGGGGGACCATCTGGAGCTGATGGTCCACGAGCCGTTCCTGCCGTTCGCGGGCCAGCCTCCGGTGATCCGCGCGGCCGCCGTGGTGCAGCGGCTCATGACGCGCACGCTGCTCCGCGTCGCGGACCGCGTCTGGATGTCCATTCCCGGATGGGAGCCGATGCTCAGGCCGTTCGTGGGCGGCCGCGGGCTCGCGTTTCGGTGGCTTCCGATCCCGAGCAACATCCCGCCCGTCGCCGGCCCCGAGGAGGCAGCCTCGGTCCGCTCCCGGCTGGGCGTGACGGACGGCGCCCTCATCGGACACTTCGGCACCTACGGCCGCGAGACGCTGCGCGCGCTCGCGAGAGTGCTGCCGGACGTCATGCGCCGCGACTCCGGCGTGCATGCGGTGCTCCTGGGGCGTGGCGGGCCCGAGGCGCGCGCAGCGGTGCTCGCTGGGGACGCCTCGCTGGCACCGCGGCTGCACGCGACCGGCGGGCTTCCGGCCGCCGACGTGTCGGCGCACCTGACCGCGTGCGACATGGCGCTTCAGCCGTACCCGGACGGCGTCAGCTCGCGGCGAACGAGCGTGATGGCCGTGCTGTCGCATGGCGTACCGGTCGTCACCACCTCGGGCGTGCTGACGGAGCCGCTCTGGACCGACAGCGGCGCGGTCATAGCGACGCCGGCCGGCGACGACCCGGCGCTCGCCGACGCCGTCGCGGCGCTAGTGGCGGACCCCGCGGAGCGGAGTCGTTTGAGCAGGGCGGGACGGGCGTTCTATGAGGCGCACTTCGACTGGGACCGAATCGTGTCCGAGCTTCGCGGCGTCTGGTCGGACGCGCCGCCCGCCGCGCTGACCGCGTGACGATTGCATCGCGGGCGCGTCGCCTCGATTAGACTACCTTCGATGCGAGTAGCAGTCACGACGGCCAGCCGGCGGCGCATCGGCGGGGCCGAAACCTACGTGGAGGACGTGGTCCGGCGGCTCCACGCGATGGACTGTCCGGTCCTGCTCTGGCACGAGATCGAGGGGCCGGCGGATCGGCCGCCGATCGCGCTTCCACACGGCGTCGAGACCGTGAACGTGGAAGAACTCGGCGGCGCGCGGGCGATCGACGCGCTGCGCCGCTGGCAGCCCGACGTGATCTACTCCCAGGGGCTGCTGGACCCGGGGCTCGAGTCGGAGTGCGCGTCCGTGGCGCCGGCGGTGGCCGTGATTCACAGCTACGTCGGCAGCTGCATCAGCGGAACCAAGACGCACAGCTTCCCCAAGCCCATCCCCTGTCACAGGCCGCTGGGACCTGGATGCCTGCTCTATTACTTCCCGCGGCGCTGCGGCGGCTGGAGTCCGGTCTCCATGGTGCAGCACTACCGGCAGCAGCGGGAGCGGAAGGCGCTGCTGGGGCGGTACCCGGCGCTGATGACGTTCTCCGAGCACATGCGGCAGGAGTGCATCCGCCAGGGATTGGATCCGGAGCGGATCGTCGTCACCACGTACCCGCTGGACTCCGAGGCCGCGCTCCAGTCAGTCGGTGAGCTCCCGAGCACGGTCGAGGGCGGAGTCCCGGAGGCGTCGCGAACCCTGCGGTTGCTCTTCATCGGGCGCGCGGTGCACCTGAAGGGTGCCCACTACCTGCTCGATGCGCTTCCCCGCGTCGCCAGTGCACTGAACCGTCCGGTGCATCTCACCATCGCCGGCGACGGGCCGGAACGGCCGCGGTGGGAGGAGCGCGCCGCCACCATCGCTCGGCAGCATCCGTCGATCGAGGTGTCCTTCGCGGGCTGGGTGGATCAGGAGACGCGCGACGCATTGCTGGAGGAGGCCGACCTCCTCGTGGTGCCCAGCCTCTGGCCGGAGCCCTTCGGCATCGTCGGACTGGAGGCCGGTCGCATGGGAGTGCCGTCGGTGGCCTTCGACGTCGGCGGCGTGCGAAGCTGGCTGGAGGACGGCGTCTCGGGCGAGCTCGCGCCGGGTGACCCTCCGACCGTTGCGGGACTGGCCGCCGCCATCGAGCGCGCGGTTCGGGACCCGCGCCGGCTGCACGACCTGGGACGCGAGGCCCGGATCCGTGCCGCTCGATTCTCCGCCGAGCGCCATTTTCGCGAGCTGAGCGAGCTGCTCGCGTCCGTCGCGTCCAACCATGGCACGCCGGGCGCGGCGCAGCCGGAAGATCTCGCGGCCGGCAAGGCGGAACCGCTCGATGCGCCGCGCGCGACCTAGGCCGGAGCGGGCCGACGACCGGCGCCCCGGCAGAGCTGTCGCATCACGGGCGTCAGGCGCTGCACTCGCCGGGTTCGAGTCTTGCAGAGCAAGAGCCGCCGGCGTTGGCTAGGCGCCGTGGCGGCACGAACCAGCGCGTGATCGCCCGCACCGCGCCGCGGCATCTGGCCGGACGCCCGGGTCGGCCTACCGCGGCACGGCCGCGGTAGGCCGTTCGGCGCTCGGGCCGACCGGCCGGAGATGGTAGGTTACGCAGGCGCCGGCGCCAGACCCTCTGTGCGCCGGTCCTGTCTGCGTTGGAGCATCGCGCGGGCGCAAGATGGGAGCCGCGCGCCCGCCGATCGTCGTCGGACGAGACGACCCACGGAACATTCACGAGTCGAGATGGAACTCAGAGGAGCGGTCATCCTGATCACGGGCGGCACGGGCTCGTTCGGCCGCCGCGTCGCAACCCATTTGCTGGAGCAGGGCCCCGCCGAGATCCGGATCTTCAGCCGCGACGAGAAGAAGCAGTGGGAGATGCAGAACGTGCACTCCCAGCTCAAGTACATCCTGGGCGACGTCCGAGACCCCGGGCGCCTGCACGACGCGATGCGCGGGGTCGACCTGGTGTTCCACGCGGCGGCGCTGAAGCAGGTGCCGTCGTGCGAGCGGTACCCGTACGAGGCCGTCAAGACGAACGTCATCGGGTCGATGAACGTGTGCGACGCGGCCCGGGCCAGCGGCGTGCAGACGGTCGTCGCGCTCAGCACCGACAAGGCCGTCAAGCCCGTGAACGCGATGGGCATGAGCAAGGCGATGATGGAGAAGATCGTCACCAGCCAGAACCTGTACGGGGGCGGCACCGTCTTCTGCTGCGTACGCTACGGGAACGTGATGGGGAGCCGGGGGTCCGTGATCCCGCTCTTCCGCAAGCAGATCCGCGAGGACAAGCCGATCACGATCACGGTGCCGGAGATGACCCGCTTCCTCATGACGCTCGACCAGTCCGTGGACCTCGTGTTCCACGCGATGACGGCAGCGCGCGGGGGCGAGATCTTCGTGCGGAAGGCGCCGGCGTGCACGGTCCGGGACCTGGCCGAAGTGATGCGGCGCAAGTACAGCGAGCGCGGCGACCGCCACCCGATCAAGGTGGTTGGGATCCGGCCCGGCGAGAAGATCCACGAGGTGCTCGTCAACGAGTACGAGATCCGGCGCGCGGTCGAGGAACCGGACTATTTCACGATCCTCCCGGAGTACCGGACGCCGGACCGCCCGCCCGCGCACGAGTCGGGCGAGGAGTACACGTCCGCGAACACCACGCAGCTGACCGACCCGTACCAGATCGACCGCCTGCTCGACCTCATGGGCGAGGAAGAGCTGGCGCGAGAGCAGCAGTACACCTGATCGGCCGTCGCGCATGCGAATCCAACCGCAGCCGGCCGACGTGCGCGGCTCGGACGACGCGCTGCCGAGCGCGGAGCCGCCGGCGGTCCCCTGCACGTCGATCCAGCGGTGCCGCGGATGCCGCGCGACCGAGCTGGCGCCGGTGCTGGAGCTCGACCCGATGCCGCTGGCCGGCTGGTTCTGCGCCACGCCGGCGGAGGCCGCGGCGGCGCCGGTGCTTCCACTGACCTGGACGCGCTGCGCCGCCTGCGGCCTGGTGCAGGTGGGCGAGGACGTGGCGGACGAGTTCCTCTTCTCCCGCTACAACTACGCCTCCTCCACCGTCCCCGGGCTCGTCAGGCACTTCGACGAGTACGCGGCGTTCCTGGCCGACCGCTACGGTGCCGCGCGGCCGGTCCGGTTTCTCGAGATCGGCTGCAACGACGGCGTGCTGCTCTCCCGCCTGCCGTCGGCCTGGCGCCGGACCGGCGTGGACCCGAGCGACGTCGCGGCGCGCGCCGCCGCGGACGGGTCGGCCTACGACTTCCATCCGCACCCCTTCTCGGCGGACTTCGTCGCCGCGTCCGGGCTGGCCGGCGGGGCCGATGTGGTGTCCGGGTCGAACTGCCTGGCGCACATCTCCGACCTGCGCGACGTCTTCGAGGGCGTGCGACGGGTGCTCCGCCCCGGCGGCCACTTCTGGATCGAGGTCCACGACCTGGACGCGCTGCTGGCGAGCGCACAGTGGGACACGATCTACCACGAGCACAAGGCGGAGTGGGACGAGGGCTCGCTCGCGCGCTGTCTGGCGCCGCTCGGCTTCGAGCACGTGGAGTCGCACCGCCGGCCGCTGCACGGGGGGCTGCTCCGCGTCTGCTTCCGCTCGGCGGGCGGCGGGGCCGCCGGCCCGGCGCCCCGCGCGCCTAACGCCGGCGCGGTCGAGGACGGGCTCCGGCGTCTGCGGGAGGCCTACCGGGACCGGTACGACACGCCCGCCGCGCGCACGCTGGCGGCGGCGCAGGAGGCGGGCGAGCGCATCGCGGCGTACGGCGCGGCCGGCCGCGCGAACGTGTACCTGAATCAGATGCGCGAGCTGCGCTTCGCGTACATCGTCGACGAGTCGCCGCTCCGCGCGGGCAAGTACATCCCGCGCGTCGGCACGCCGATCGTCGGCCCGGCCGCCCTCGCCGCGCGGCCCGCGTCGCAGTGCCTGGTCACCGCCTGGAACTACCGCGACGACATCGTGCGCAAGAACCCGCAGCACCGGGGCGGGTGGCTCACCGCCTTCTCGGCGCCATGACCCGCGTCGGCGTACTCGGCGAGCGCGGGATGCTCGGCCACACGGTCGCGCGGTTCCTCGCCGAGCAGGGGTGCGAGGTGCTGGCCGTGCCGGGGCGCTTCACGCCGGCGACCGCGCCCGATTTCGTGCGCGCCATGGCCGCCGCCCGCGCGGACTGGTGGGTGAACTGCGTCGGGGTCGCGCCGCGGGCGGGCGTGTCCGCGGAGCAGATGGACGCGGCGAATCGCGTGCTGCCGGAGATGTGCGACGCGCTGCTGCCCGCCGGCGTCGGCTTCGTGCACGCGAGCACGGACGGCGTCTTCCGGCCGGACCTGCCCGCCAGGCATGTGGACGACGTCCCGGATGCGGAGGACGCGTACGGCGAATCGAAGCGCCGCGCCGAAGCGGCGCTCCAGGCATCGCCGCGCTGCGTGATCATCCGCTGCTCGATCGTCGGTCCGGAGCTGGGTGCGCCCCGAAGTCTGCTGGGCTGGCTCCTGAGCCAGGAGCGCACGGTGCGGGGATTCGTGAACCACTGGTGGAACGGCATCACCACGCTCCAGTGGGCGCGGGTCGCGTGGCAGGCCATGCAGAGTCGTCCGCACGGCCCGTCGGCGCGGCTCCTCCAGCCGGGCGTGCTCCCCCCGGTCACGAAGTTCGACCTGCTGCGGTCGATCGCGCGGGCGTGGGACAGTCCGATCGCCGTGGGGCCCGCCGAGGCGCCGGCGCCGGTGCTTCGCACGCTCGTTCCGAACCTGCTCTGTCCATCGCTCGCCGATCAGCTGGCCGAGCTGCGGACGTGGTACTCCGGAGTGTACGCATGAAAGTCGCCGTTCTGATTCCGACGTTCAACCGGCTGCCGCTGCTGCGCGAGGCGCTCGCTTCGGCCCGCGCCCAGACGCATCGGGACCTCGAGATTCTGGTGTCGGACGACGGCTCGACGGACGGCACGCTGGAGTTCGTGCGCGAAGAGTCGGCGGTCGATCCGCGCGTTCGCCTGGTGGCCAAGAATCCTGAGCCCGGGCTCTTCACGAACATCAACCACCTCCTTCGCCAGGCGGCCGCCGAGGCGTATTGCATTCTGGCGGACGACGACCGACTGCTGCCCGAGTTCGTCGAGAAGCTGTTGCGGCCCGTGATCAACGACCGCAACGTGATCGCGTCCTTCTGCGACCACTGGGTGATGGACGCGGGCGGTCAGCGGCTCGCCGAGGACTCGGAGCTGAACACGAGGCTCTGGGGTCGAGACGAGCTGCCGCCCGGCGAGGTGCTGGACGCCACCGCGCTCGCGCTCCGCGGGAGCATGTGCATGGGCTTCTCCCTGTACCGGTCGTCCGCCTTTCGCGACCAGCCGTTCGACCTGGCCTGCGGCGGCGCGGCGGACTTCGACTACGCGATCCGCGCCGCGTCGAAGGGGAAGCTGTACTACGTCGCCGAGCGCCTGGGCGAGTACCGGAGCCACGCCGCGTCGGCCACGTCCACGCGCACGGACTACATGCTGCGCGGCGCGATCCACGCGTTCGACAAGCATCGCTTCGACCAGCCCCGCTACGAGCGCCTGCGGCGCGAAAAGCTTCGCTACGTGACGCTCGCCCACGCGCTGTTCGCGAGCACCGCGGACCGTCGTGCGTGGGCCGCGAGCGCCAGGCGGTATCTCGCCGCCGGAGGAAGCCCCTTCAACCCGCGGCTGGTCCTCTCGCTCCTGCTGGCACTCCAGCCGCGCGGCGCCGCCGCGCGCCTCAAAGCCTGGCTGAAGCGCAAGCGGGCCCAGAGCGCCCGACGGCTGTGGCGGGGGAGCGCGGCATGAGCGGAATGGAGAGGGCGACGGCCGTGGCCGACGCCGGCCAGTCGGGCCGGGCCGAGTCGAGTCGCGACGCCGAGTCGAGGCCCGGGGCGGGCGCCGAGACGCCGCGGCGGCTCCGCGTGATGTTCTTCGTCGAGGGCTTCACCGACATCCGCTTCGTGACCGGTCTCAGCGAGGCCGTCGACCTGACGATGGTCGTGCCGGCGCGGCAGTACGCCGAGAGCCAGCTCAAGCAGCGTGTCGCGCAGAGCCGCGCGAGGCTCACGGTGATCGAGATCCCCGGCGGGCGTGTGGCGTTCCAGCTGCGCTCCCTGGCGCTCCTCTGGCGTCGCATCCGGGAGTTCGACGTCGTGCTGTCGCAGGAGGTGCTTCGCGGCTCCCTGAACGCCACGGTGGTCGGCCGCCTGCGCGGCGTGCCGGTCGTGACGTACATGGGGATCGCGCCCATCGAGTACTTCCGCTGCCGCCGGGAGCGCGGGCTCATCGGCTGGTGGAAGTCGCTGATCGGCGTGGCGGCCATCCGGGCGATGCTCGGCGTCAACGGCCGGCTCGCCGCCCGCACGCTGGCGATGGGTCCGTACCTGCGCGACGTTGCGGCGCGGTACTCGAAGCGGGCCGAGGTCGGCCTGTACTACGGCGTCGACACGGAGTTCTTCCGGCCCGCGTCCGAGTCCGAGCGAGCCGAGCTCCGGCGGCGGCGCGACCTGCCCCTCGACAAGTTCGTGATCTTCCTGTCGAGCCGCATCAGCCACGAGAAGGACCCGGAGACGGTGCTGCGCGCCACGTCGATCGCCAGGTCCCGCGGGCTCGACGCGGTCCTCATCAATCTCGGCGGCGGCTACGCCGAGTTCCTCGAGCTGGCGCGCCGGCTGGAGCTGCCGGACGCGGGGACGTGGGTCCTCGGCCGCCCGCCGGCGCACCCGATGGTGGACCTCGCGGACTACTTCCGCGCCGCCGACGTGATGGCGCTGGCGTCGCTCGCCGAAGGGGCCGCGTACTCGACGCTCGAGGCGCTCTCCTGCGGCACCCCGGTCGTCGCGACGGCGGTCGGCGGGATGGCCGTCCAGCTCGCGGGCTACGCCCGCCTGACGCCGCGGCGCGACGCCGGGGCGATGGCGGAGCAGTTCCTGTGGATCGCGTCGCACCCCGAGGAGGCGCGCGCGCAGGCGATGAGCGGGCGCGCGTACATCGAGCGCGAGTGGAACCGCCAGAAGGCGTTCGAGGACCTGGAAGTCGTCCTGCGGCGCGTCGCGGAGGAGAACCGGTGAGCGCAACGACCCGCGGGCCGCGCACCGCGCGCCCGGACGATGCCGGCGAGGAGACGGTGCGCGGCGGCCACTACGCCGAGAAGCAGCTCTTCTCCCGCAGCTGGCTGATCTCGTGGACGCATCGCAGCCGGTTCGACCTGGCGCTGGAGCTGGGGCGCCGGTTCGCCGGGAAGCGCATCCTCGACTTCGGCTGCGGCGACGGGACGTTTCTGGGGCTGCTCGACGCCGACCCCGCGCACCCGGCGCTCGGCGTCGGCGCGGAGATCGACCAGCGCCTGGTGGACGACTGCCTGAGCCGCTTCGGCGGCCGGGAGCGGCTCCGATTCATGCTGACGCGCGACCTCGACGCCCCCGAGCACGCCGCGGCGTACGACGCCATCTTCTGCATGGAGGTGCTGGAGCACGTGGTGGACCTCGACCACGAGCTCGACCGCCTCACGCGAATGGTGCGCCCCGGCGGCACGCTGGTGGTGAGCGTACCGGTGGAGACGGGCCTGCCCCTGCTGGTGAAGCAGTCCGCGCGGACCGTTCTCGGCTGGCGCGGGGTCGGGGACTACCCCGGGCAGACGTCGTACCGGTGGGGCGAGCTGGCCCGCGGGCTGCTCGCCGGCCGCCGTCAGCACATCACGCGACCGGTACTGGGCGGCGGCGACGGCGAGCCGTTCCACGACCACAAGGGATTCAACTGGATGGCGCTGCGCGACAGGATCGCGCGGCGGCTGACCGTCCAATCCACTGTCGGCTCGCCACTGCGGTGGCTGCCGCCGCATCTGGCGAGCCAGGTGTGGTTCATCGCGCGGAAGGCCGCGTAAGGCATAGAATCGTCCGTGACTCCTCCGCTCGCCGAGCCCGTGATCAATGCCCTGCGCCCCCTCCAGCTGAAGGGGAAGGGGTTCGCGTTCAATCTCGTCACCCCGCGCTCGGGGACGCGCCGGGTGAAGGTGTGGGGCGATTACGAGATGACGCTCGACCTGGCCAACGCCATCCACCGCCAGATCTACATGGGGTGCTTCGGGCGCGACATGACGGTGTGGACGCGCACGCTGCTCCCGACCGGCGGCCGCTTCCTCGACGTCGGCGCGCACATGGGCTACTTCAGCCTCCTGGCGTCGCACTGCGTCGGGCCGTCGGGGCGCGTGCACGCGGTCGAGCCGAATCCGGCGGCGTTCAGCGCGCTCCGCGCGCACCTCACGGAGAACCGCGTGCCCAACGTCGACGCGCACAACATCGCGCTGTCGGACCGCGAGGGCTCGCTGCGCCTCTACGTGCCGCCCGCGTCGTCCAACCGGGACTACAACGTCACGATGATGCCGCGCCCGGACTGGAACGCGGTGGACGTGCCGGCTCGCCCGCTCGACGACTGCCTGCGCGAGTGGGGCGTCGAGCGCATCGACGTGATGAAGGTGGACGTGGAGGGCGCGGAGCCGCTCGTCTTCGGGGGCGGCGCCGAGCACCTGCGGCGCGGCGTCGTGCGGCACGTCGTCGTCGAGGTGAACGGGCCGCGCCTGACCGAGGGCGGCAGCAGCCCCGCGCGCCTCTTCGCGCAGCTCGACTCGTACGGGTTCGCGCCCGCCAGGCTCGCGGGGCGCCGCGCGGTTCCGGTGCCGCCGGAGTCGCTGGACACCGCGCCGGGCTCGGAGTACGACCGGCTCTTCGTCCACCGATCGGCCAGTTGACGTGTCCGACGGCCGCCCCGCGCCGGCGCACGCCGGCAACTCCGCGCGGGGCTCCCTGCGCGAGAATCGAGACGCGCCGCGCGCCCCGTCGTCGTCCGGGGAAGCGCGCGCGACCTCGCTGCCCCGGGTGGCGGTGGTGTGCGACCTGCTTGAGGAGCGCTGGCCGAGCATGGACCTCGTCGGCGAGATGGTGCTGGAGCACCTGCGGCGAGAGCACGCGGCGGAGCTTCGCGCGGACGCCGTCCGGCCCACCATGCGGCGGCGCACCGCTGGTCTCTCGTCGAAGCTCGGCGGGCCGGCCGCGCGCGCGCTGTTCAACGCCGACCGGCT
>DATFPD010000090.1:0-8886 GCA_035265005.1 Gemmatimonadaceae bacterium | reverse complement strand
GCGGCGCATCGACCTGTCGGATCCGGTCGCGCATCACCTCGGCGTCGTGGAGTCGCTCGAGCGTCAGAAGCTCGATTCCGGCTGGTACCGGCGCGACGCGGAGGGGCGGACGTGGTACACCCTCAGGGGCGCGTTCGTCGTGGTCTGGCGGGCGCTGCCGCCGTGGCGCGGGATCGCGAACGCCCGGGAGCGCCGGCTCGTGACCGAGCTCATGACCGAGGTGATCACCGAGGAGCTGCGGCGGGCGGGCGTCCTGCCCGCGGGCCGCTGACGCGCGCTACCCGCCGCCGAATCCGAGCAGACCGAGCACCAGCAGCGCCAGGACGATCGCGGTGATCGCCACGTACGTCGTGTCGCGCTGGCGGACGAAGGCGTAGAGGGAGAAGAGGACGCGCGCGACCGGGGTGGCGATCAGCAGCAGCAGGCCGAGCTGGATGACCCAGCGGCTGCGCATCTGGAGGGCGCCGGCCACGATGCCGCGCACGCTGCGCAGGTCGGGGGGCTGGCCGTGGAACACCCGCCGGTCGGCGAGCTCGTGGCCGTGCTGGACGAGATAGAGCACGCCGCCCAGGGCCGTGACCGCGGCGGCCAGCATGACGCCCGCGCGCAGCAGGTTGCCGAGCCGCTGGTCCACCGCGTCGTCGCTCCACGCATCCGGCCCCGCGTCAGGCGGTCGCGTCGACACGGTCACACGCTCCCGGTGAGGCCCTTGTACAGCATCTCCAGCGCGAGCACCACCACCACCGCGCCGAACAGCCAGCGCAGCGCGGCCGGCCTGGCGCCGGACAGCACCCGCGCGCCGACGAGCGCGCCCGTCAGCACGCCGAGCATCACCGGCAGCGACAGCCCGGGGTCGATGTAGCCGCGGTTGAGGTAGACGCCGGCGCTCGCCGCGGCGGTGACGCCGATCATGAAGTTGCTGGTCGTCGTCGAGACCTTGAACGGCAGCCGCATCGCCTGGTCCATCGCCAGCACCTTCACCGCGCCGGAGCCGATCCCGAGCAGCCCCGAGAGCACCCCGGCGCCGAGCATGAGCGAGAACCCCGCCGGTACCCCCTGCACCACGTACGGCTGCATCCCCTGGGGCGTGGGGTAGGTGGAGTTGAGCCGCAGCCGGTCGGCGAGCGGGTGGGCGCGCGCGGCCGCCGCGTGCCGGGCCGGCGGGCGCGCCGAGCGGTAGGCGGAGTAGAGGAGCACGAGCCCGAACACGACCGCGATCGCCGAGGTCGGGACGCGGCCGGCGATGTAGGCGCCGACGAGCGCGCCGACGGTGGTCGCGACCTCGAGCAGCATGCCGACGCGCACGTTGGTGAAGCCCTCCTTCACGTACGCCGCGGCGGCGCCTGACGAGGTGGCGATCACCGACACCAGGGAGGCGCCGATGGCGTAGCGGATGTCGACGTGGAAGAGGACGGTGAGCATCGGCACGATGACGATCCCGCCCCCGAGCCCGGTCAGCGCGCCGAGGAGGCCGGCGGCGAGCGAGCCCACGGCGACGAGGGCCGTGAAGAGGAGGACGCTCACCGGGCCGGCGCGCCGGCGCCCGCCGCCGGGCCGCCGAGCAGGACGCGCAGCGAGTCCCCGCGGCGGAAGTCGGCGCGCGGGCGGCCGCGTTCGAAGAGCGGCGCCGGGACGTCGGCCCCGAGCAGCGCGACCTCGTCGCCCTCGACCCGCAGCATCGTCCCCTCGGGGAGCCCGATCACCCGCGCGCCGGGGTTGGCCTCGACGAACTCCTCCAGCCGCTGGGCGCGCGTCTCCCCCTGGAAGCCGGGCGGGTGGAAGTCGGTGTAGTGGGCGTTGATCTGGAACGGCACCAGCCCCAGCGCCGTTAGGCTCGGCGGCTCGACGATCGGCATGTCGTTCGTCGTGCGCATCGTCGGCGCCGCGACCACCGAGCCGGCGCTCCACCCCACGTACGGCACGCCCGCCGCCACCCGCTCGCGGATCGGGTCGAGCAGGCGCTCCTCGTAGAGCTGGCGCAGCAGGTGGAAGGTGTTCCCGCCGCCGCCGACGATTGCCTCCGCCGCCCGCACCGCCCCGGCCGCGGCCTCGTGGATCGACACCAGCCCGTAGCCCATCCGCTCGAACGCCCCGCGCGCGAGCGCCGCGTAGTCGTCCCACGGCTTCGTGACGCTGGCGTACGGCACGAACAGCACCGTCCGCACGCGGTCGCCGAGCAGCTCGCGGATCTCCTGCCGCGGGTGCTCGAGAAAGTTCCCCTCGGGGTCGCGGGAGTTGCTGAGCAGCAGGAGCCGGCGGGTCGGAGGCATGGGGGGAAGATAGGACGGGGACTCGGGCATCGGGACTCGGCGCTCGGCGCTCGGCGCGGGATGCGGGATGCGGGATGCGGGATGAGGTGCCTCGGGATAGCCTGTCCTGAGCGAAGCGAAGGATCCCGGGCGGCCGTCATCCCGCATCCCGCATCCCGCATCCCGCATCCCCTTATCTTTCACCAGATCACTTCCCGAGCCAATTCAGATGCCTGTGACCTCCTTCGATTCTCTCCCCGACGACGCGCGCGTCTGGGTGTTCGCGGCCGACCGGCCGATCACCGGCGCCGCCGCCGAGCGGCTGCTCGGCGAGGTGGACGCGTTCCTCGCGCGCTGGCAGGCGCACGGGTCGCCGCTGACTTGCGCGCGCGCGTGGCGCGACGACCGCTTCCTGGCGATCGGCGTCGACCAGTCCACCGCCGGCGCGTCGGGCTGCTCGATCGACGGCATGTTCCGCATCCTCCAGGGGCTCGAACGGCAGCTCGGCGCGAGCCTCGTCGGCGGGGGGCGGGTCAGCTTCCGCGACGACGGGGGCGAGATCCGCTCGACCACGCGCGGCGAGTTCGAGGAGCTCGCGGCGGCCGGCCGCGTCTCCGCCGACACGCCAGTCTTCGACGCCACCGTGACCACCCGCCGCGACTGGCAGGACCGCTTCGAGGTGCGCGCGGGCGACGCCTGGCACGCGAGTCTGCTGGGGTGAGGGACTGAGGAGCTTGGATGCTGGAGCTGTTGGTGGGCCCTTGATTCATCAAGGGCCCCTTGGCATCCCGGCCGGGCAGCCCGGGGCCCTTGATGAATCAAGGGCCCACCACTGCACACCAGGCCAGCTCCTCACTCAGTGCCTCAGTGCCTCAGTTCCTGACTTACCTCATCCACTCGTCCCGCCCCGCCTCCACGAACTCGTCGTCGGTCAGCTCGGGGTACGCGCGGCAGACGCGGTCGATCTCGGCGCGCTGGCCGGGGGAGAGGGTCTCGTTAGGGTCGAGGGTCCAGAGGCCGCGCAGGAGGCCCTGGCGGCGGAGGACCTCGTGGATGCCGGGGATGCAGCCGGCGAAGGCGTGGCGGGCGTCGAAGATCGCGCCGTTGGCGTCGGTGAGGGCGGCGCCGGCCGAGAGCCAGTGCGGGTCGGGTGGGGAGCCGGCGGCGCGCGCGGCCTTGATCCGGTCGAGCGTCTCGACGGCGCGGCGGGTCCACACCGCCCACTGGCCCAGCAGCCCGCCGACGATGCGGGCCGCCGCGCCGCCGGGGGTCGGGAAGGGGGTCAGCAGGTCGGGGATGATGTTGTCGTCGTTCCCGGTGTAGAGCGCCACCTCCCCCGCGCGTCCCGCGTCGACCACGCCGCGCACGACGTCCAGCGTCTGGTAGCGGTTGAACGGCGCGACCTTGATCGCGACGAGATCCTCCACCGACTCGGCGAGCGCGCGCCAGAATCGGTAGCCGAGCACGCGGCCGCCGACCGCCGGCTGGAGGTAGAAGCCGAACAGCGGGATGGTGGCGGCGACGGCGCGGCAGTGGCGGAGCAGCTCGCGGTCGTCGGCGTCGCGGAAGGCGGCCAGGCTGAGGAGGCCGGCGTCGTAGCCGAGCGCGCGCGCCGTCTCCGCCTCGGCCACCGCCTGGCGGGTGCGGCCGACGAGCCCCGCCACGCGCACGAACGGCCGCGGCGGCGTGCCTAACGCCTCGTCGGCGGCCGCCGCCGCCAGCTCCAGCACCGGCCGGTAGAGGCCCGCGCCGCGGATCGCGAACTGCGTCGTGTGCACCCCGACCGCGACCCCGCCGGCGCCGGCCGCCACGTAGTAGCGCGTCAGGGCCCGCTGCCGCCGCTCGTCGAGCCGACGCCGCGCCGTCAGCGCGAGCGGGTGCGCGGGCATGACGTGCCCCTCGAGCAGTGTGGCACGCAGGCTCATGTGGCGGACCAAAGCTCCGCAAGAGCGGGCGCGGATGAACACGGATAGCAGCAGGGATGAACACGGATACGACCCATCGTCCAAGCCACTACCTGTTGGGCCGGTACTGGAACGGATGATGAGTAGTATCCGTGTGCATCCGTGCTCCTATCCGTGTTCATCCGCGCCCTGCCGTTGCAAGCGTACAGTTCTCAGAACTTTCCGTCGCGCGCCTCGAACTTCGTTGGCTTGCCGAGCAGCGGGCCGCCGGCGCGGACCCAGTCGGCGGCCCAGCGGAGCAACCAGGCCGCCGGGACCAGCGGGGCGCCGAGCGTCCCGGTCATGCGCGCGGTGTCGGAGAGGAGCGCGTCCGGCGACTCGGCGCCGGCGAGGACGGGCTCGCGGTCGAGGAGGCGGCCGAGCGCGCGCGCCACATCGCGCACGGCGAGCGTCTCGGGGCCGGTGACGTTCACCACGAACGGCGGCGCGGCGGCGCGCGGGAGGCAGGCCGCGGCGAGCGCGTTGGCGTCGCCCTGCCAGATGACGTTCACGTACCCCATCGCCACGTCCACCGGCTCGCCGCGCCAGACCTTGAGCGCGAGGTCGGTGAGCACGCCGTAGCGCAGGTCGTTGGCGTAGTTGAGGCGCACGATCGCCACCGGCGTGCCGTCGCGCGCCGAGTAGTACTCGAGCACGCGCTCGCGGCCAACGCACGACGCCGCGTACTCGCCGACCGGCGCCGGCGCGTCCTCCTCGTGCGAGCCGCCGCGCCCGACCGGGGTCAGCGCGTACACGTTGCCGGTGCTGAACGCGACCACGCGCGACCCGGCGTAGCGCTCGGCGCAGACGGCGGGGACCACGGTGTTCATCGCCCACGTGATCGCCGGGGCGTCGCGCGTGCCAAACTTCTGGCCGGCCATGTAGACGACGTTCGGCGCGTCGGGGAGCCGCGCCACCGCCGCCCGGTCGGCGAGGTCGCACGCGGCGGTTTCCACCCCCCAGCCCTCCAGCCGCTCGCGGGCGCGGGGCGAGCCGAAGCGCGACACGGCGATGACGCGACGCCCGTCGTGCGCCGCGCGCCGGAGCATGCGCGAGAGCGACGGCCCCATCTTCCCGCCGGCGCCGAGCACCACGACGTCCCCCGGACACGCGCGCAGCGCCTCGACCACCGCCGGCGTCGGGTCGGAGAGCATCAGCTCGAGCTCCTCCTCGTCCCGCGGCCCGTGCGGCGCGGCGGCGACGGCCTCGTCGTCGACCGTCATCGCGTGGCCGTCAAAGGCTCACCACGGATGAAGACGGATAGAAGCACGGATGTCATCCGTGCTTCTATCCGTCTTCATCCGCGTACAGCTCTTCCGATTTGCCACCCGTGAGCTCGCGGGCTAGCGCGCGGCGGGCGTCGTCGATGGTGGTGCGGACGCGCTCGCGCAGCGCCGGGACGTCGTCCATCGAAAGGCCGGCGGTGCTGATGGGATCCAGGACGCGGCACGCGGCGTTGGCGCGGCGGAAGCGGAACGAGCCCTTGGCCATGCAGTACCGCGTGCCGGCGACGGCGATCGGCAGCATCGGGACGCCCGCCTCGATCGCCAGGCGGAACGCGCCGTCCTTGAACGGCAGCAGGTTGCTGTCGCGCGACCGCGTGCCCTCGGGGAAGATCATCACGGAGACCCGCTTGTCGAGCCGGTCGCGACAGCGCGCGAGCGCGTCGGCGCCGCTCGTCCGGCTGGCGCGGTCCACCGGGATGTCGCCGGCCATGCGCATGATCCAGCCCATCACCGGGATCCGGAAGAGCTGCGCCTTCGCCAGCCACTTCATCTCCCAGGGCAGATGGCTGATCAGGAAGATGTCGGCGTACGACTCGTGGTTCGACACCGCGACGTACGGCCGCCGCGGGTCGGCGACCGTCACGCCGCCGGTGCGGAAGCGCCAGAGCGGGTTCAGCTTCACGCACGTCACGCCCATCAGCCGGAAGAAGCGGCCCGCCGCATAACGCCCGGGGTCGAACGGCGCCGTGAGCGCGAACAGCACGACCATGATCGGCAGCCCGACGAGCAGCACGACCACGATGATGGTCCAGGCCCAGATCGAGACGAGGCGTTCGGTCATGGAAGAGACCGCGGAGCTGATCTCACTTTTGCTGCTGCTGCTGCTGATCGAACTCCCTGGCGGCCATCTCGGCGGCCAGGAAGCCGATCCGGCTGTGCGTGCCGTCGCAGAACGGCTTCTCGCTCGAGGCGCCGCAGCGGCAGAGCTTGATCCCCTTCGCGCTCTTCGGCTGGATGACGTTGCCCTCGTGGTCCACGATCTGGACGTCGGCCATCTGCTCGGGCGAGATGAACAGGGGGCCGGTCTTGTTGACCTTGATCGTAATCGGCATCTGAGAGTATGTGCGGGACAGAATCGCCATGGATGAAGATAGAGCAGAGCGTGAACGCAAGGCACGCGCCCCTCTCGGGCATCGGGACTCGGCGCTCGGCGCTCGGCACTCGGCACTCGGCACTCGGCACTCGGCATCAGGGAGAGGGGCCGGCCGAGAGCCGGGGTGGGCCCTTGATGAATCAAGGGCCACAGCCTGCCGGCCGGGATGCAGAGGGCCCTTGATGAATCAAGGGCCCACCACTGCCCCAGGATGCCCCCGTGCCGAGTCCCGATGACCGACGCCGCGTGCTCACCCCGCCGGCTGCTGCCAGAGCAGCAGCCCGAGTGCCGCGCCCCCCGCCACGAGCCAGGCCGAGTTGACCCGGTAGCGCAGCAGCAGCACCGCGCTGGCGAGTGCGAGCCCGGCGGTCGGCAGGTCGACGACGGCCGCGCGCGCGAGCTGCCACGAGACCACGGCCATGAGGGCGAGCGAGGCGGCGTTGATGCCGTCGAGGGCGGCGCCGGCGAGCGGGGAGGCGCGGAGCCTCGGCACGAGCGGGCCGCTGATGGCGACGAAGATGAACGCGGGGAGGAAGATCCCCACCGTGGCTGTCGCCGCGCCGGCGCCCCCGGCGAGCACGTAGCCGATGAAGGTCGCGGTCGTGAACAGCGGACCCGGCGTCACCTGCCCCACCGCCACCGCGTCCAGCAGCTGCCGCTCGGTGAGCCAGTGCAGCCGCTCCACGAGGTCGGCGCGGAGGAAGGCGAGCAGCACGTAGCCGCTGCCGAAGAGCAGCGCGCCGGTCTTCGCGAACACGCCGAACAGCGGCCAGAGCGACACACCGGCCGCCGCCGCTCCGCCTGACGCGGCGGCGGCCTGCATCGCCACGGGCATTGCCATAGGCATTGCCGACACGGCGGCCGAGCGGTGCCATCCGGCGCCGGTCGGCCGCGCGAGCAGGAGGAGCAGCATCCCCACCACCGCGGCGGCGGCGAGCACCACGAGCTCGTGCACGCCGAGCGCCGCCGCGAGCACGGCACCGGCGCCGAGCGCGGCGAGCCGGCGGGAGCGCACCGCGCTGCGGGCGAGCCCCCAGAGCGCCTGGACCACGACCGCGATCACGACCGGCTTCACGCCCCGCAGCACGCCCGAGGCGGCGGGGAGCGCGCCGTAGCGCACGTACGCCGCCGCCAGCGCGGCGACGATCAGCGTCGCCGGGAGGATGAAGCAGGCGCCGGCCACCACGAGCCCCGGCCACCCGCCGCGCACCCGGCCGATGTGGATCGCGAGCTCGGTGGAGTTCGGTCCGGGGATCAGGTTGGTGGCGCCCAGGTAGTCGAGGAAGGCCTCACGCGTCAGCCAGCGGCGGCGGCGGACGACCTCGTCCTCCATCATCGCGATGTGCGCCGCCGGCCCGCCGAACGAGATGAGGCCGAGCGTCAGAAAGAGCCGCGCGATCTCGCCGAGCGCGCGCCGCGTCGGCGGCCGCTGCTCGGCCGGCGCCGCCGCGGCCGTCACGCCGCCTTCTGCGCCTCGGCGGCGTGCCGCTTCAGCCGCGCGACCATCGCCTCGAGCCCCACCTCGCGCGCCGCCAGCCCGATCCCCTCCATGAGCTGCCTGACGAAGTCCGGCGGGATGTCGAGCGTGGTCTGCGGCGGGTGGCCGTTCACCGCCTGGAAGATGATCGCGAGCACGGCCGCGATCGTCGGCGACTGGCGCGCGTTGAGGTCGGCGTAGAAGTACATCTTCCCGTCGCGCACCTCCGGGAAGACGTCCACGCGCGTCTGGCACTCGGGCACCGTGAACACCCCGCGGTCGAGGTGCGCGAAGCGCTCCGGCAGCGGCTCCAGCTTCTTCGCGTACCCCACGAGCGCCTGCATCTTCTCCTCGCGCGACATCGACTTGAAGTAGCGCAGGATGCGTTCGACGGAGGGGGGGATGGTGGCCGGCATGCCTCAAAGTCTAATCGAACAGCATTGAACCGCGGAGGACGCGGAGGGCGCGGAGGAGGGCCGCCCGGGACGCGGTGGCTCCCCGGGCGGCCCTCCTCCGCGCCCTCCGCGTCCTCCGCGGTTCAATGGCTTCACGCTATCTTCCGACGAACCTAACCACGGTCCCCGATGCCGCCCAGCCTCAACGAGCTCGCCTACCGCGCCCGGGCGCAACACCGACAAGCTGCTGCGCAAGGCGTTCGGGCAGGTGCGCGGCTATGTGGGGGTTCCTGCGCGAGGAGCGCCCGCCGTACGTGATGGTGATGGACGTCGCCAAGACGCTCATCGTCTGGGACCGGTGGGCGGGCGACTACGGCGGCTTCAACGCCGGCCGCCGGATCGACCTCTCCACACTCGGGCAGCGTCCCGACGACGTCGCCCTG
>DATFPD010000089.1:0-8185 GCA_035265005.1 Gemmatimonadaceae bacterium | reverse complement strand
TGACGGTCCAGGGACGCGACCGGCCTTCAGTAGTTATCGATCTCCCAGCTAGCTTACCCCGCCCCGGCAGGACACGCAAGAAACGGTTGGATCAAAAGCGTGATACCGGCAAAAAGTGCCGGGCAGTAAGGGCCCATGTGGATGGCAGAACGAGCCGACCATCATCCGGTCACCGACGTGACCAGCCAGGTGACCGGGGCGGTCCCGGGCACCTTCTCGGCCCTCTTCATCATCGTGCCATGACCTGAGCGATCCGGCGGACGCGCGGCGGCGCGCGACCGGGACTCACTCCTGCAGCCGATACCCCGTCTTCCGCACGGTCAGGATGTGGCGCGGGGCGGCCGGGTCGTCCTCCAGCTTGCGGCGCAGCTCGGCGACGTGGGTGTCGACCGTGCGGCTGATGACCGAGTGGTCGTACTCCCAGACCTCGCGCAGCAGCTCGAGGCGGGTGGCGACCCGGCCGCGGCGGCGGATGAGGGCGATCAGCAGGTCGAACTCCTTCGGGCGGAGCGCGACCGGGCGGCCGGCGCGGAAGACGGCGTGGGTGAGCGGCTCGACGCGGATCTCGCCGAACGCCACCAGCGGCGGGAGCCCGGCGCCGCGGCCGGCGGCGCCTGACGAGGGCGCGTCGCCCCGCCGCGACCCGGACTCGTCAGGCGCCGCCGGCCCGCGGGCGCGGCGGAGGTGCGCGTTGACCCGCGCCAACAGCTCGAGGAGCCCGAACGGCTTGGTGACGTAGTCGTCGGCGCCGAGGCGGAAGCCGCGCACCTTCTCCGCCTCCTCGCCCCGCGCGGTCAGGATCAGCACCGGCATCCCGCGCCCCTCGTCGCGCAGGGTGCGCAGCACGCGGTAGCCGTCCATCTCGGGGAGCATCAGGTCGAGGATGACGAGGTCCGGCGCCGGCTCGGCGCGCGCCGCGGCGAGCCCGCTCGCGCCGTCGCGCGCGACGTCGACGTCGTAGCCCTCGATCTCCAGGTTGTTCCGCAGCCCGAGCGCGAGGTTCGCGTTGTCCTCGACGATCAGCACCCGCGGCCGGTGGCCGTTCCCGTTGGTCGTCATGCTGCACCGCTCACGCTTCGTGGACGGGACGCGCTAATGGATTGAACCGCGGAGGGCGCGGAGGCCGCGGAGGACTGCTTTCGGGACGCCAGGGCTTCCCGGGCGGCACTCCTCCGCGGCCTCCGCGCCCTCCGCGGTTCAATCCTCATGACTGTCCCGCCGCGACGGGGTCCGGACGGCGCGGCGCTCTTTCGGCGGAGCTCACGACCTCGCTCGCCGGGAGCTCGACGACGAAGCGGGCGCCGCGGCCGCCGGCCCCGCCCTCGGCCCAGGCGCGCCCGCCGTGGAGCGCGACCAGCTCGCGCACCACCGACAGGCCGATGCCGCTCCCGCCGGCGGCGGCGTGGCGGTCGCGGGCGACGCGCACGAAGGGGAGCCAGATCCGCTCGCGGTCGGCCGGGTCGATGCCGGGGCCCTCGTCCTCCACCCACAGCCTGACGACGGGCCGCCCCGCCGGTCCGCCGCCGCCGGCGCCTGACGTGACGCCGAGCGTGACCGTCTGGCCGGCCGGGCCGTACTTGACCGCGTTGTCGAGCAGGTTGAGGAGCACCTGGCGCAGCGCGTCGCGGTCGACCGGGGCGGCGGCGCGCTCGTCGAGCGCCGTCCGCAGCCCGGCGCCGGCGGCGGCGGCGAGCGGCCGGAACGTCGCCGCGACCTCCTCCAGCAGCGGCGCCAGCGCGGTCGGCTGCGGCGCCACCCGGTTCAGCCCCCGCTCGGCGCGCGCGAAGTGCAGCACGTTGTCCACCAGGTGCATCAGCCGCCGCCCCTCCTGCACGATGATGTCGGCCGCGGTGCGGCGCTCGCGGTCGGAGCGCACGCGGTCCAGGCTCAGCGTCTCGGCGAACAGCAGGATCTGCGCGAGCGGCGTGCGCAGCTCGTGCGAGACGCCGGAGACGAAGTCGGCGCGCAGCCGCGCCAGCTCGTGCTCGCGCCGGAGCTGGAGCAGCGCCACCACCACCAGGCCGGCGGTGAGGACGAGCAGGCCGAAGATCACCAGCAGCCGCGACCGCGGCGGGGCGCCGATCGCCAGCCGGCTCACCGCGTCGGGGCGGAGCGTCACCCGGGCGGTGAGCCCGCCGAACTTCTCCATCGTCACTTCGCCGACGAACGGCGACAGCGACGCGGGCGTCGCCGGCGCGGAGCGGAAGATCTCGCGGCCGTGCTCCTTCACCGCCAGCACGAGCAGCGAGTCGTTCGGCGCCCCGCCGGTGAGCGACACCGGGAGGAGGGCGTTGCGCCGCATCACCTCCCGGAACACCGGCGCCCCGAACGCCGACGGGCAGGTGAGGAAGCCGTACGCCGCGACCGGCGCGTTGTGCTCGGCGTACTTGATGCCGTACGCCACGGCGCGCGCCCTGCCGCCCGCGCCCCCGAAGACGAGCGCGTACGACCAGTCGGGGCGGTAGACGGTGCGCGCGTGCTCGGTGACGGTGTCGGCGAGCCACGCGCGCACTGCCGGCGGGGGCTCGGGGCCGGCGAAGGTGAGCGAGCCGTTGCGCAGGTCGAGCCGGAAGTAGCCGAGCGCGCGGTCGGCGACGGTGCCGGCGTCGGCGCTGTCGCAGCGCAGCGGCGCGGCCGCCGAGCCGTCGAGCACGGCGGGGGGCGGGAGCAGCTCGTACGGGGACGACGCCTTCACGCTCGTGGCCGGGCTCAGCGCCGCGGAGACCGCGTTGTTCACGCTCTGCCGCGCGCCGGTGAGGAACTCCCACGCCGCGAACACCGCGTAGTCGCGCAGCGCCCGCTCCGCCGTCGCCTGGTGCGAGCGCGCGGCGTCGTGCGCCTCGTACGCGAGCACCCCCGCCAGCGCGAGCGTCAGCGCGAGCAGCGCGACGAGCACCGTGGAGCGCGAGCGCGGCGTGGAGCGGGTGACGGCGGCGGAAGACATGGGCGAGAGGTGACGTTCTCACGATGACGCCAGGCCGGGGCGCGCACAATCCGCGCTTCTGACAATGTGAGCGCCCGCGTCCCCCGGACGCAGCGCGCCGCGGGTCGCTTCGGACAAGACTCGGACATTGCTCGCACGGCGCTCGGACCCGCTGGTCGGGCGCCTGACGGCATGTTGGCGGAGCAGAGGGACGGGGGATGGGGGATGGGGGATGAACTGCGGGACTGTCGCGTCCTCCATCCTCCATCCCCCATCCCCCGTCCCAGGTCGACGCCATCACTCCCACCTCACCCCTCATGTCCCTCACCACCCGCAAGTCCATCGCCGAGCTGCGGCTCGAGGCCGAGAAGGGACTCCTGCGCCGCTCGCTCGGCGCGTGGAATCTCACGGCGCTCGGGATCGGCTCGATCATCGGCACCGGGATCTTCGTGCTGACCGGGACCGCCGCGTCGCAGAACGCCGGGCCGGCGCTCGTGCTGTCGATGATCATCGCCGCCGTGGGGTGCGCCTTCGCCGGGCTCTGCTACGCCGAGTTCGCGTCGATGATCCCCGTGTCCGGGAGCGCGTACACGTACGCCTACGCGACCATGGGCGAGCTGCTGGCGTGGATCATCGGCTGGGACCTGATCCTCGAGTACGCGCTCAGCACGGCGACCGTCGCCGTCGGCTGGTCCGGCTACATGATGAGCTTCCTGCGCGACGTGGGGCTCGCCATCCCGCCGCAGCTCGCCTCCGCGCCGGGGACGACGCTCACCCTCGCCGACGGCACCACCGTGGCCGGCGTGTTCAACCTGCCGGCCGCGCTCGTCGTCGCCGCGGTGTCGGCGCTGCTCGTCGTCGGCATCAAGGAGTCGGCGAACGTGAACGCGGTGATTGTCGTCATCAAGATGGCGGTGCTGCTGGTCTTCATCGTGGCGGGCGCGGCGTTCATCAACCGAGCGAACTGGACGCCCTTCATCCCCGCCAACGCCGGCGAGTTCGGCCACTTCGGGTGGAGCGGCGTGCTGCGCGGGGCGGGGGTGATCTTCTTCGCGTACATCGGCTTCGACGCCGTGAGCACGGCCGCGCAGGAGGCGAAGGACCCGCAGCGCGACCTGCCGCGCGGGATCCTGGCGTCGCTCTTCATCTGCACCGCGCTCTACATCGCGGTGGCGCTCGTGCTGACCGGGATCGTGCACTACTCGCGGCTCAACGTGGCCGACCCGCTGGCGGTGGGGATCGATGCGACCGGCCTCGCCTGGCTGCGCCCGGTGATCAAGCTCGGCGCGATCTGCGGCCTGTTCAGCGTGATGGTGGTGACGCTGCTCGGCCAGACGCGGATCTTCTACTCGATGAGCCGCGACGGGCTGCTCCCGGCGGCGTTCCGCGCGGTGCATCCGCGGCTGCGCACGCCGCACGTGAGCACGATCCTCACCGGCTCGATCGTCGCGGTGGCGGCCGGGCTGCTGCCGATCCACGTCCTGAGCCAGCTCACGAGCATGGGGACGCTGCTGGCGTTCGTGATCGTGTGCGCCGGCGTGATCGTGCTGCGGCGCACCGACCCGGCGCTCGAGCGCCCGTTCCGCACGCCCTGGATGCCGTGGGTGCCGATCATCGGCGCGGTGATCTGCCTGGCGCAGATGGTGGGACTCCCGTGGCACACCTGGGAGCGCCTCTTCATCTGGCTCGCGATCGGGCTGGTGGTGTACTTCGCGTATAGCCGCAAGAGCGCCGAGGCGATGCGTACGGCGCGAGTGAACGCGCCGCCGGTCGAGGAGCGGGAGATGGTGGGAGTGTGAGGAGCGGCTGCGTGCAGCACGCAGCACGCAGCCGCTGTATTTTCCTCCCATGCCCTCCCTCTCTCCCGGCTCCGAGGTCGTCGCGCAGCTGCGCGATGCGAATCGGGCGTTCGCGGCGCGGTACCGGGGGGAGGGGACGGGGCGGCAGCCGGTGCAGGTGCTGTACGAGCGGGCGCAGGGCTTCACGGCCGACGGGGCGCGCCGCTACGGCACCGTCGCGCTGCGGGCGCTCGAGGACTACGCGCCGGACTGGATGACGCTGGCCCGCGCGGTCGGGCTGCCGGAGTCGCGCGTCGCCGAGAGCGTGTACGCGCGCGTGGTGGAGAAGCTGCGCCGCGAGCCGGTCGAGGAGCTGCGGGTCGACTTCGAGGACGGCTACGGCGTGCACCCGGACGGCGACGAGGACGCGCTGGCGGCGGTGGTCGCGGGGGAGATGGCGGTGGCGCTGGAGGCCGGGACCCTGCCGCCGTTCCCCGGCGTCCGCGTGAAGCCGCTGACCGAAGCGATGGGGGCGCGCGGGCTGCGCACGCTCGGCATCCTCGTCCACGCGCTGCTCTCCGAGACCGGCGGGCGGCTGCCGCCGGGGTTCGGCGTGACGCTGGCCAAGGTGACCGTGCCCGAGCAGGTGACGTTCCTGGCCGACGCGCTGGCGCAGCTGGAGCGGGCGCTGGGGCTGGCCTTGGGGGCGGTGGCGTTCGACGTGATGGTGGAGGCGCCGCAGCTGGTGCTCGACGCCCGCGGGGAGAGCGCGCTCCCGAAGCTGCTCGCCGCCGCCGGCGGCCGCCTAACGGCGGCGCACGTGGGGGCGCTGGACTACACGGCCGGGTGCGGGATCGCGCCGGCGCACCAGCAGCCGCGGCACGGCGCCCTGGACTTCCTGCGCCACGCGATGCAGGCCGCGCTCGCCGGCACCGGGGTCCGGCTGGCCGACGGCGCGACCGCCGCCCCGCTGCCGCTCCCGCGCCACCGCCCCCAGGGCGGCCGCGGGCTGACGGCCGCCCAGTCGGGGGAGAACCGCGCGGCGGTGCACCGCGCCTGGCGCCAGCACTTCGAGGACGTGCAGCACGCCCTCGCCCTCGGCTTCTACCAGGGGTGGGACCTCGACCCGGCGCAGCTCCCGACGCGCTACGCCGCGACCTTCGCCTTCTACCTTTCCGGGCTCGACGCCGCCGCCGCGCGCCTCCGCGCCCACGCCGAGCGCGCCGCCCGCACCGTCGCCGCCCGCGGCGCCCTCCCGCCTGACGACGCCGCCGCCGGCCAGTCGGTCCTCAACTTCGTCCTGCGCGCCATGGACTGCGGCGCCGTCACCGAGCGCGAGGCGAGCGCGGCGACGGGACTCGGCGCGGAGCAGCTGCGAGGGAGGAGCTTCTCGGGACTGGTCCAGAAGCGGGGAGGGTGAGAGCTGCTGCGTGCTGCGTGCTGCGTGTCGTGCCTCCGGAAGCATCCCGAGGCACGACACGCAGCACGCAGCACGCAGCACGCAGCACGCAGCACGCATCTCACTCACTCCCCCGCCTCCCCTCCCCGCGCTTGAGCAGCCGCAGCTCCCCCGCCATCCCCTCGCGGCGGACGGTCGCCTCGGTGAGGTCGTGCGGCGCGTCGGTGGGGAGGAACAGCTCGTTCGGGGCGTCGATGTCGGGGGTGGTCGGGTCGGCCAGCGGGGCGATGCCGCCGGCCGCGGCCAGGCGCACCTCGGCCACCTCCGGGGAGTACTCGAGGACGGCCTCGCCCATCGTGTAGAGGGTGTGCTGCACCGAGCGGCTCTCGTGCTCGGCGAAGCTCTCCAGCAGCGTGCGCACGACCTTCTCGTACAGCAGGCCGTAGGACGCGTCCGGGTTCACGTACCGCCAGCGCGCCGAGACGACGGCCGCCAGCACGCGGTCGGGCGCGTCGCGCAGCGTGGTGTAGGCGTCGCGGGCGAAGCCCTGGTACGCCGCCCCGGCCGTCTTGAGCAGCACCAGGTGCTCGACCCCCGACTCGACGTCCGCCCCCTCGCCGGTCGCCGTGATGACCGCCAGCCGGCGGTGGCCGCCCGAGCCGCGAAACGTCGTGTCGTGCGGCCGACCGCCGACGCCCACCCGCTCCCACGCCCGCTCGGCCAGCTCGACCCGCACCCGCGACACCGCGGAGCCGGCGTCGCCGCCCAGGAAGTGCTCGGCGAGCCTAACGCCGAACTCCTCGATCTGCCGCACCGCCCGCCGCCGCGCCATCGCGTACACCGCGTCCCGCACCGCCTGCGCCGGCAGCACGGCCCGGTTGTCGCCCGCCGTGTGCGCGCGGTCGTAGTCCCCCTCCAGCCGCACCCCCACGGTGACGTCCGCCACCTCGTGGCGGGTGGACCGGCGGGAGACCTTGAGCAGCCGGACGTCCGACTGGCCGTAGCTGTTGTGCGAGAGCAGGGGTGACATGGCAGGAAGATGCCTCCGCGTGCGGGAGGGCAGAAAGGGGAGAACTACACCTGCGACCTGCGACCTGCGACCTGCGACCTGCGACCTGCGACCTAGCTGCCTCGGGACGCAGCTAGCTTCCCGAGGCAGCTAGGTCGCAGGTCGCAGGTCGCAGGTCGCAGGTCGCAGGCGTAGTCCGCAGGTCGCAGAGCCTGTCCTGAGCGAAGCGAAGGATCGCAGCTCGCTGTTTGCGCCTGGCGCCGACTGGTGCGACATTGTGCGTCCCCCCACCGTATGGCCCGAAGCACGCTGTCCTGATGCCTCCGATCCCCCCCGCCTCCCCATCGGCGAGCAGCTGCGCCGTCTGCGCCGCCAGCCTCCCCGACGGCGCCAGCTTCTGCCCGCGGTGCGGCTCCGCGACGCCGATCGAGTTCACGAAGGACGGCCAGACGATCGGCCCCGGCGCGGCGCCCCCCTCGGCGGCCGAGGACGCCGCGCACCGCCGCCGCCTCCAGGACGCGCTCGGGCCCACCTGCGAGCTGCGCGACCTGCTCGGGCGCGGCGGGTTCGCCGAGGTGTACGTCGCCTACGACAAGCGCCTCAAGCGCGAGCTGGCGGTCAAGACGCTGCGCCCGGACCTGGTCGTCTCCGACACGCTGCTCCAGCGCTTCCAGCGCGAGGCCGAGGCGGTCGCGAAGCTGCGCCACCCGAACGTGATCCCCATCTACACCGTCGGCGAGGGGGAGGGGATCGCGTACTTCGTCATGCCGCGGATCGAGGGGGAGAGCCTCGCCGCGATGATCGAGCGCGACGGGAAGCTCCCGGTGGACGAGGCCGCGCGCATCCTCCGCGAGGCCGCCGGCGCGCTCGGCGCCGCGCACCGCCACGGGATCGTGCACCGCGACATCAAGCCCGAGAACATCATGCTCGAGGGGCCCGACCGGCGGACCCTCGTCATGGACTTCGGGATCGCCAAGACCGCCGAGCCTAACGCCGAGCAGCGCGGGCTCACCGGCACCGGGACGCTGGTCGGGACGCCGCAGTACATGAGCCCCGAGCAGGCCACCGGCGAGCGC
>DATFPD010000088.1:0-13255 GCA_035265005.1 Gemmatimonadaceae bacterium | reverse complement strand
TGGCGCCCGCCGCCACCCGCGGCGCGACCCGGAATGGGTCCTGGCGTGCGAACGACGACCGCGTCACGAGCGAGTCGGGCGTACATTCGCCGGCGGCCACGATCAGCAGAGTGCAGCGGGCGGGATTGCCGACGGTGGTCTGCCCGAAGCGCCAGTAGCTCGCGTCGAAGGCGCTCCCCTGCTCCGCCGCCCCCGCCTCCGCGAAGCTCTGCATGCGCAGTCGCCCGGCGCTCCCCCGCCGCGTGGTCACGACGATCACGCCGTTGCTGGCGTTCACGCCGTAGAGCGACGTCGCCGCCGGACCGCGCAGCACGTCCACGCGCTCGATGTCCTCCGGCGCGATCTCGTCGAGACGCGACGCCGGCGCGCCAGAGACAATCGGCCCGTCGGCGGCGCTCTCACCCGACGCCACGATCCCGTCCACGACGAGCATCGGCTCGACATCCCCGCCGACGTGGTTACGCCCGCGGAGCAGCACGCGCGCCGCGGCGCCCGAGAACCCGCTGGTGCGCGAGACGGAGACCCCTGCGAGCCGCGCGGTCAGCAGGTCCGAGAAGGTCCGCGGCGGCGCGCCGGCGCTGCCGCGCGCGTCGGCACTGTCGATCGTGCCCACCGCCACGCCCGCCTGGGAGCGCGGGACCCAGACGCCGAAGGTGAGGGGAATCGAGTCGGCCCGCGACTGGGCGCCCGCCGCGACGGCGGCCGACGCCAGGGGGAACACGAACAGACCGCCGCGGAGGGCGGCGGTCCCGAGAGTGCGCATCAGCTGCATGGGGGCGCTTCGCGAGGAATCCACCGTGGGGCGCGCCGGCGTCGGCGCGGGCGCCAATATGCAGGCGGGTGCGCCCCCTGTCCAGCTCGCTCTCCCTTACGGCATCCTACCGATTCCCTCACCAGTTCGCGGCGGCGCCAAGGCTGGCGCCCCCGGGAACCTGATCGGCCCCGCGCCGCGTCAGCGCGCCTCCGCCCCCGCCGCCACCGGGTAGAGCGGGAACGCGCTCGTCAGCTCCCGCACCTCGTCCCGCACCCGCGCCAGGGCGCCCTCATCCTGGTGCCCCGTCACGGCCTGGTCCATCAGCTCGGCGATGCGGCGCATCTCCGGCTCGCGCATCCCGCGCGTGGTGACCGCCGGCGTGCCGACGCGGATGCCGCTGGTCACGAACGGCGACTGCGTCTCGTTCGGGACGGTGTTCTTGTTCACCGTGATGCCGGCCGCGTCCAGCGCCTTCTCGGCCACCTTGCCGGTGAGCCCCTTGTTGCGCAGGTCGAGCAGCATCAGGTGGTTGTCGGTGCCGCCGGAGACGACCTGGAAGCCGCGCTCCATGAGGGCCGCCGCGAGCGCGCGGGCGTTGGCGACGACCTGGCGGCAGTAGTCCTTGAACGACGGCTGGAGCGCCTCGAGGAACGACACCGCCTTGGCCGCGATGATGTGCTCGAGCGGACCGCCCTGCGTGCCCGGGAAGACGGCCTTGTCGATCGCCTTCGCGTGCTCGGCGCGGCAGAGGATCATCCCGCCGCGCGGGCCGCGCAGCGTCTTGTGCGTGGTGGTGGAGACGACGTCCGCGTGCGGGATCGGCGACGGGTAGACGCCCGCCGCGACGAGGCCGGCGAAGTGCGCCATGTCGACCATGAAGTACGCGCCGACCTCCCGCGCCACCTCGGCGAACGCCGCGAAGTCGATCTCGCGCGAGTAGGCGCTGTAGCCGGCGATGATCATCTTCGGCCGGTGCTCGCGGGCGAGCGCGCGCATCTGCTCGTAGTTCAGGTAGCCGGACGCGTCCACGCCGTACGAGAGCGCCCGGTACAGGATGCCGGAGAAGTTCACCGGCGACCCGTGCGTGAGGTGCCCGCCGTTGGAGAGGTCCATCCCGAGGAAGGTGTCCCCCGGCTTGAGCAGCGCGAAGAACACCGCCAGGTTCGCGCTCGCCCCCGAGTGCGGCTGCACGTTCGCGTGCTCGGCGCCGAACAGCTCCTTCGCCCGGTCGATCGCCAGCTGCTCGACGGCGTCGACGAACTCACAGCCGCCGTAGTACCGCTTCCCCGGCAGCCCCTCGGCGTACTTGTTCGTGAGCGGCGTCCCCATCGCCTCCATCACCGCCGGCGACACGAAGTTCTCGCTCGCGATCAGCTCCAGCCCCTCGCCCTGCCGCTGGATCTCACGCTCGATCAGCCGCGCGATCTCGGGGTCGGCGTCGTTGAGCGCCTGTCCGGGGGGACAACGATCCCAATCAGACCATCTCAGCATCTCTCTTCGTCCTTATGCGGTGATCGAGGGAAGGTACATCAGCGAAGCGACGGGACGAAGGGACGAGGGGACGGCGGGAGGGCCGTGATTCGCGCGCACGCGGGAATGACGGCCCTCCCGCCGTCCCCTCATCCCGTCCTCCCCTAGCGCCCGTTGTTCTTCCGCGGCCACTGCGGCCACGCCTTCACCAGCGCGCCCACCGCCTTCAGCCGCCGCTCGGCCAGCCGGTCCGCGGCGACGTAGGTCGGGACGCCCTGCTCGCGCGCGATCTCGTAGACGCCGAGGACGGTCTGGTAGATCTCGTCGGCCTTGCGCAGCGAGCGCTCGGAGTCCCACCCGGCCAGCTCGCTATAGACGTTGATCACGCCGCCGGCGTTGGCGACGTAGTCGGGCGCGTAGAGAATCCCGCGCGACTCCAGCTCGTCGCCGTGGCGCTCCTCGAGGAGCTGGTTGTTCGCGCCGCCGGCGACGATCTCGACCTTGAGCTGCGGGATCGTGTCGTCGTTGATGATGCCGCCGAGCGCGCAGGGGGCGAAGAGGTCCGCGCGCACGCCGTAGATCTCGTCAGGCGCGACCGCCTTGGCGCCGCACTCGTCGACCACCGTGCGCACCTTCGCAGCGTCGATGTCGGTGACGACGAGCCGGGCGCCGGCGGCGGAGAGCTCCTTCGCCAGGTAGAACCCGACGTGGCCGCAGCCCTGGAGCGAGATCGTCTTGCCGGTCAGCTCGTCCGAGCCCCAGCGCTGCTGCGCCGACGCCTGGATGGCGCGGAAGACCCCGTGCGCGGTGACCGGAGACGGGTCGCCCGAGAGTCCGGTGAGGCCGGCCACGTAGTCCGTCTCCATCCGCACGTACTCCATGTCGCTCGGGCTCGTGCCGACGTCCTCGGCCGTCACGTACCGCCCGCCGACGCTGTCCACGAAGCGCCCGTGCGCGCGGAAGAGCGTCTCGCGCCCCTGCTGCATCTTCGGGTCGCCGATGATCACGCTCTTCCCGCCGCCCAGGTTCAGCCCGGCCACGGCGTTCTTGTACGTCATGCCGCGGCTCAGCCGCAGCACGTCCACCAGCGCCTCCTCGTCGCTCGAGTAGTTCCAGAACCGGCAGCCGCCGAGCGCGGGCCCGAGCGTCGTGTCGTGGATCGCGATGATCCCGCAGTAGCCGCTCGCGTCGTCGTGGCAGTACACGACCTGCTCGTGGCCCATCTCGGCAATACGTTCGAAGACCTTCATTCAAGAAGTGGTTAGGGGTTGGTTGCGAGGGGAAGAGGGAAGGGGGATGGGGGATGAACCCTTTCCCTTCCCCAGCCTCACGACTCACCTCGATAGAGCTGCCTCGCGATCACGATCCGCTGTATCTCCGAGGTGCCTTCGTAGATCTCCGTGACCTTCGCGTCGCGGAAGAGGCGCTCGACGGGGTAGTCCTTCACGTAGCCGTAGCCGCCGAAGATCTGGACGGCCTGGGTGGTCACCCACATCGCCGTCTCGCTGGCCATGAGCTTGGCCATCGAGCCGAACTGGGTGACGCGCTCGCCGCGGTCCTTCGCTGAGGCCGCCGCGTGCAGCAGAGCGCGCGACGCCGTCACGCGCGTGGCCATGTCGGCGAGCTTGAACTGCACGCCCTGGAAGTCGCGGATCGGCGTGCCGAACTGCTTGCGCTCGGCGGCGTAGCGCGCCGCGTGCTCCAGCGCCGAGCGCGCGATGCCGACGGCCTGCGCGGCGATGCCCATCCGCCCGTTGTCGAGCGAGTGCATGGCGTAGCTGAAGCCGTGCCCCACCTCGCCCAGGACATTGTCCGCCGGGACGACTAATCCATCAAAGGCCAGCTGCACCGTGGGGCTCGCGCGGAGCCCCATCTTGTCTTCCTTCTTCCCCACCCGGAAGCCGGGAAGGTCCGGCGTGACGATGAACGACGAGATGCCGCGCGCGCCGTGGCGGTTGGACGGGCTGTCGGTGCGCGCCATCGCCAGGATCACGTCGGCGGTGTTGCCATTGGTGACCCAGGCCTTGGTCCCGTTGAGCACCCACCCGCTCCCGTTCTGCTCCGCCTGCGTGCGGAGCGCCGCCGCGTCGGACCCGGCCTCCGACTCGGAGAGCGCGAAGGCGCCGAGCATCTCGCCGCGCGCCATGGGGCGGAGGAAGCGCTGCTTCTGCTCCTCGGTGCCGAAGTGCAGGATCATCTGCGTCGGCAGCGAGTTGTGGACGCTCATCATGACGGCCGTCGACGCGTCGACGGCCGCGATCTCCTCCAGCGCCAGCAGGTAGGTGAGCGTGTCGAGGCCGAGGCCGTCGTACTCCTCGGGGATCAGCATCCCGAGAAAGCCGAGCTCCCCCATCTTCGCGACGAGCGACCGCTCGAAGTGCGCGTCGCGGTCCCACTGGTCCACGTGCGGCGCGATCTCCTCCCGCGCGAAGCTGCGCGCCATGCGCTGCACCTCGCGCTGCGTCTCCGTCAGCGGCGTGAGGTCGGCGATCAAGCCACCCCTCCCTGCCCGTCGTGCCCGAACGCCTTCACGCACTCGGCGCGCATGTCCTTCAGGTGGACCGCGCGCCCGGCGTGGCGCTCCCACAGCTCGAACGGGATGCCGGCGAAGGTCTCCCCGGGCTTCAGGTCGATCATCATCTCGCCGGCGCCCGTCTCCTCCGCGTACTCGTGGATGTTCATCGTGCCGCCGGGGCTCAAGCCGAGGTAGAGATGCACGACCGGTCCTCGCGCCGCATGGTCAGGTGTAGTTGTAGAACCCGCGCCCGGTCTTCCGACCGAGCCAGCCCGCCGCCACGTACTTCTTGAGCAGCGGGCACGGGCGGTACTTCGGGTCGCCGAGTCCGCTCTGCAACACTTCGAGGATGGCTACGCAGGTGTCGAGCCCAATCAGGTCGGCGAGCGCGAGCGGCCCCATCGGGTGGTTCATCCCGAGCTTCATGACCGTGTCCACCGCCTCCGGCGTCCCCACCCCTTCCATGACGCAGTACACCGCTTCGTTGATCATCGGCAGGAGCACGCGGTTGGAGACGAATCCGGGGTAGTCGTTCACCTCCACCGGCGTCTTCCCGAGCTGGCGGCTCAGCTCCGTCACCTTGCGCGTCGTCTCCTCGGACGTGGCGAGCCCGCGGATGATCTCGACCAGCTGCATCACCGGCACGGGATTCATGAAGTGCATCCCGACCACCTGATGGGGCCGCTTCGTGCGCGCGGCGATCTCGGTGATCGAGATCGAGCTGGTGTTGGAGGCGAGAATGGCTCCCTCGGGGGCCACGCGGTCGAGGTCGGCGAAGAGTCGGAACTTGAGGTCCGTGCGCTCGGTCGCCGCCTCCACGACCAGCGATGCGGCCGACGTCGCGCCCAGGTCCGTGCTCTCGCCGATGCGGCCGAGCGTCGCGTCGCGGGCGGCCGCGTCGAGCGTGCCCTTCTTGAGCTGGCGGTCGAGGTTCTTCTCGATCGTCGAGCGCCCCTTCTTCAGCGCCTCGGCGGACACGTCGATCATGGTGACCGGAAAGCCGGACTGCGCGAAGACGTGCGCGATTCCGTTCCCCATCTGTCCCGCCCCCACCACCGCCACGTGCTCGTTCGCCGGCGAGCGCCCGGCCGCCGCGCCACTACCGCTCTGCGCCCCGGAGGACGCGGTCGTGTCCGTCATGATCTCACTCCGGTTGTCGCGGCGCGACCGCCACGACCGCTTGATCGTCCGCCGCCGCTGGCGCCGGCGAACTCGGTGAATGGCGCGCGTCGTCAGGCCGCCACCACCCGGGCGCGCGGCGGACGAGCAGATATAGTGCAGCGAGCATGCTGAGCGCGGCCGCCGCGCCGCCCTCGGGACCCCACGGGCCGCCGGTCGCCCAGTCGGGCCCCGTCTCGACCATCTGGTAGTCGGGCATGGAGAACGCGGCGCCGCTCACCGGCGTGTGCAGCACCGCGGCCATCATCCAGTTCCACGCCAGGTGCGCCGCCCACGCGGCGTACAGGCTGCGCGTGGCGAGCATGATCCCGCCCAGGAACACGCCGGCGAGGATGACGAGCACCGTCGAGCGCGCCTCGGCGCCGGGGTTCGACAGGTGGATGAGCCCGAAGACGATGCTCGTCGCGCCGATCGCCACGGCGGGCCCGAGCCAGCGGCGCAGCACCGAGAACAGGTAGCCGCGGAAGGCGAGCTCCTCCCACAGCGCCGCCGGCGCCAGGAACAGCAGCAGCCACCACGCCTGGCCGAGCCAGCTCCCGTCCGGCGCCTCCACCACGTGGAACCAGCGCCCGCCGAGCAGCAGCAGCGTCGGCACGGCGACCGTGACCGCGCCGAGCAGCGCGCCGGCGCCGAGCACGGACGGGCGCGCCGCCCGGCGGTCCATGAAGACGGCGCTCCACGGCTCGCGGTCCAGCACGCGCAGGCAGAGCACGTGCGCCGCCAGCAGCGCGAGCACGACGACGAGCGAGAACACGAGCTGCGCGCGCTCGCTGCTGCCGTTGAACAGCCACGCCCTGTCGAACGCGAGCCTGACGAGCCGCGACAGGACCGTCGCCGCCGCGGCCGTGACGACCACGAAGACGAGCAGCCGCACCGGCGCCGGGAGCTTGGCGCGCGGCGGGGGCGCGCCCGTCTCCGCGCTCAACTCAGCTCGCGCGCTCCACGCTGAGCGCAACCGCGTCGCCGCCGCCGAGGCAGAGGGTGGCGAGTCCGGTGCGGGCGCCGCGGTCCTGCATCGCGTACAGCAGCGTCGTCAGCACCCGCGCGCCGCTGGCGCCGATCGGGTGGCCGAGCGCGATCGCGCCGCCGTTCACGTTCACGCGGTCCCAGTCCCACTCCAGCCCCTGGCCGTTGGCCAGCGCCTGAGACGCGAACGCCTCGTTGGCCTCGATCAGGTCGAAGTCGGCGATCGACGTCCCGCTCTTCTGCATCAGGTTGCGCACGGCGGTGATCGGCGCGAAGAAGAGGTCCTGCGGGTTCACCGCGCCGGTGGCGTAGGCGCTGATGCGCCCGAGAATCGTCAGGCCGTTCGCGCGCGCGTACTCCTCCGACGTGACCACGACGGCCGACGCGCCGTCGTTCAGGCTGGACGCGTTGCCCGCCGTGACGGTGAGCTGCTCGCTCGCGCCGCCCTTCTTGCTCGGGAACGCCGGCTTGAGCCGCCCCAGGGATTCGGCCGTCGAGTCCTTGCGCGGGCCCTCGTCGGCGTCGACGATGGTCGGCCCCTTCTTCCCCGGGATCTCGACCGGGACGATCTCGTCCTTGAACTTGCCGGTCTCCATCGCGCGGACCGCCTTCCGGTGCGACGCCGCCGCGAACTCGTCCTGCTGCTCGCGCGACAGGCCCGCCTTGCGCGCGGTGTACTCGGCGTGGCCGCCCATGTGCACGTCGCAGAACGAGCACCAGAGGCCGTCGCGGATCATCCCGTCGACCATCTGCTGGTCGCCGAGCTTCACGCCGTTGCGCATGCCGTACACGTAGTAGGGCGCCGTGGACATCGACTCCTGGCCGCCGGCGACGATCAGCTGCGCGTCGCCCGCCTTGATCGCCTGCGCGGCCAGCATCACGGCCTTGAGCCCGGAGCCGCAGACCTTGTTGATCGTCAGCGCCGAGACCGTGTTCGGCAGGCCGGCCTTGAGCGCCGCCTGACGAGCGGGGGCCTGGCCGTTCCCGCCCTGGACGACGTGCCCCATGATGACTTCCTGCACCTCGGTCGCCGGAACGCCGGCGCGGGCGACCGCCTCGCGGATCGCGATCGCGCCGAGCTCCGGCGCGCTGAGGGAGGAGAGCCCGCCGAGGAATCGGCCGATGGGCGTGCGGACGGCGGAGACGATGACGGGCTGTCGCGATGTATCGGGCATGTGCGAATTCCGGAGATGGGAGCACCGCCGCGCCAGGCGTCTCGTGGTGCGACCGGCGCGGCGAGCTGAAAGCTAGTCCGCGCCATTTCGCCAAACAACTTGGCCTAGATGAGCCGCGCCACCTGCGGGTGCCGCTCGCGCACGCGCTCCGCCTCGCTGGGCAGATCCGCGAGCAGCGCGAAGTCCGCGAACTCGAACCCCGGCCCCACGGTACAGCCGACGAGCGTGTAGTCCCCGGTCGTCTGCGCGGCCTGCCAGCATCCCGCGCGCACCACGCGCACGGGGCTGCTCTCCTCGTTCACCGGTCCGAGGAACGACCGCCGCGCCTGCATCCCGGTCTCGTTGATCCAGATCAGCTCGAGCGGCGCACCCTCGTAGAAGTGCCAGGCCTCGTCCGAGAGCACGCGATGAAAGCGGCTGTACCGACCGGCGGTCAGCAGGTAGTAGATGGTCGTGAGCGCGCTCCGCCACCCGCGCTCCTCATCGGCGCCGACCCGGTGCTTCGAGCGGAACACTTCCTTGTACCACCCCCCTTCCGGATGGAGGCTCAGCCCGAGCTCCTCGACCAGTTGCTTCGCGCGCTGGTGCATGGCGGAGAAGTCTAACTGCGAAATCCACCACAGAGGCACAGAGGACACAGAGGACGGGCACACGAAGAGAGGGTCCCTCTGCCGGGATGAGATGTGAGAATCCTGACAGGGGTCGCGGCCGCAGGGTTCTCCCCAGCACTTCAAGCATCTCGTCCCGACCGAGGGACGACCTCCCGTGTGCCCTTCCTCTGTGTCCTCTGTGCCTCTGTGGTCGATTCTGCAGTTCACCGAATCTGTCCGAGCCGCCGAACCTCCGGCAGCTTCCACGCGATCACGCCGACGACGCCGAGCGTGGCGATCCCGCCGAGGACGACCGCCCGCACGGCGCCGAGGAGCTTGGCGGCGACGCCGGACTCGAAGGCGCCGATCTCGTTCGACGAGCCGATGAAGATCGAGTTCACCGCGGAGACGCGGCCGAGGAGATGCGCCGGGGTCATCACCTGGATCAGCGTGCCGCGGATCACGACGCTCACGTTGTCCACCATGCCGCTCAGCGCGAGCAGCCCCACCGAGAGCGCGAAGTTGCGCGAGAGGCCGAAGCCGATCATGCACAGGCCGAACGCGGCGACGTTCCACAGCAGCGCCACGCCGGCGCGTCGGAACGGCGGCCGGTGCGCCAGCACCAGCGACATCAGCACCGCGCCCGCCGCCGGCGCCGCCCGCAGCACGCCGAGCCCCTGCGGCCCGACGTGCAGGATGCTGTCGGCGAACAGCGGCAGCAGCGCCGTGGCGCCGCCGAACAGCACCGCGAACAGGTCGAGCGTGATCGCGCCGAGGACCACCGGCTGCCTGACGACGAAGCGGAGGCCGCCCACCAGACTGTCGCGCATCGACTCCCCCTCCCCCTCGCCCTCGGCCGGCGCGGCCACGCGCCCCGGGCTCGGCACCATCGTCATGGTGGCGAGCGCGGCCAGCATCAGCAGCACCACCACCGCGTAGGCCAGCGTCGCCCCGCCGACGGCGTAGAGCAGCCCGCCGAGCGCGGGACCGGCGACCGCCGCCGTCTGCCAGGTGGAGCTGCGCCAGGTCGTCGCGCTGGCGTAGAGCGCGCGCGGCACGAGCTGCGACGTGAGCGCGGTGCGCGCCGGCTGGAGGAAGCTGCGCGCGATGCCGGTCAGGAAGATCACCGCGTACAGCGGCCACACCGCCTCGAACCGGCCGCGGTCGAACGGCACCGCGATGGCGAGCAGCGCGACCGCGCACGCCGCGAGCGCCGCCAGCGCCGCGACGGCGAGCTTCCGCCGGTCGACACGATCGGCCACGTGGCCGGCGTACATCGCCACGCTGATGAACGGCACCGCCTCGGCGAGCCCCACCAGGCCGAGCGAGAGCGGGTCCTTCGTGCGCGCGTAGATCTGCCACGCCACCACGACCTCCTGCACCTGGGAGGCCGCCGTCATCGCGAGCAGGCTGATGATGAAGAGCCGGAAGGGCCGGTGGCGGAGCGCCGCGTACGGGTCGTGCCGCTCCGCCGCCGGAGTCTGTGGTGCCGGCTCGGCGGCGCCTACCACTGGTAGAGGGCGCGGTACAGGTCGCGGTTCCGCTGCACGATCCGAACGTAATCGCGCGTCTCGTCGAACGGGATGCGCTCGGTGAACAGCTCGGGGTCGTCGGCCCCCGCCTTCTCCACCCACCGCCGCACGCGCCCCGGCCCGGCGTTGTACGCGGCCAGCACGCGCGCCAGCTCGCCGTACTGGCGGACGAAGGTGGCCAGATGGTCCACCCCGAGCTGCACGTTCACGTCGGGCTGGTACAGCAGCACGGGGTCCCACTCCGGGAAGCTCCGGCCGCGCGCCAGCTGGCGACCCACGTCAGGCATCACCTGCATCAGGCCGCGCGCGCCGGCCGGCGACGTGGCGCGCGGGTTGAAGCTCGACTCCTGCCGGATCACGCCGGCCACCAGCGCGGGGTCCAGGCTCCGCCGCGCCGCCTCGGCGGCAATCACCTCCCGCACCACGACCGGGTACGCGAGGCGATACGCGCGCGCGTCGCGCACGCCGCGCCCCACCAGCCGCCAGCCGATCGCGATCGCGCGCGACGGCTGGCCGCGCGCCAGCAGCGCGCGGCCGGCGGCCAGCAGGTCGTCCGGCGTGCGCTGCGCGCTGTCGGCGGCCAGCGCGTCGTACTCGAAGCCCGCCTCGGTGTCCATGCCGAGGCGCTCCAGCAGGTCGGCGCGCGCCACGATCTCGCGCGCCCACGGCGACGCGGGCTCGCTGTCCGCCGTGGGCGCGGGGGGCGCCCACGACTCCTCGCCCAGCCGGCGCGCGGCGGCGGCCGCGTAGTACGACAGCGGCTCGCGCGCCGCCACCGCGCGCCACCGCTCCCGCGCCTTCGCCGTGTCGCGAAGGTCGGCCCACGCGCGCCCCGCCCAGTACTGCGCGCCGTTCAGCACGTCACTCCGCGGGTAGCGCTGCGCGAGGGAGTCCAGCTCCCGCGCCGCGGCACGCTGGTTTCGGGCGGCGAAGGCGATCACCGCGGCGCGGAAGCGCGCCCGCGCGGCGTGGCGGCTCTCCGGGAAGTCTTTCGCGACGGCGAGGTACGCGGCCCGCGCGTCGGCGTCGCGGCCGTCGTCAGTCGCGAGGTCGGCGAGGAGCATCCGCGCGGCGGCGGCGTTGCTGTCCTTCGGAAAGCGCCGCACGACGTCCTGGAGCGCGCGGCGCGCCCCCGCCCCGTCGCCGGCGCCGAGCAGCGCCCGCGCCCGCTGGTACTGCGCCGACGGGAGCAGCGCCGGCTCGCTCACGCGGGCGTAGCCCTGCGCCGCCTCGCGGTCGCGGTTGAGCCGCGCCAGCACGTTCGCGTACGCGAACAGGTCTCCCTGCTCCGCGGGGGTCGAGCGCGCGCCGAAATTGATCGAGAAGCCCCGCCGCGCGCGCTCCAGCGCTCCGGAGCGCGCCGCACTGCGGGCGACCACGAGATGCTCGTCGATCGTCATCGTCGGAGCCGCGGCGTCGAGCACGTCGATCGCCTGGCGGGCGTCCGCCGTGCCGGCGCGCGCGCGGATGAAGTCGATCAGCTCGCGCCGCACCACCTCCCGCCGAGCGCTGTCGGGCTCCCCGGCCAGGCGCAGTCGAAATGCGGCCGCGCGGGAGCCGAGCGACTCCAGCGCGCGCGACGCGCCCATTGCGTCACCGCTGCGCTCGAGCGCGAACGCCTCGGTCCACGGCACGCGGGCGCGCGCGGTCGGCACGCGCACGGTGGCGTAGAGCCGCGCCCGCGCCGCGCTGTCGGCCATCACACCGGCGGCGCGCAGCCGCAGCCAGTCGGCCACCAGCGGCAGCGCGTCGGCGGCGCGCGCGTATGCGGCGGCCGCGCTGTCGCGCTGCTCCAGCCGGTCGAGCGCCCGCGCCACCAGCACCGTCCGCTCGGCGCGCTCGGCGTCGCCCGGCGCGGCGCGCACCGCGGCCGACGCGTGCTCCAGCGCCGCCGCCGCGTCCCGCCGCGCGAACGCTGCGCGCGCGAGCAACAGGCGGCCGCGCCCGCCGGCCAGTGTGTCGAGCCACGGGCGGCCGGTGAGCAGCGCCTGCACGTCCGACCAGCCCTCCCACGCCGCCGCCGCGCTCGCCGCGAGCAGCTCGACTTCGGGCGTGCGCCGCGACGAGTCGGCGAGGACGGGCGCCAGCGTCTGCGAGGCGAGCCACGGGCGACCGTCGCGCAGCGCGCCGGCGGCGCGCCTGACGTCGGGGTCGGCGGAGCGAACGGCGAGCGTTTCCGGCACCACGCGCTGCGCCGGCGCGCGCGTGCGCTGGTCGGCGGAGGACTCGCGGCAGCCGAGCGAGAGCGTGGCGAGTGCGAGGAGAAAGAGCTGAGCGGTCACGCCGCCAGATGGGTCAGAAACCGTACCACCTTGTGCCGGTTCGGCGGGCATCCTATCCTACGAATCATGACGGCCACAGCCGCGACGCGCGCCTTCTTCGTCCTCGACGTCGACTCCGACGCCACCCGTACCACGGGGCGTGGGAGCAGGCACGTGCGCGAGTAGCAGCAGCCGACGCGACAGCCGAACCCCCAGCGGCCCGTGGATTCCCACGGGCCGCTCTTTTTTTTTCCCTCACGCTTCCGGCCATGCAGCGCACTCTCGTTTCGACCCTGCCCACCCGTCACGGCGAGGAGGTCCGCGTCTGCGGCCTCGTCGCGACGAAGCGCATCCTCAAGCGCGTGATCTTCCTGGTCCTCCAGGACCGGACGGGCCGCGTGCAGGTGACGGTGGAGCGGTCGGACGCGCCGACGGCGCTGGAGGAGACGGCGATGGCGCTCACGCCAGGCTCCGCGGTCGAGGTGCGGGGGGAAGCGATGGTGAATCCCGCGGTACGCGCGGGCGGACTGGAGCTCGTGGCGCGGGAGATCGTCGAGCACTCGCTCGCCGAGCCCGAGCTGCCGATCGGCGAGGAGTCGTCTCCCGAGCTCCAGCTGGACTGGCGGTTCCTGGCGCTGCGATCGCCACGCAACCGCCTGATCTTCGAGGTTCAGACGACGATCGAGCGGGCGATGCGCGCGTGGTGGGGCGAGCACGGCTTCATCGAGCTGCACTCGCCCAAGCTCATGCACAGCGCCAGCGAGTCCGGCTCGGAGACGTTCAGCACGCCGTACTTCGAGCTCGGTCGCGCGT
>DATFPD010000087.1:0-18643 GCA_035265005.1 Gemmatimonadaceae bacterium | reverse complement strand
GACGCGCGAGGCCCCGGTAGTGGGTCAGTTCGAGGGCAGCCGCCGCGACGGCCACGGCAACGACAACGGCAACGGCAACTGCACTTGGACAGGATGCACAGGATGGTGGACAGGATGAGGACCGCTCGGGACGCGTGGTCTCCCGGGGCCCGTCATCCTGTCCACCATCCTGTGCATCCTGTCCAAGTGCAGTTGCCGTTGCCGTTGCCGTTGCAGTTGTCGTTGCCTCGAACTGACCCACTACCGAGGCCCCGGGACGCCTGTCCGGCGACGGGCGCCTCGACGTGCTGCTCGAGCGCCGCGATCCGTTACTCGCGCACGAATCGGAACGGGCTGCTCGCGCCGGTGAAGAGCGACGGCGTGACGAAGTCGCGTCCCGACACCGTCCCGCCGATCGCGTGCGCCGGGCTGCCACTGCGGAGCAGGCACCCGTTTTCGAGACAGAGCGAGATCGTGGACCCGTCGCTCGTGTACGTGCCCTGCACCTCCACCTCGGACTGCTCGACGGACCCGGCATCCAGCTGCGAGCGAACCCCGAGCCGGAGGCGCAAGACGCCATTCGGTTGCAGCGTCAGTCGTCCGGAGTCGAGCCACCAGCGTCGAACGATCGCCCCCTCGGAGACCGGGACGAGCTCCACGGGCAGCGCCTGCTCGCCCACCGAACGCAGCGTGAAGGTCACCGGGCGCTCCATCGGCCCGGCAAGGTCGGAGCAGGCAAGCGCGGCGCCGAGTGCTGTTGTGGAGGCGGCGCCACGTGCGAGACACGAGGCGCGGAAGGGCGACGGGGAAAGTCTCATCGTCGGGGGATCGACCGAACCACCAGAGCCAGAGCGTCCGTGTTCCGCGCCGCCAGAACGTCGCCGCCCCGGTCGCGAACGTCAAGCCGACCGGCCGGCAAGACGAAGCGCCCCGACCGGCGATCGGTCGGGGCGCTTCGGTCACGGCAGGTCGAGCAACTCGTCAGGCAGGAACGCCCGCCTCCGGGCTGCCCTCGACGTGCACCTTCGACGGGGTCTCCGGGCGCGGCGGCTGGTCGGCCGGCACGTCGGTGACCGTCAGCACGATGCGGCGGTGGATCGGGTCCACCTCCAGCACGCGCAGGTCGAGGTTCATCGTCTCCCACACCACGTCGGCCGGGCTGTTGATCGGCTTGCCGTGGGTGATCGCCGCGAGCTGGCTCATCGGGACGAAGCCCTCGATGTCGTTGCCGACGTCGACGACCACGCCCTTGTCCATCAGGCGAACGACGCGCCCGCGCAGCTCGGTGCCGACCGGGTAGGTCTCACCGATGCGGAGCCACGGATCCTCCTCGGCCTGCTTGAGGCCGAGGCTGATGCGCTTGTTCTCCTGGTCGATGTTGAGGATCACGACTTCGACCGTGTCGCCCTTCTTCACGACCTCCGACGGGTGCTGGACGCGCTTGGTCCAGGACATGTCGGAGATGTGGATGAGGCCGTCGATGCCGGGCTCGATCTCGACGAAGGCGCCGAAGCTCGTGAGGTTGCGGACCTTGCCGGAGATGCGCGTGCCCACCGGGTACTTGAGCGGCAGCACCACCCACGGGTCCTGCTCCGTCTGCTTCATGCCGAGCGAGATCTTCTCCTCGTTCGGGTCGACCTTGAGCACCACCGCCTCGATCGTCTCGCCGATCGACACCAGCTTCGACGGGTGCCGGACGTTGCGCGTCCAGCTCATCTCGCTGATGTGCACCAGACCCTCGATCCCCGGCTCCAGCTCGATGAAGGCGCCGTAGTTCGTGATCGAGACCACCTTGCCCTGGACGCGCGTGCCGACCGGGTACTTGGCGGCGACGTCCTTCCACGGGTAGGCCTGGAGCTGCTTGAGGCCGAGCGAGATGCGCTCGCGCTCCCAGTCGATGTCCAGGACCTTGACCTCGAGCTCGGCGCCGATCTGCACCATCTCCGACGGGTGCGAGATGCGGCCCCACGACATGTCGGTGATGTGGAGCAGGCCGTCCACGCCGCCGAGGTCGATGAACGCGCCGAAGTCGGTGATGTTCTTGACGACGCCCTTCCGGACCTGGTCCTTCTGGAGCTCCTTCATCAGCTTCTCGCGCTTCCCCGCCCGCTCCTGCTCGAGGATCACGCGGCGCGAGACCACGATGTTGCGGCGGCGCTTGTTGAGCTTGATGATCTTGAACTCGTACTTCTGCCCGAGCAGCTCGTCGATGTTCGGCACGCGGCGCAGCGCGATCTGCGAGCCGGGGAGGAACGCGTCGACGCCCATCAGGTCGACGACCACACCGCCCTTGATCTTCTTCTGGAGCACGCCCTCGACCGGCTGATCGCTCTCGTAGGCGACGCGGATGCGCTCCCAGACGCGCATGAAGTCCGCCTTCTTCTTCGAGAGAACTACCGAGCCTTCCTGGTCCTCGAGATGCTCGAGGAGCACCTCGACCTCCGCGCCGGGCGCGAGGTCGGGCATGTCCTTGAACTCTTCGAGCGGGACGGTGCCCTCGGACTTGAAGCCGATGTCGAGGACGACCATGTTGTCCCGGATCTCCATGACCGTGGCCTTGACGATCTCACCTTCCTCGATCGAGGCCATGGTCGTCTGGTACATCTCGACCATGCGGTCGAACTCCTCCGAGGCGTACTCGTCCTCCTCGTAGAGCTCCGGGCGGCGGTTGGCAAGCGGACGCAGCTGCCCCTTCTGCAGGTCGCGCTTCTCGCGCGCAGTCAGCGTCGTGCCGGTCGGGGTGGGTGTCGTGGTTTCGAGCTCGGACATACCTGAGTTGGCTCTCCTGGCTCGCGGGGTTTTAGACTCGCCGCGTCGAGTGTAGGGGATGCGATGGCCGGCCGCGCGCCGCGGCAGGCCCCTCGGGCTGCCGCGTGCGGTCGGGCGCGAACCATCTAACGTAGTGGCGTCAGTCGCCGTCGTCAACCGCCGAAGTCGGCGAAGTGTGCTCAGGACGGTGGGTTACGGCCCGTGCGAGGGCTACGATCCGCTCTACCTGCTCCGGCTGGGTCAGGTAGGTCGTGTCGAGCAGCACGGCGTCCTTAGCCTGCACGGTCTGGGTCGCGTCCTTCGAGTCGCGCTGCACCAGCCGGTCGGTCTCCTCCGCCACCTCCTCGGCCGTCGGCTTCCGCGACAGCCGCTGGGTGAGCCGCCGCCGAGCCCGCTCCCATGGATCGGCGACCAGGAAGATCTTGAGGGTTGCGTCCGGGAACACCACGGTGCCAATGTCGCGGCCGTCCACCACCACGTCCCGTCCCTCGGCGGCGCGCCGGACCTGCTCGTTGACCCAGCTGCGGACCGCCGGGATCTGCGCCACCCGGCTCACGTGCCTGGTCACCTCGGCGCCCCGGATCTCCTCCTCGACCGGCTTTCCGTCCACCAGCGGCTGAAAGGACGTCGCCGTGGGAACGAGGGTGATGCGACCGCTCTCGGCCAGCACCCCGGCCGCGGTCCACCCCTCCGAGCCGGTGCCCTTCCGCAGGCAGGCGGCGGTCGCGGCGCGATAGAGCGCTCCCGAATCCACATGCCGAAAGCCGAGCACCTTCGCTACCCACTGCGCCGTGGACGACTTGCCGGACGCGGCCGGCCCGTCGATGGCGATCACGACGCCCCGTCGCGGCGCTTCGCTCGAATCGCGAGTGGTCACCGGGTAACCACCTGGCGCAGGTCCTCCCAGAACGTGGGATAGGAGACCGACACGCACTGGGGGTCGTCGATCTCGATCTCGTTTCCCGGCAGCGCGCCGAGCACGCCGAACGCCATGGCGATGCGGTGGTCCCCCTCGGTCTCGACGCGTCCACGAAGCGGCGAATCACTCCCCTTCACGCGAAGCCCATCGGGCAGCTCTTCGGCCTCGGCGCCGATCCGCCGCAAGTTGTTCACCACGGTGGCGATGCGGTCGCTCTCCTTCACCCGCAGCTCGGCCGCGCCGGTGACGGTCGTGAGCCCCTCCGCCCGCGCGGCGACGCAGGCGAGCATCGGGATCTCGTCGATCATCGACGGCACCTCGGCTGGGTCCAGCTCCACGCCGCGCAGCGACGACGCCGCGACGCGAACCGTGCCCACCGGCTCGCCGAGGCGTTCCGAGCCGCTCTCGGTCTGGACCGAGCCTCCCATGGCCCGCAGGGCGCGGAAGAAGCCGGTCCGAGACTCGTTGAGGCAGACGTCCGAGATCAGGAGCGACCCCGCGCTCGCCAGGGCGCCGAGGGCGGCGAAGAACGCCGCAGAGGAGGGATCGCCGGGGACGATCAGGTCGAAGGCGGGAATCGAGCCGACCGGCGTCAGCGTTACCGACGTCCCGTCGCGTGCGACCCCCACGCCGAGGGCGGCCAGGAAGCGCTCGGTGTGATCGCGCGACAGTGCCGGCTCCTCGACCGTGACCTCGACGCCGCCCACCAGACCGGCCAGGAGAAGTGCGCTCTTCACCTGCGCGCTCGCGGTCTCCGACTTCCAGCGGATCGGGCTGAGGGACCCGCCGCGCACGCGCATGGGCAGCCGCCCCTCTTCGGCATCGAAGCGCACCTCGGCGCCCATGACCTCGAGCGGGCGGGCGACGCGCCGCATCGGGCGGCGGCTCAGGCTCGCGTCGCCGACGAAGCGCGCGGCGATGGGGTGGCCGGCCACCACCCCCGCCATGAGCCGCGTCGTAGTACCGCTGTTGCCGCAGTCGAGGTCGACCACGGGCGCGCGCAGCCCGCGCAGGCCGCGGCCGGCGACCGACAGATCCTCGGCGAGCGGCGGGATGTCGGCTCCGAGCGCGCGCAGCACGCCGGCGGTGGACTGAACGTCCGCCGAGCGGAGGATGCCTCGAACGCGCGACGCGCCGTCGGCGAGCGCGGCGAGCATGAGCGACCGGTGCGAGATGGACTTGTCGCCCGGGACGCGGACCGTGCCGTCGACCCTCACCGGCGGCGGGGCGTGACGGTCATCGCAGCCACTTCTCCAGCGCGGTCGACGCGTCGGTGCGGTCGTCGCGGTATTTCACCACTACCGGCGTCTGGAGCGACAGTCCCTCGCCCTCCCCCCAGCCTCCGCGGAGCTGTCGCGCGCCGGGGACGACCACCGCGCCCTCCGGGATCTCGAGCGGCGACTCGGCGCTGCCGCGGTAGACCTGCTCGCGCACCAGGTCGAACACCGGCGTGCCGCGGGTGAGGATGACGCCCGCGCCCAGCACCGCGCGGCGCCTGACGACGGTCCCCTCGTAGACGCCACAGTTGCCGCCCACCACCACCTCGTCCTCGATCACCACCGGCGACGCGTTGGCGGGCTCCAGCACCCCGCCGATCTGCGCCGCCGCGCTGAGATGCACGCGCTCGCCCACCTGCGCGCACGACCCCACGAGCGCGTGGGAGTCCACCATCGTGCCGCTCCCCACGTGCGCGCCGACGTTGATGTACATGGGCGGCATGCACACCACGCCGGGCGCGACGTAGGCGCCGCGCCGGATCGTCGACCCGCCGGGGACGATGCGCACGCCGTGCTCCAGCCGCATCGAGCGCGGGGGGAAGGTGTGCTTGTCGAAGAAGCAGAAGGGCGCGTTGCGGGCGCTCGTCGGCAGCGACATCTCGACCATGCGGCCGACGCGGAAGCCGAGCAGGATGCCGCGCTTCACCCACGCCACCGCGCGCCACCTGCCGTCCGCGCCCCGCTCGGCGGCGCGGACCTCGCCGCGCTCGAGGTAGAGCAGGAGCTGCTCGATCAGCGTCCCCGCGTCGGGCGGGAGCTGCTGCCCGGCTTCGGCGCCGCACGCCTCCTCGATCCGGAACTGGAGCTGCGACAGCGAGTGGACGGTCATAGCCCCTCCACGCCGGCCGCCTGGAGCGCGGCGCGCACCGTGCCCTCGTGCGCGGGCAGGAGCGGCACGAGCGGCAGCCGCAGGACGTTCTCGATCATCCCCATCATGGCGAGGGCGGCTTTCACGGGCAGCGGGTTGGACTCCACGAACGCCGCCGTCATCCACGGCGTCAGCTTCAGGTAGAGCTCGCGCGCGCCAGCCAGGTCGCCCTCCAGCGCGCGCTGCACCATGGTCGACATGGCCCGCGGCGTCGCGTTGGACGTGACCGAGATGACGCCGTCGCCACCGGCGGCGACGATCGGGAGCGTGAGCGCGTCGTCGCCGGAGAGCACGCTGAAGTGGTCGGGGCGGTGGCGGAGGATCTCGGTCACCTGCGCCAGGTTGCCTGACGCTTCCTTCACGCCGACGATGTTCGGGACCTCCGCCAGCTCGAGGGTGGTCGCCGCCTCGATGTTGCCCCCGGTGCGGCTGGGAACGTTGTAGATGACGATCGGCAGCCGCGTGGACTCGGCGATGGCGCGGAAGTGCGCGACGATGCCGCGCTGGGGCGGCTTGTTGTACATCGGCGAGACGTGCAGCAGGTGCGTGGCGCCGGCGGCCTCCATCTCCTTCGACGTGTGGATCGCCCGCTGGGTGTCGTTCGAGCCGGCGCCCGCCATCACCGGCACCCGCCCGCCGGCGCGCTCCACCACCGCCTCGACGACCGCCCGGTGCTCGTACGGCAGCATGGTCGCCGCCTCGCCGGTGGAGCCGCAGGGGACGAGGAACTGGACGCCCTCCGCGATCTGCCAGTCCACGAGCCTGTCGAGGGCCGCGCCGTCCAGCTCGCCCTGGGCCGTGAACGGCGTCACCAGCGCCGTGCCGCATCCGGTCAATCGATTCGCCGCCACCTGGTCACTCCGCGAGAACGTCCGCCATCGTGAACACGCCGCGGCGGCCGACCAGCCAGCGCGCGGCCACCAGCGCGCCCTCGGCGAACACCCGCCGGTCGCGCGCCTCGTGCGTCAGGCGCAGCTGCTCGAACGGCGCGTCGAAGATGAGCTCGTGCGTGCCCGGGACCGAGCCCACGCGCACGCTGGCGACAGGCACCGCCTTCCCCAGCGCCGCCGCCGCCGCTCGCTCGACCGCCAGCGCGGTGCCGGAGGGCGCATCCTTCTTCGCCGAGTGATGCGTCTCGACGATCTGCGCCTCGAACTCGGCGAATCGCCTGACGAGGCGGCCCGCGTCCGCGGCCAGCCGGAAGAGGATGTTCGCGCCGACCGAGAAGTTGGCCGCGGTGAGGATCGCGCCGCCGGCCGAGCGGACGGCGTCCTCCACCGCGGGCTGATCCCCGCCCCACCCGGTCGTGCCGACGACCACCGGACAGCCGGCCGCTGCGCAGGCGCGCGCGTTGGCGGCCGCGGCGTGGGGCAGCGTGAACTCCACCGCCACCTCGGCGCCGCACAACGATTCGCGGGTGATGCCGCGGCCGCGCTCGTTCCCGTCGGCGCCGATGGTCGCGACGACGTCGAAGCCGCGATCCGGGGCGAGCTGCGACACGAGCCGCCCCATGCGCCCGGTGCCGATCACGGCCAGCCGCAGCGGGGCGCTCACGCCGCGCCCTCGTCGGCGCCGCCGAAGAACGCCGCGTGCAGCCGCCGCACGAGCGGCGTCACGTCGTCGTCGTCCACGACCAACGTCAGGTTGATGCCGGTGGCACTGAGCGAGAGCATGTGCAGGTGGCACCCCTCCAGCGACGCCAGCGCGCGCGACATCGACGCGCCGCTCTCGTTGAGTCCCGCCCCGACCACCGCCACCACGCCGCGGTTCCGCTCGATCGAGACGTCGCCGGCGCGGCGCAGGTCCACCATCAGCTCGTCCAGGCGGGCGGGGTCGTCCACCGTGACCGAGATCGAGACCTCGGAGGTGGCGACGACGTCCACCGACGTGCGGTGGCGCGCGAAGATCTCGAACACCGTGTGCAGGAAGCCGCTGGCGAAGAGCATGCGCGGCGAGTTGATCTTCACCATCGTCGTCCCGCGCTTCGAGACGACCGCGCTCACCGGCCGGCGCGGCGCGTCGAAAGTTATGCGCGTCCCCTTTCCTTCCGGCCGGCGCGAGTTGAGCACGAACACCGGAATGCCCAGCCGCACCGCGGGTGCGATGGTGTTGGGGTGCAGCTTGGCGCCGAACGACGCGAGCTCGGCCGCCTCGTCGAAGCGGATCTCGGGGATCAGCCGCGCGCCCTCCACGACCCGCGGGTCGGCGGTCAGCATGCCGTCGACGTCGGTCCAGATCTCGATCGCCTGCGCGCGCATCGCGGCCCCGAACAGCGAGGCGCTGTAGTCGGAGCCGTTGCGGCCGATCGTGGTGGTCACGCCGCCCTCGGTCGCGCCGATGAAGCCGGCGATGACGGGGACGCGCCGGTCGCGCAGCACGGGGAGGATCCGCTCGCGCGCCGCGGCCGCGATCTGTTCGGTGAGCGGCTCGGCGCGCGTGTAGTTGTCGTCGGTGATCATCACCTCGCGGGCGTCCACGAGCTGCGCGGGGACGCCGCGCCCGCAGAACGCCGCGACCACCAGATGGGTCGAGAGCTGCTCGCCGACCGAGGCGATGGCGTCGAGGCTGCGCGGCGTCGCGTGTCCGAGGATGCTCAGCGCCTCCAGCAGATGCGCCAGCTCGTCGAAGGTCGCGCCCATCTCGGCCACGGCCTCGCTGCCCTCGGCTGTGTCCCCGAGCAGTGCGTCGGCCTCGTTCAGGTGGCGATCGCGGAGCGCCTGCACGCCGCGCAGCGCCACCAGCAGCTGTCCCCGCGTGGCCTGCTCCGCCATTGCCAGCAGCGCGTTGGTCGCGCCGGCCAGCGCCGAGACGACGACCACCGGCCGTCGCGTCAGTCGCCCGCGCACGATCTCCGCCGCGCGGTCGATGGCGGCGGCGTCCGCGACCGACGTGCCGCCGAACTTGAGGACGATCACGGCAGCGGCAGCATCCCCGACGCGGCCATGACTTCCGCGTTGAGCACCGAGCCTCCCGCGGCGCCCCGCACGACGTTATGCCCCATCGCCACCAGCCGCAGGTCGAACACCGGGTCCGGCCGCACCCGGCCGACGACCACCGTCATCCCGCGCCCGGTGTGCACGTCGCGGCGCGGCTGCGGCCGGGCCTCGTCCTCCACGACCAGCAGCGGCGTCTCCGGCGCGCTGGGCAGCCCGCGCACGCGCTCGTCGCCGCGCCAGGTGCGCAGCACGCGGATCGCGTCCGGCACGAGCGGGAACTGCTCGAACGAGACGGACATGCACACCGTGTGGCCGTGCTCCACCGGCACGCGGTTGCAGTGCGAGCTGACGCCGAAGGTCGCCGACTCCAGCGTGCGCCCCTTGATGCTCCCGAGCATCTTCGGGATCTCGCGCTCCACCTTGGGCTCCTCATCGCCGATGAACGGGATCACGTTGCCGAGGATGTCGAGCGAGGGCACGCCCGGGTAGCCGGCCCCGGAGGTGGCCTGCATGGTGACGGCGAAGAGCTGCCGGATGCCGAACGCCTCGTGGAGCGGCGCCAGCGCCATCGCCGTCACGATCGCCGCGCAGTTTCCGTTGGTGACAATCGCGCCCGGCCACCCGCGCTCGGCGCGCTGCCGGTGGAGCACGCCGAGGTGTGACGCGTTCACCTCGGCGACCATGATCGGGACGTCCGGCTCCATGCGGTAGCTCTTCGCGTTGCTGAGCACCACGCGTCCCGCCCGCGCGAAGGCGGGCTCGGCGTCCTGCGCGATCGCCGCGTCGAGCGCCGAGAACACGACGGGGGCGCGGACGGCCGACGGGTCGCATGGGAGCACGGTGAGCTGCGCGACCCTGGCCGGCATCTCACCCTCCAGCCAGCGCGCCGCCTCGCGGTACGGCTTCCCCGCCGAGCGCTCCGAGGCCGCGACCTCCACGAGGTCGAACCACGGGTGGTTCGCCAGCAGCCGCACGAACGTCTGTCCCACCGCGCCGGTGGCGCCGAGCACGGCGACCGGCCAGCGGCCCGGGGGCGGCGCCACCGCTCCGCGCGCGCCCGCCGTCATGCGGCGAGGAGCGACCGCACCAGCCGCTCGTATGTGTCCACGCTCGTGCGCAGCTCGCGCACGTCTATGTACTCGTCGAGCGTGTGGGCCACGTGGATGGAGCCGGGCCCGTACAGCAGGGGGGTGCCCCACCGGCCGAGCAGGGGGATGTCGGACGTGTAGGCCACCGGTGCCACCTCGAAGCCCTCTACGGTATGGAATCGTTGCGCGGGGATGAACGAGCCGTACTCCAGCTCCGCCCGGCCGGCCGCCCACTGCTCGACCGATCGCTTCACCTCGTCGACGTCGCCGACCAGCCGGAACATGAGCTCGGCCTCGGCGAGTCCCGGAATGATGTTCGCCTCCGTCCCCGCGTGGAGCACGCCGACGTTGACCGACGTCTCTCCGAGGACGGGATCGGAGGGCAGCGGCAGCTCCTTGAGCCTGGGAAGCAGCTCGATCATCGGCTCGATCGCCGAGCGGCCCAGGTGGGGGTAGGCGGAGTGCGCCTCGCGGCCGCGGGTGCGGACGATGACGCGCAGCGAGCCCTTGGCGCCCGAGGCGAGCTTGCTCTCGGTCGGCTCGCCGTTGACGAGGAAGCGGCTGGTGGCCGGGAGCTGGTTCGCCGCGCGCGCGCCGTCCGAGCCCTTCTCCTCGCCGACCACGAAGAGCAGGTCGACCCGCTCCTCGCCGGCGGCGGCCAGCCGGTCGGCGGCGGCGAGCATCGCGGCGGCGATCCCCTTGGCGTCGCAGGCGCCGCGGCCGAAGAGCCGCTCGCCGTCCAGCCGAGGGCGCACGTAGGGCGGCACCGTGTCGAGGTGCGTGGAGAGCGTGACCCCGCCGCCGCGGCGGGAGGCCCACACGTTCCCGCGCCCCGCGCTCACCTCCTGGACCGTGACGTTCCAGCCGCGCGCCACGAGCCAGCGCGCGACGAAGTCGACGGCCTTCCCCTCCCGGCCGGTGGGCGACTGAATGGAGACCAGCTCCGCGGCGATGGCGACGACGTCTGTCATGCGAGAAGTATGGCGAGCGTCTCGCGCGCGAGCCCGTGGCGGCCGCGGCGCGTCCGCCGATCCGGTGTGCCGGCACGTCGGCTTCGACGCGGTGAAAGTATTCGCCGTCGCAGTTGCTTGACAAGGCGAGTACCGAGATCTACATCAGGGCGAATCACTCGCCACCGCGACGCACGCGCGCGCCCACCACACGCCCCGCGCGCAGATAGTCGCTCCCCTTCGTTTCCCCCACGGAGGCGTTTCAGTGAGCAAGACGTGGTTCGCACGCGGGCTCTTCGCCGCCGCGCTCGCCGCCTGTGCCCTCCCGGCCGCCGCGCGCGCGCAGGCGGGCCGGGTGTCCGGCTCGGTCGTCGACGCCCAGACCGGGCAGCCGCTGGAAGGCGTCTCGGTCTTTCTCGCCGGCACCGGCCGAGGCGCCATGACCCGCGCGAACGGCCGGTACATCATCATCAACGTTCCGCCCGGGAATTACACGGTCTCCGCCCGGCGACTCGGCTACCAGGAGTCGCAGGTGCGCAACGTGAACGTGCTGATCGACGTCACGCGCGAGGTGGACTTCCGGCTCGCCCCGTCCAGCGCGACGCTGGCCACGGTGCGGATCGAGGAGGCGCGCCAGCCGCTCGTCACGCCCGGCCTCACCGGCACCGCCGACGCCGTCACGACCGAGCAGCTCGCCGCCCTCCCGGTCACCGACATCCGGAGCGCGCTCACACTCCAGAGCGGCTTCCAGGCGATCGACGACAACACCGACGTCCTCTCCTACACCGACCAGCGGCGCGCCCTGTCGCCGGTGCGGGTGCGCGGGGGGCGCCCCGCCGAGACGATCACCTTCGTCGACGGCATCCCGGTCAACAACTTCCTGTTCGGCGGGCCGGCGCTCGACTTCGCCACCGACGCCGTGCAGCAGGTGGACTTCGTGCGCGGCGGCTTCGAGCCGCAGTACGGCAACGCCCTCTCCGGGATCATCAACATCGCCGTGAAAGAAGGGACGCCGGACCTGCGCGGCAAGGTCGAGGTGCAGTCGACCGCCGTCGGCGCCGCGCTCGGCAGCCGCTACGACGACCTGCGCAACGGGTCGCTGGTGCAGGGCTACCTCTCGGGCGCCATCCCGGGCACGAACGACAAGCTGCGCTACCTGGCGGCGGGACGCACCTCGGGAGCCGCCGCGCGCGTGCTCAGGTTCGACGACAAGGTCTACAACCCGCTGGCCGACGAGCGCGACGAGAACCAGAACTTCCAGTCGCTCTACGACCTGTTCCCGGGCTACCGCGCGTTCGGGTTCGCGCAGGAGCGCGACGCCCTGGCGAAGGTCTCGTACTATTTCACGCCGACGGCCAAGCTGAACTTCACGGCCGTCGACATGTCGGTGCAGTCGCAGCCGTACTCGTTCGACTGGATCCAGACGGGGTTCGACGCGTACGCGCAGTGCACGAGCCTCTACCCGACGCTGAACGAGACGTGCAGCAGCCTCTATAACAACGGCCGCGACATCCGGACCCTGCGCGACCTCGAGGGGACGGACAACGAGAACTGGTACGTCCGCCAGTCCTCGACGCAGCAGCACCGGAAGCTCTACGCGGCGCAGTACAACCAGACGGCGGGGCGGGTCGCGTTCTCGGCGGCGCTGGGGCGCTTCGACCAGGAGCGCAACACCTGCACCTTCGTCTCGGCGGTCTGCCAGGGGACGCGCATCGCGTACACGTACATCAACGGGCCGTTCGTTGCCACGGGCGAGCGGTCGCGCAACGCCAACGTGACGCTCTTCGGCTCGGAGAAGCTCACGGGCTTCGACAAGATCGGGACCAACGTCGCGCGCGCGGACGTGCAGTGGCAGGCGACCGACCACCACAACTTCCAGGCGGGCGTCTTCTCGCAGTTCCACGACGTGGAGTTCCTGGAGGCGAAGGACATCGGGCTGAACCGCGCGGTGCTCGACACCAGCACCTTCGCGGCGAAGCCGTGGGACGCGGCGATGTACCTTCAGGACCGCATCGAGTACGACTTCCTCACGGTGAAGCTCGGCGCGCGCTTCGACTACGGGCTGGCGAAGGGGCAGTTCTTCCGGAACCCGCGCGACCCAACGAACGGCACGACCGCGAGCGACGTCTGCAACAACCCGACGAACTTCGGTCTGCCGGCGGGCTACTTCCAGACGAAGCTCCCGGGCGACACCACCACGCTGCGCGGCCTCGCGGCGTGCTCGAACGACGCCGCGCTGATGGCGTCGGCGCGCGACACCGCCGCCCTCGACGACTTCGGGCCGGCGCCCAAGCGGAAGCAGTTCAGTCCGCGCATCGGCATCCAGTTCCCGCTCACCGAGCGCTCGGCGGTCTTCTTCAACTTCGGCCGGTACGCGCAGAACCCCGCGCTCTACGACCTGTACCGCGGCACCGGCGTCGGCACGTTCGGGACCAACGATGCCGGCGAGCGCGTGACCTTCGAGGGGACGCGGCGTGCGGTGCGGCTGGTGACGCAGTCCGGCTCGCAGGTACCGCTGCTCGGCAACCCGCAGCTCGAGACCGAGATCTCCACCGCCTACGAGATCGGCTACGCCGTGGAGTTCCTGCGCAACTACGCGCTGCGGATGGTGGCGTACAACAAGGACCAGACCGGGCTGACCGGCATCCGCGCCGGCGGGCTGCGCGAGGACGAGTCGCGCGTCAGCGACGTCGCCGCCACCTACGGCGCGCAGCAGCCGGAGTATTTCATCCTGGTCAACACGGACTTCCAGGTCGCGCGCGGCGTCGAGCTGCAGCTGCGCCGCGGGCTCTCGAACTTCTGGTCGTTCGAGCTGAACTACGCGTTCTCGCACGTGACGACGAACGCCGACCCGCCGGAGCAGGAGGCGCAGAAGCGCGCCGAGGGCGACCCGCCTGTGGTGTCGCGCATCCGCGCCAGCATCGACCAGCCGCACGCGCTGCGCGGGCAGCTGCGCTTCGAGGCGGGCGACCGCACGCCGGGCATCAGGTGGGTGGGCCGCTACCTGCGCAACACCGCGATCACCACGACGATGCGTCTGGAGAGCGGGCTGCCCTACACGCCGCAGAACGACTTCCGCGGCGACCTGCGGCAGGAGCGCAACTCCGGCACGAGCCCGACGATCTTCAACGTCGACCTGTACGGCGCCCGCGACTGGCTCGTCGGCAACGTGCGGCTGGGGACGTTCGTGCGCGTCACGAACCTCTTCAACCGCCAGAACTGCGTGCAGGTGTTCGCGAGCACCGGCCAGTGCTTCAGCGGCTCCTTCACGGTCGGCCGGCTGGAGAACGGGCGCATCGGCGCCGGGCTGAGCTCCACCGCCACCTACAGTCAGGCGCTGGATCGCGCCGACTACCGCTCCGCGCCGCGCTCGATCTACGGCGGCGTGCGGCTCTCCTTCTGATCCGCTCCGCGCGGCGGCGGGGACCGGGGCGCTCGGCGCTCCGGCCCCCGCCGGCCGCCGCTCCGACCCCCTGATGCTTCCGAGACCAATGCACATGCGTGGTGTACCGCGCTCAGTCGGACGTCCGCTCGCGCTCACCATCGCGGCGGCGCTGCCGGCCGCGCTCCTGGTCGCCGCCGCGTCGGCCCCGCTGCTCGCGCAGCAGGCGGCCGGAGGGCGCATCCCGACGGCCTGCGAGGAGTACGAGGACCCGCACCCGCCCACCGAGCCGCTGCCCTGCGAGAAGGTGAAGCAGGGCGGCTTCAAGCTGTTCGGCCTGGGCGACAACGCCGTGGCGGGGCTCAAGACGGCGATTCGCGACATGACGTTCGCGGTGGCGTCGTCCACCCCGGGCGACCGCACGGTGCTGGGCGAGCTGCCCGTGTACTCGCGGGGCACGCCCCAGGCGCCGACGACCAACAACGCACACTTCTTCGAGTACCACTTCTGGCAGACGGCGGCGCTCGGCGACTGGCAGAAGGCGAAGGCGACCATCCCGTCGCTCGGCAACGTCATTGGCGGCGGGTACGCGTTCCAGACCATGTCCAAGCAGTACGGCGGCCCGGACATGTTCACCGGCAAGGACGGCACGCTGGGCACGCTGTTCGAGGGCGTGCAGTCGGCGGCCGGCAGCTGCCTCGACCAGTCGGGGTCGTTCCTGCGGAACGGCCTCGTGCTGCTGGCGATCAGCGACTGCCCGCAGACCTGGCCGGGCGGCGTCTGGCGGGGGTCGCCGTACTTCAGCCAGGACAGCTACGTGCGCTACCGCGACGAGCGGGTGGGGCGCACGGACTTCACCTTCGACTTCTGGAAGATCCCGTCGACGTTCGCGGACCCCGACCGCCAGTTCATCGGCACGTCGGCGCAGACCTACGCGATCTCGAGCGACCACGGGCGCGAGACGCGCGCCTCGTTCGGCAAGGTCGTGCCGAAGCGTACCACCGCCGACCCGCAGCCCACGACGGAGCCGATCTACGAGGGCTACCCGATGGGGCTCGACTGGTCGTGGGACGCCATGACCTTCGACGTCGGCTCCGTCGCGCGCATGCAGCTGCTCCAGATCAAGATCATCAACAACAGCAAGGAAGTGTACGGCGGGAACGGGATCGACTACGACTCGCTCTACGTCGGCTTCCAGACGCGCTGGCTGCACGCCCCGCCCGGGAACGGCCGCCGCGCGAACGTGCACGTCGCCCCCGAGTACGGCGCCGTGGTCTCCAACGAGCTGGGCGGCCGCTCCAACTGCGACAACGGCGTCGTCCCCTTCTCCGGCGCCTTCTTCTCCTGCACCGGCGTCACTGGGCAGACCACGTCGCGCGGCTTCGTGAACGGCGCGACCGGCGTGATGTACCTCAAGTCCCCGATCGGCGACCTGCGCAACAAGCTGTTCTCGAACCCGTCCAGCGCGTTCTACGACCCGACCAACCCGCACCGCGGCGACACGATCACGTTCAACCGCATGTCGATGTGCGGCTTCGTCTGCTCGAACGTGCAGTTCGTGACCCAGGACGCGCGCAAGGCGTTCGGCACGCTGGCGGCGCGCGAGGCCGACGCGCTCGACGGGCGCAACCCGAACGGGATGACGGACGAGGACTACTGGTACCTGCTCAAGCCGTACCACGCCCGCGGCACGCCGATGCCGCGCGTGGACATCTCGTCGGCCCAGACGGCGCGGCAGCGGGGCGGCTTCAACTACTGCGTGCCCGGCAACTGGCGGTACACGAACCGTCCGCCGAACACGCCGGCCGGTCCCGACACGCTGTTCTTCGACCAGTGCAACCCGACCACGAACAAGTGGCTCCCGCGGTGGCCGGACACCACGGTCAGCGGCGAGATGAACATGGCGTACAACAACAGCTGGAGCGGCATGGGACCGTTCCCGCTGAAGGCCGGCGACACGACCGGCCTGGTCGTCGCGATCGTGGCGGCTCCGGACTCGCAGGCGTTCGAGGCGATCCTCAAGGACGCGTACGACTTCTACCTCGACTTCTACCTCGGCCCCGGCGTCCCGAACTCGCCGCGCATCCGCTTCGCGGCCGCGGACTCCGGCGTCGCGGGGCTCAACCAGACGCGGGTGACGCTCTACTTCGACTACACGGCGGTGAACCAGCCGGACCCGTCGATCGCCAACACGGCGCGCAAGCTCCGCAACGCGACGCCGGGCAGCGCCGAGGCGAAGCTCGTGGCGCTGAACCCGTGGCTCCCCGACTCGATCGAGCGGAAGGCGCCGACGGTCGTCGACACGGTGTTCATCTTCAAGTCGTGCAACGGCGGGATCACGTTCACGGCGACGCAGACGAAGGGCGTCTGCCCCGCCGACCGCGCGCTCGACAACACCGGCAAGCCGGTGGGCGTGGGGTGGCAGGCGTACTCCACGCTGGCGCGGAATTCGAGCGGCAGCTTCCCGGCCACGTTCTCGGACGCGTCGGTGACCGGCGGTCAGAAGTACCTGTACGTCGCCGTCGCCAAGCGCCCGGCGCTCACCTTCACGGTCCGCGACACGGGGCTCATCGGCGGCGACCCCACGCCGAGGCTCATCACCCGCACGTACACGGCGCTCCCGCCGGCGAGCGCGACGCTGTCCACCAACCGGACGGCGCCGAACGTCGAGGAGATCTACGTCCCGGTGAGCGCCCAGGCCGGCTCGGTCGGGCCGCGCGTGACGGCGACTGTCCGCGGGACGGCGACGCCGCTCACCTACCACTCGGCGGCGGTCACGACGCTCGACACGTTAGGCTCGACACAGCAGTACACGGTCTTCGTCGGCGACAGCCTGGCGTCCGAGATCTTCGACTCGCGGACGCGCGGCGGCATCGACTCGACGATCTTCCGGCTGTACCGGTCGGCGCGGGTCGGGTTCACGACCGCGACGACCACGGTGCCCGCGACCGAGCAGCGGCTGTTCCGCGACGTGCTCACCTTCCGCGCCAACGTGATCCTGCCGGTGAGCCGCATCGCCGCCGCCGACCTCACCACCACGGAGACCGTCCTCAAGCCGCGCGACGGCGGCGGCACCGACACCATCCTGGTCACGCGCACGACCGACCGGCGGCTGTCGGCGGTCGTGGCGAGCACGGCCACCAGCCGGCCGCTGTTCGCGAGCACGAACCTCACCGGCGGGACGGCTTTCCAGCCGGCCGAGGCGATCGCGGTGGCCGGCGCGCCGCCGCTGCGCTTCTCGCTCACCAACCGCGGGAACGTGTTCGCGGAGTCGTTCTGGACCGAGCCCGGCTTCTCGCGGCTGCGCGCCGTCGGCACGCCGTCGGTGACGTTCGTCTCCGCGAGCTCGGCCGCGACCGGCGCCGGCAACGGCGACTACGCCCTGGCCTGGCGGGACGCCGAGTACGGACCCGACGCGCCGTTCACGATCTCCCTCACTGACCCGGCGTCCACGGACACCGCGTTCAACCGGTCGCTGCGGGCGCGCGTGCGCGCGGACTCCACGCGCGTCACCGCCGAGGTGCTGGCGGCGATCAATACCTCGCTCGGCACCACGTACGTCGAGAACGACCTGGTGAAGGTCTACCTGCCGTTCACGGTGCAGAACCTGGTGACCGACACCACGGGGGCCCCGGTCACGGTCGCGGCGCTCCGCGCCTCGCTGCCGCGCAAGATCCAGCTCGGCTCGGGCGTCGACACGCTCTCGGTGTCGGTCGACACGACGCAGTGGGTGCCGGGGATGCCGCTGATCTTCATCGAGAACGTGGCGGTGGCGGACACGAGCAACAACGCGCCCGTCGTCAGCGGCGACACTCTTCAGCGGCGCACGATGTCGCGCGTCACCTTCCGCACGGCGATGGTCGCCTGTACGGCGCCGCGCGCGACCTGCAACCCGGTCGTGGGCCCCGGCGCCACCGGGCACGTCGAGATCAGGGCGCAGCAGGCGCTGCGCGTGCGGTACTACAACCCGTTCACCTCCGAGACCCAGATCGCGTTCTCGGTGGAGCCGGCCGCGATCGGGCTCCGGGCCAACGTGACCCGCGCGTCGCTCGACGCGGTCACGGTGGTCCCCAACCCGTACGTGGTGCAGACGTCGTTCGAGCAGGGCGGCGACATCAGGCGGCTGATGTTCGCGCACGTCCCGCCCGCGGGCGTGATCCGCGTCTACACCGCGTCGGGGTCGTTCGTGCAGCAGATCACGTGGACGCCGGAGATGCTCAACGCGAACGGCGACCTGTTCTGGGACATGCGGACGCGGGAGGGGTTCCTCATCGGTGCGGGGCTGTACCTGTTCACCGTCGAGGCGACCCGCCCGCACACGATCAAGCGGGGCAAGCCGGGCCGGTTCATCATCATTCGATAGGACGAGCGCCATGAAGACACTGCACACGACGCTCGCGTCGGCGGCGGTCGCCGCGGCGCTGCTCGCCCCGCCCGCAGCGGCGCAGGGCGTAGGAAGCACGGTCACGTCGCAG
>DATFPD010000086.1:0-10057 GCA_035265005.1 Gemmatimonadaceae bacterium | reverse complement strand
CGGCCCGACACCACGGACGTCTTCCACGGTGCCTACGCCGCCGAGGGGGCATTCGGCCAGTACATCCTGGTGATTCCGAAGCTGGACATGGTCGTCGCGCACAAGGTGGTGGCCCGCGGCGGCCCATCAGAGAATCAGAGTGTGACGTTACCGCAGTTCGAGGCACTGGTGCGCGCAGTCGTGAGCGCACGGTGTCAACCGGTGGCTGCTGGGGCGACTCCTTCGCAGCAGGCTTCGCCGCGTCGAGCCGGACAGGTAGCTCCGTGCCACTTCGCCGTTCCACCACTTACCGCGCAGTGGGGCCCGCTGGCGCTGCCGGAAGGCCGGCACCGCGCTGCCCCCGCGGCCGGCATGGTCGGCGAGTACGAGATGGCACCCGGTCGCAGCCTGAGAATCACGCTCGAAGACGGGCATCTCCAGGGCGAGCCGACGGGCAGCGCGAAGGAGCGGCTGGTGTACGTCTCCGGCACCACGTTCGGCGTCGGGCAGGCGGAGGGGCCGATCACGCTGACGTTCACGGTCGGCGCCAACGGTCGGGCGACCGCGGTGGTCATGCGTGAGAACGGCAACGAGCGGACGCTGCCGAGGGTGCGGTGACGATTCTGGAAGCGCCCGAGCAGCGGCGCGGCTGAGGCGAGAGGCACGAAGGACCGAGGGCCGGTTTCCCGACGCGGAGCCGGCCCTTCGCCATCGCGCCGGACGCGAATGGCGTCCGCGGCTCGGCGGCTCACCCGCGTCGCCTGCGCGAGAGCTAATCGGAAGTCTCCACTTGCGGGATTATGATAACATCGTATGGTTTATCGATGCCTCATCAGAGTCTCGGCGAGTTCGAGCAGCTGGTGCTCCTCGCCATCGCGCATCTGCGGGGGGAGGCGTACGGCGTCCCCATCGCCGAGGAGATCGAGCGGCGCACCGGGCGGAGCGTTGCCCGCGCCGCCGTCTACGTCACTCTACGGCGGCTCGAGGAGAAGGGGTTCGTCTCGTCGTGGATCGGCGACCCCACCCCAGAGCGTGGCGGCAAGGGGCGGCGCTACGTGGAGCTGGAGCCCGAGGGGGCGAGGGCGCTGCGCGAGGCGCGGCGCGCGGCCGACCGCATGTGGCAGGGGCTCGACCCCGCCGGGCTGAAGACGCGATGAGCGCCATCCCCACACCCCCGCGCCTCCCCCGCGTCCTCCTCCGCCGCGCGCTCCCCGCCGATCTCCGCGACGCCGTCGACGGCGACCTCCACGAGCTCTATGCCGCGCGCCGCGCCGCCTCGGGCGCCGCCGCGGCCGCCGCCTGGTACTGGCTCGAGACCCTCTCCTTCGTCATGCGATTCTCCCTCGACCGCGTCGCTCGCGGTATGCGCGCCATCGCCAGCGGCGCCGCGTTACCTTCCGCGCTCGACCTCAAGCTCGGCGCGCGGATGCTCGCCAAGTCCCCCGGCCTCGCCCTCGTCGGCGGTCTCGGGATGGCCGTCGCGGTCGCGCTGGGCACCGCTGCCTACGCGGTCGTCAACTCGTACTTCTATCCCAGCCTCCCGCTGCACGAGGGCGACCGCGTGGTCGCGCTCGGCAAGTTCGACCGGCGGCAGGGGAGCAAGGACGAGCAGCTGCTGTACGACTTCCTGGCCTGGCGGCGCGAGCTGCGCTCGGTCGTCGACCTCGGCGCGTTTCGCACGATCCGCCGCAACTTCGTCTCGGGGTCGGGGGAGGGAGACCCGATCCTGCTCGCCGAGATGACGGCGTCCGGCTTCCGCGTGGCGCGGATCCCGCCGCTGCTCGGCCGCACCCTCCTCGACGCCGACGAGCAGCCCGGCGCGCCCGAGGTCGTGGTGATCGGCTACGACGCCTGGCAGTCGCGCTTCGGCGGCGACCCGGCGGTCGTGGGACGGGAGATCCGCCTCGGCCGTGACGTGCACACCGTCGTCGGCGTCATGCCGCCAGCCTTCACGTTTCCGGTCAACGATCAGTACTGGGTTCCGCTCCGCGTCGACACGTTCTCTTCGCTCAGTGCAGGCCCGCGCGTCCGGATCGCGCCCGCGACCGGGCCGGAGTTGTACGTGTTCGGACGCCTGGCCCCGGGCGCCACGAAGGAGTCGGCGCAGGCGGAGCTGAGCGTGCTCGGTCGCCGCCTCGCCGCCGAGGGGCCGCCGGAGCGCGCGCACCTCGAGGCGCGCATCGACCCCTACACCCACATCATCATCCACTCCGACGCCGAGGACCAGCGCCGGATGTACGCGGTGCTGCGGTTCCTGATCGCGCTCCTCCTCGGCGTCGTCGCCATGAACGTGGCCGTGCTCGTGTACGCGCGCACCGTCACGCGCGCCGGCGAGATTGCGGTGCGTACGGCGCTGGGCGCGACGCGCGGCCGCATCGTCGGGCAGCTCTTCGCCGAGGCGTTCGTCCTCTCGGCGCTGTCGGCGCTGGTCGGGCTGGGGATCGTCGCCGTCGGCCTGCGCATGTTCGACCAGGCCATCGCCGAAGCCTTCGACGGGCGCGCGCCGTTCTGGATGCGCCCGGGACTCTCGTTCGGCACCGTCCTGTTCGCGCTGGCGATGGCGGTGCTCGCCGCGATCATCGTCGGCGTCCTCCCGGCGCTGCGGGCCACCGGCGCGCAGCTGCGCGCCGCGATGGGCAGTCTCGGCAGCGGCGCGAGGGCGCGGCTGGGGCCCACGTGGACGGCGCTCATCGTCGCCGAGATCGCGATCGCGGTGGCCCTGCTCCCGCCGGCGATGTACAAGGGCGCGCTGACGCTCCGGATCGCGCTGCAGCCGCCTGGGTTCGCGGCGGGCGAGTACCTCTCGACGCAGTTCCTCGTCGAGCGCGACGCGCAGGCGGGCAGCGACTCGCTGGCGGAGCGCGCGGCCGCCGACAGCGCCCACGCGATCGTGACCGAGCTCTTGACGCGCCTGGCCAACGAGCCGGGGGTCGTCGGCACGACCGTCACCATCGGCCCGCCCTGGGAAGGGGGCGGGGGCACGATCGACGTGGAGGGTGTGGACCAGCCGCCGCAGCGGGTCCGCGTCGCGACGGTGGACACGAGCTACTTCGGGCTGTTCGGCGTGCGCGCGGTCGCGGGGCGCGCCTTCGCGCCGGCGGACGCCGCGCTCCCGCGCGCTGACCGCCCGGTGATCGTGAACCGGAGCTTCGTCACCGAGCGCCTCGGCGAAGGCGACCCGATCGGCCGGCGCATCCGCTACCGGAGCTATGGCGACGAGGAGAACCCGTGGATCACCATCGCCGGCGTCGTCGAGGACTTCCCCGCCGGCGTCAAGACGTCCGGGGACATGATCGCGGGGATGATGTATCACCTGGAGGCGCCGGGGGAGTCGCGCTCCGCGATGCTGACGATCCGGCTGCGCGGGCAGACACAAGAGTCGTTCATGCCGACGCTGCGCCGCATCGCGACGTCGGTGGACCCGATGCTGCAGCTCTCCAGGACGAGCACCCTCGACGCCCTGCACCGGGAGTACGCGCGCGCGGGCGCTCAGCTGGCGATCTTCGTCGCGCTCACCGTCGGCAGCGTGCTGCTGCTTTCGGCGGCCGGGATCCACGCGCTCATGAGCGTCACGGTGAACCAGCGGCGGCGCGAGATCGGCATCCGCGCGGCGCTCGGCGCTCCGAGGCGCCGCATCCTGGCGAGCGTGCTCGCCCGCGCGGCGCGGCAGCTCGCGCTGGGCGTCGGCATTGGCCTGGGCGCGGCGGTGGCGGTCGAGCGGCTGAGCGGCGGCGAGATGATGAACGGGACCGGCCTGCTGCTCGTCCCCGGGACCGCCGCGTTCATGCTCGTCGTCGGCCTGCTCGCCGCCGCGGGCCCGGCGCGCCGCGGCCTCAGCGTCCAACCGACCGAGGCGCTGCGGGCCGAGTAGCCTAACGTCGCGACCCACCCGCGTGAGCCACGGTACATGCAGAGAGCCCGTCGCATCGCGACGACCGTGCTGGCCGCGCTGGCCGCCTCCGGCTGCCAGCGCCGCGTGGTGGTGCCCTGCACGGAGCCCCGCCCGGCCGCCGCGCCGGCCCCGCGTGGCGACGAGGTGACCCTGCGCTTCGACTACGCCGGTGCGGAGGCCATGATCGCGGCGCTGGAGCGCGACGCGCTCTCCGACGCGGCCGTGGACTCGCTCCTGGGCGTCCACGGCGTGGGCATGACCGTGGACAACGTGACCCGGTTCTTCCCGGAGATCGACCGCGCCGATTTTCGCACTGCCATTCAGAAGTTCGTCCGCACCGGGCGCATCGCGGACGAGCACGGGTACTTCAACCTGAGGAGGGCCCGGTCGGAGCGCGGGCGCATCCGGGCGCTCCTCACCTATCTCCGGGGGAACGAGCGCGCCGTGCTACAGCGGACGCTCGCCACGCTCGCGCCCTACACGCCGGAGACGGGCCCGCTCCATCTCACGGCGTACTTCGTGGCGGGTGGCACGTCCACGGGCTTCGTGCCGGACACGCCGGGGAATACGGCCTTCTACGCCAACCTCGCCGACGCGGATGGGGACTGCGAGGGCGTGCTGTGGAACATCGCGCACGAGACCTACCACCTCGTGCAGAAGGCGGCCCTCCGCCGCGCGCCGGGGCTCGCGGCCGTCGCCGACTCGGTGGAGAGCCTCCCCGTGCCCGAGCGCACGATGGCCATGGTGCTCCTCGAAGGCACGGCGGAGCTGGTGGCCGACCCCAACCGGTCGGGCGGGGACGGCCCAATGATCGCCCGCGAGCGCGCGGAGCTTCGCCGCGACGCCGAGCCCGCGCGGGTGCGCGAGAACTTCGCGATCTTCGACACGCTGTTCCAGCGGGCGGCCCGGAACGAGATCGGCTGGCCGGCGCTTCGCGATCGAGGCTTCATGAGCGACCCGCGGTTCTACGCCCTCGGCCGCGAGATGGCGCAGGCGATCGAGCGCGACTGCGGGGCGGCGTGCATCCGCCGGCTGTTCGAGCAGCCGCCGGTCGAGTTCTTCAGGCAGTACATCCGCCTGTACCGCAGCCGCCCGGACATCGTGGGGCGCTTCGCTCTGGAGACGGAGCGCCTCCTCGGCATGCCCCCGTGACGGCGTGCTCCGAGGGGCTGGCGTCGTGAGTCGGAGTGCGCCCGAACTCCGGACTGAACGAGCCAGCCTGCCCTCGCGGTGAGGCCGCGCGCGAAAGGACCGCTCCGCGTCTTCCCGAATCGTCAGGCGCGAGGGCGAGCCGCTCGAGCGCTGCGTCATCGCCAGCAGCTCGCGCGCTAGCTGCCGCGCGTCCTTCCCGGCCAGCGCCTCACGCGCCGCGTACGGCGACTCGTCAGGCAGACCCTCCGCGAACCGCACGTTCCACGGACACACGTCCCGGGAGGTCTGGCGGGACAACCATTTTGTCGTGCCGCTCTCGACTGACGGGCTAACCGTAAGCAAGATGTGATGTTGGAGAGAAGTGCCTGGTGGTGCGCTCCCGGTCCGGTGCGCGAACCCGGGCGAGTCTCAGAGTGATGCGTAGATTCTTCGAGATGACGAGCCGAACGCCAACCCACACCTCGCTCCTGCGCTGCCCCGAGTGCGGCCACCGGGAGTCACTCGAGATGCCGACCGACGCCTGCCGCTTCTTCCACATCGGCGCCGTGCACACCTGGGTGGCGCGGTCGGCCTTCGACCGGTTCGACCTCGACGCGCTGCGGTTCGTGGGCAGCGGGCTCGCAGTGCTCCTGATCGGCGGGATCACCCTGGCCGCGCGGCGGGTCCCGATCCGCGGGCTCGCCCTGGTCGCGAACGCCGCGGGGCTCGCCCTCGCCCTCGCGTTCGGGATGCTCACCCGGTGGCGCGAGCCCCAGGGCCCGCTCCTCGTCGCACTCTTCCTCGCCGGGGGCGCGGGCGCGGCCGCTGCCGGTCCCCGGCCCGACGCGCCGCCGTCCGGCCAGCTCTGACGCTCCGATGCACTCTCTCGAACTCGTCGTTTCCCAACTCCGCCGCGCCACCCGCTCGCTCCGCCGCCGCCGCGCGCTCACCGCCGTGGCGGTGCTCACCCTCGCGCTCGGCATCGGCGCGAGCGCCGCGATCTTCTCCATCATTGACGCGGTGCTGCTCGAGCCGCTGCCGTTTCGCGACGCCGAGCGGCTGGTCATGGTGTGGAGCACCTCGCCCGACCAGGGCCTCGCCGAGGGCGCGGCCTCGTACCCCGACTTCGATGACTGGCGCACCCGCTCGAAGGCGTTCGACGGCATGGCCGCCGTGTGGACGTTCCCGAACGGCGACGTGAACCTCACGGGAGGCGCGGAGCCGCAGCGCGTCTCCGTCGCGCGCATCACGCCCGACTTCTTCTCCGTGCTCGGCGTGGCGCCGCTGCACGGGCGCGGCTTCCTCCCCGAGGAGAGCGTCGTCGGCAACCACCGGCGCGCCATCCTGAGCTACGGCCTGTGGCGCCGCGCGTTCGGCGCTGACCCGGGCATCGTCGGGCGGCCGGTCATGGTGAACGGCTTCCCGTACACGGTCGTCGGCGTGATGCCGCGCGAGCTGCAGGCGCGGAGCGTGAAGGTGCTCGGCACCGACGTGCAGCTGTGGCGCCCGCTGACGCCGAACGACAACCAGACCGGCGGCCGCGACGCGCGGAAGCTCCGCGTCGTGGGCAGGCTCGCGGCCGGCGTCACGCCGCGCCGGGCCGAGGAGGAGCTGGGCGCGGTCGCGGCGCGCCTCGCCGAGGCGTACCCGGAGAGCAACCGCGGCCAGGGCGTCCGGCTCGTGCCGCTCCGCGAGCAGGTCGTCCGAGACGTCAGGCGCGGGCTCTTCCTGCTGCTCGCCGCCGTGGCCGTGGTACTCGTCGGCGCGTGTGCGAACGTCGCAAACCTGCTGCTCATCCGGGCGGCGGCCAACCGTCGCCCGCGCGCGATGGAGCACGCGCTGGGCGCGTCCCCACTCCGACTCGCGGGGCAGGCGCTCGCGGAAAGCGCGCTGCTCGGCGCGGCCGGGGCACTGGGCGGCGTGCTGCTCGCGCACGGCGTCGTGACGATGGTCGCCGCGTATGGTCCGGCCGACATCCCGCTGCTCGCGGACGTCCGCGTGAACGGAACGGTGCTCGCGTTCACGCTCGCGGCGACCGCGCTGACCGTCCTGCTGGTCGGGCTCCTCCCGGCGTGGCGGTCGGCGCGGCCGCGCCTGGGCGACGCGCTCCGCCAGGCGGGCGGGGGCGTGCACGGGCGCGAGGACCGCCGGCTGATGGGTGCGCTCACCGTCTCGCAGATCGCTCTCGCCACGGTCCTGCTCATCGCCAGCGGGCTGCTGCTCCGGAGCTTCCGGGCGCTGATGCGGGTCGACAGCGGCGTTCGCGCGGAGCGCGTGCTCACCTTCCAGGTCGAGATCCCGATGGGCGGGGGCATGCCGTACGAGAAGCAGCCGGCCCGCGACGTCTTCTACGCCACGCTGCTCGAGCGCCTCGCGGGTCTACCGGGCGTGAGCGGCGCGACGATGGGGAGCGCGCCGCCGCTCGAGGAGGAGCCGTCGTCGTTCACCTTCCGGTGGGTGGGCGCGGCAGACGCCCGCGACTTGCGCGCGACGCGGCAGCTCGTGGCGCCGGACTACTTCTCGCTGCTCGGCATCCCCGTGACGCGCGGCCGGCCGCTGGCGGCCACCGACGACCGGTCGGCGCCCCCGGTGGCCGTCGTGAGCGAGGCGCTGGCGAGGGCGGCGTGGGGAGGCGCGGACCCCGTCGGCCAGCGCATCGTCACGCCCGCCGGCGACTCGATGCGGGTCGTGGGCGTGGTCGGCGACGTGCGGACGACGGGGCTCGACGGCGAGGCCGCGCGCATCGTGTACGTGCCCACCGGCCAGGGGAGCTTCAACTTCATGACGCTGCTGGTGCGGACGCGGGGGGATCCGGGGGCGCTCGTGCCCGCGGTGCGCGGCGTCGTGCGGGCGCTCGATGCGGGCGTCCCGCTGCACCACGTGCGGACGGTCGACGAGCTGGTGGCCGTGTCGGTCGCGCCGCAGCGCTTCCAGATGCTGCTCGTCTCGGCGTTCGCCGCGGTGGCCTTCGTGCTCGCGGTGCTGGGCGTCTACGGGGTGACGGCGTACGGCGTGAGCGAGCGGACGGGCGAGCTGGGGATTCGCGCCGCGCTTGGCGCGACCGGCGGCGACATCAGGCGGTTGGTGTTGCGCGAGGGGGGACGGCTGGCGCTCGTCGGGATCGCGGTAGGCGGGATCGTCGCGGCGGCGCTCAGCGGGGTGATGTCGCGCTTCGTCTTCCACGTCCGCGCGCTCGACCCTGTGACGTTCGCGGTCGTGCCAATCCTGCTCGCGCTCGCCGCATTCGTCGCGACGCTGATGCCGGCGAACCGGGCCGCGCGATCAGACCCGGCGCGCGCGCTTCGAGCCGACTGACGAGGACGCGTCCCTCTCATTGTCCAGTTCCGCGTCCGCTCGCGCGGAGCCTTGGCCAGGGTGGCGCGACGCGGCCCTGGCCCGACTCGGGCCCCTGGGCGGCCAGGAAGGCGCGGATGCGCCGCTCGGTCTCGTCAGCTTGCCAACGGGGCTGCCGTGAGGTCAACCCGAGCGCTGTGAGGCCCCATGTCATGGTGCAGTCAGTGCGGGATGCGCGCCGAGGCCGGCGTCTTCGCCGGCCTCGGCACCTGCAGCGCCTGAGCGGTCGCGCGGCGGCGAAGGGAGCCGCCGCCGCGCGGCCCGTCAGCCCTGACGCGTGCTCAGGGCTGAACCTGAACGTTGCCTTCCTGGTTGGGGAACACGATGGTGGGCGTGCCCACGGCGCAATGGGTCGCCGCGACCGGCGCGGTCTGGAAGCCCATCAGCGACACCTGGTCCGGTGTCCCCTGGCCCTCGCCGTTGTCGATCACGACCCAGACGTTGTGCGTGCGAGCAGTGATCGGCACCTGAACGCCGTTGCGCCAGACCTTCGTGATCTGCCCGGCGATCCTCGCCGTGTTACCGGTGATGCCCATGCAGATCACGTTGCCGTGGACCTTGTTCGTGACTCCCGCCACGGACGTCAGCATCAGCTCGTACTCCCCCTTCGCCGCGAATGGCGTGGCGGGGTCCGTGCTGAGCGCCACGAAGGAATAGTTCTCGCTCGCGATCCCCAGGCCCGGCACGCCGGAGGGGAACCCTACGTGACCGGATGCGCGACCACCGTTCGCAGCCTGTGCAGCAGCGCCCATCTGTACAGCGCCCAGCTGCGCAAACGCGTCCTCGGTTGGAAAGGTGAAGTCGAACGGTCCGTCTGGCGTGAACGCGAGGCCGAGGTCAGCCGGCGCTTCGCTGAGCGATGGCCGCACGTCGGGGGCAGTCACCGTGCCGTTCGGGTCGGAGCACGCCGCCAGCGCGGCGCAGAGGACCACGAGGCTCGTCAGAGATACCTTCGACATGATTTGTCTCCGTGTCATGTGGTTGATCGCATGCGCCCGGTCGCTCTCGATACGGACCGGCGTCGGGCGGGTAGAGGTGCTCGATGGACCTCCGCGTCCCGAGGCGGCGCGCGCGTCCGATTCATCACCGATCCGCCCCCCGTCACGAGTGCGCGGGCTACTTCGTGACGGCGGTTCCGCAGCGTGCGGCCGCGTGGCGCGCGCGGGCGCCGGCGTCCGTCACGACGAGCGTGATCGTGATCGCGACCGGCTCCGGGACCTCGCGCGCGGCGACGGCGGCCGTCGCGCGGTAGGTGCCCGCCGGCAGCCCGGCCGCGTCGACGCAGAGCGTGCCGACGGTCGCGAGCTCGTCAGGCGCGACGGCGGACTGACGCGGCAGCGCGACGAGCCACGCGGCGCCGCGCGCCGAGTCCGCGTACGCGAGCCGCGTCAGCCGCACGTTGGTGAGCCGCGCGGTGCCGCCGTTGTGCACGGCGAGCGGCTTCGCGGGCGGCTGCGTCCCGCCCGACGCGACGAACTCGAAGCGGCTCGTCGGCACGTGCAGCGGCGTGCCGGACGCGGCGCGCCCCTGCGCCCCAGCAGCCAACGTGAATACCGCGAGGAGCGCGAGGGGCGCGAGCAGCGCCGTCGGAGACGGCGTTAGGTGCTCGGCGGTTCTGCGGTCGGAGGGAGCGGGGACGAGCGCGAGGAGACGGCGGGACCGCGGCATGGCACGCACCAGGGTTGACGGAGCCACATCCTA
>DATFPD010000085.1:0-24413 GCA_035265005.1 Gemmatimonadaceae bacterium | reverse complement strand
CGCCACCATAGCCGCCATAGCCACCCTGGCCACCCTGGCCACCGCCGCCACCACCGTAGCCGCCCTCTCGATCCGACCCGCCGCCGTAGCCGCCCTGGCTTCCACTGCCATAGTCGCCGCCGCGGCCGCCCTGCCCGTAGTCGTCCCGTGCCATGCGCTCTTCCTCCCTTGGTGGTCGAAGTGCTGACCAGCGCGTCGAGCCTGCCACCTGGCGGCTCGTGTGCTGGAACGTCCCCCGTCCTCGATCATCGCGCTTCGCGGACGCGCACTGCGCCGAAAATTGGGGCGACTCAGGCGTGCATAAGGCAGGCCATCCGCGGCCCGCCGGACGGCTCCGGCGCGGCGTCGGCGCGGCGTCGGCGCGGCGTCGGCGCGGCCCCGTGTCGTTAGGCCGGGCGCGCGGCGGCGCGTCCCTTGACGTCCCACTTAAATATTCGTCTATGGATGCCGCCCGCTTCACCCGCATCGCCAAGGCGCTCGCCGACCCGCGGCGGTTCGAGATCCTGCAGATGATCGCCGCCGACGAGGAGACGCCGTGCAAGCGGCTGGTCGAGGAGTTCCCGATCTCGCAGGCGACGATCTCGCACCACCTGCGCGCGCTCGCCGACGCCGGGCTCATCGAGGCGCGGCGCGAGGGGCAGTGCGGGTTCTACCGCAGCCGGCCCGGCGCGCTCGCCGAATACCTCGACGAGGTCGCTCGGCGGCTGCGCGTGGCGAGCCCGGCCGCGGGACGGCGCGGGAACTTCTGAGCGCGGGATGGTATATTTAGACAGTCGTCTAAAGGACGAGCGAGCCATCCGGTGCCGCGCCCGGCGCTGGCCCGCCGCGTGCCCTGTTTATTGGAGTGCCGCGGCGGGTGCCGCCTGGCGGACCCGGCCGTACGGCGCGAGAGCGTCCGGCGCCGGCCGATGGCGAAACACCTAACGTCGAACCCGAGGGTCGTACTGTGCAGACGAAGAACGTGATCGAGGTCTCCGACGCCACCTTCGCCCAGGAGATCGAGCAGCACGAGGGCACGGCGGTCATCGACCTGTGGGCCGCCTGGTGCGGCCCCTGCCGCATGATCGCGCCAATGCTCGAGGAGCTGGCCGGCGAGTACGCCGGGAAGGTCAAGGTCGCCAAGCTCGACATCGACGCGAACCCGGCGATCCCGCGGCGCTTCAACGTCCGCTCCATCCCGACGCTGCTGTTCTTCAAGGGCGGCAAGCTCGTGGACACCGTGGTCGGCGCCCTGCCGCGCCCGATGCTGGCGGCGCGGTTCGAGAAGAACGTCTAAGGCGAATCGCGCAGCGCCCGACGCGAATCGCCGTTAGGTCTGCCGCCATGACCGCCACCATCTCCCGCGACGAGCTGCACGCGAAGATCACCCGCGGCGACCCGTTCTTCCTCTTCGAGGTGCTCGGCCGCCCGTACTGGCGCAAGCACCACCTCCCCGGCGCGCTCAACCTCCCGCCGGACCAGGTGACGGCGCTCGCCCCGCAGCTCGTCCCCGACAAGGCCGCCGAGATCGTCGTCTACTGCTGGGACGACGGCTGACCCACCTCCGGATACGCCGCCCGTGAACTGGCGGCGCTGGGCTACACCAACGTCCGCGAGTACGTCGAGGGAAAGAAGGACTGGCAGAGCGCGGGGCTGCCGATGACGAAAGACTGATTCGCGAATCGCGACGCGCATCAGTCCTCTCGAATCGCCGCCGCCACCATCCCCGCCACCGACACCGTGTGCACGAAGCCGTCGTCCGGCGCGCGGCAGGCGATGGTGTCGGTCGTGAGGACGCACGACACGCCGGCGCGGCGCATCTTCTCGGCGGCGTCGCCGAGCATCAGGGCGTGGGTCGCCGCCACCAGGACGCCGGGGCGGGCGCCGGCGTCGTGCAGGGCGCGCGCGCTGTCGGCGATCGTCCCCCCGGTCGAGATCAGGTCGTCGATCACGAGGCACTGCTTCCCCCGCACGTCCCCCACCAGGTGCGTGACCGACGTGCGCGTGCTGCTGTCGCGCCGCTTGTGCAGCACCACCAGCGGCGTCCGCAGCCGCTGCGCGTAGGCGGTCGCCATCTTCACGCGCCCCGCGTCCGGCGCCACCACCACGGCGTCCGACGTCAGCCGCTCGCGCGCCGCGTCGGCGAGCAGCGGGAGCGCGCTCAGCCCGTCCACCGGAACCCGGAAGAAGCCCTCCACCTGCGGCGTGTGCAGGTCGAGCGTGATGACCTCGGCGACCCCCACCGCTTCCATCAGGTCCGCGACGACGCGCGCCCCCACCGCGGCCCGCGAGCCGTGTCGGCGGTCGGAGCGCGCGTAGCCGAAGTACGGCACGATCGCGATCACCCGCTCGGCGGCGGCGCGGCGGCAGGCGTCCGCGAGCAGCAGCAGCTCGACGAGGTTGTCGTTCACCGGCGGCGTAGTGGGCTGCACGAGATAGACGTGGTGCCCGCGCACCCCCTCCTCGAGCCGCACCTCGACCTCGCCGTCCGGAAAGCGCTCCACGACGCGTGCGCCCAGGCGCACCCCCAGCGCCCGGGCGATCGCCTCGGCCAGCGGCAGGTTCGCCGTCCCCCCGAACACGCTCAGGTCGCGCGGCATCGCCCGCGGGATGCGGCACGCTCCGCGCCAGCGAGGAAACCGTCTGGCGTGGGAGCGTGTCTTACGCGTGTAAGCGATACCCCCATCTCCCGGATGCCGGCGTCCGCACCGCTCCCCTGATGAAGCACCTTCACGCCCTCACCGACCTGCAGCTCCAGATCATGGGCGTCGTCTGGGACCGCGACGAGGCGACGGTCGGCGACGTGCACGGCGCGCTCGCCGAGCGCACCGGGCTCGCGCGCAAGACGATCGGGACGCTGCTGGCGAGGCTGGAGCAGCAGGGGCTCCTGTCGCACCGCGAGGAGGGGCGCGAGTACGTGTACCGCGCCACGGTCTCGCGCGACGAGGTGGGGCGCGCCACCGCGCGCAACCTGCTCGCGCGACTCTTTCAGGGCGACCTCTCGGCGTTCGTCAGCCACGCGCTCGACGCCGACGAGGTGGAGCCCGGGGACGTCGAGCGGGTGCGCGAGATGATCGATGAGTGGGAGCGGCGGCAGAAGGACGCGAAGGACACGCGGGGGCGCCGGCCATGATGCGCGGCGCGGAAGGGCTGGCCGCGTGGCTGCTCACGTACTGGGTGCACAGCACCCTGCTCCTCGCCGCGGCCTGGGGCGCGGGGCGCTTGATTCGCGCGCCCGAGGTGCGCGAGGTCCTCTGGCGCTGGGCGCTGCTGGGCGCCCTCGTCACGGCGACGGCGCAGAGCGCGCTCCTCCCGGCCGCGGCACCGGTACTGCCGCGCCGCCTGGCGATCCCGCTGCCGGGCGCCGCGGTGCGCCAGGAGGCGGAGGTGCTGGTCCGGAACGGCGTCGTGGAGCGCGCGACGACGGAGCGTGACGGGGGCGACGCGGGCCGCCTCTGGGCCCTCGCCGCGCTGGCGTGGGCGGGCACTGCTGCCGGCGCGGCCGTGCTGCGGCTGCTGCGCCGGCGGGCCGCCCTCGCCGCCCTCGCGCGCACGCCGCTGGGCGACGACGACCCGCACGCGCGCGCCCTCGACGCGCTGCGCCGGCGCGCCGGCATCCGACGCCAGGTCGCGCTGACCGCGTCCGACCGGCTGGTGGCGCCGGCGGCGATCGGGCGGTCGGAGGTGTGCATCCCGCGCGCCGCCTTCGCGCGCCTGAGCGCCGAGCAGCGGGACGCCGTGCTGGCGCACGAGCTGGCGCACCTGGCGCGGAACGACGCGCTCTGGCTCGGGCTGGCCGAGTGGACGGCGGCGCTGCTGCCCATCCAGCCGCTCAACCGCGTGGCCCGGCGCGAGCTGCGGGAGGCCGCCGAGCTGCTGTGCGACGACGCCGCCGTTAGGCACACGGGGGCCGCGCGCCCGCTCGCCGAGTGCCTGGCCGAGCTGGCGGCCGCGCTCGGCGGCGGGGGCCGGCGGTCCGCGGCCGCGCCGGGGGTGGCGCTGGCGGAGGACGCGTCGCCCCTCGTCAGGCGGGTGCGCCGGCTCCTGGCCCCGCCGGGCGGCGAGGCGTCGGCCGCCGCGCCGCGCGGCTGGCCCCGCGCGGCCGGCGCGCTCGCCTCGGCGGCGGCGCTGCTAGCCACGGCGGCGTTCGCCCCAGGCGTCCCGGCGCCGACCGCGGCGGACGCCAGGGTGCTGGAGCTGGCGACCGACGTACGCCGGGTAGATGGCGGCGACGGCGTGGGCGCGGTGGCGTTCGAGCTGCGCGCGCTCGGCGCCGACGGTACCACGCTCCTGGTCAGCGCGCGCGGCGCGCTGCTCGACCGGTCGGCGGGCCGGGTCGTGCGCCTACTGCCGGGCGGGCGCGTTCGGGTCACCCAGCGCGCGGCCGGCGCCACGCGCCAGGTCGACGTCTCGCCGTCGCCGCGCGGCGGCCGTCCGGTCTACCGCTACACGGTCGCCGGCCGCCCCGCCCCCTTCGACGCCGACGCCGAGCGCTGGCTCGCCGCCGCCATCCGCTCGGCCGTCGGCCCGCTGCCAATCCTCCCGCCGCCGACGCTCGAGCGCCGGTCCTAGCGGCCGGCGATGCGGCCCACACGCCACGACCGCCCTTTCGGCCGCCGTCATGTCTTACAGGTGTAAGCGTTCGCCACCACTCATCGAGGGTTCCATGCCGAGAAGCTGGCTCACCGCCGCCGCCTGCGCGATCGCGCTGGGCGGAGCAACGTTAGGCGCGCAGGCCGCCGGGCCGGCGCCGAAGGACGGCGTCGCGCTCCCGGACACGCCGGCCGGGCGGGTCGCCGCCGAGTTCCTGCGCGTGGTGAACGCCGGGGACGCCGCCCGCTCGCGCGCGTTCGCGGTCTCCTACGAGGCCGAGGACCCGCGGGACGAGGGGCAGATCGCCGAGGTCGTGGCCAACCACCGGAGCGTGCACGAGCGCGCGGCGCCGCTCGTGGTGCGCGAGGTGCTGCGGGCGACGCCGACGAAGATCTTCCTCCTGGCCCGCGACCGCACCGGCCGCGACCTGCGCGTGATGGTCGAGGTCCAGGACATGGGAGGCGGCAAGTACCGCATCGTGGACGTGGGGCTGCGGCCGGCCCAGGGCGCACCGCCGCTCCCGCCCGAGCCCGGCGGCAGTGGCAGCCCCGCCGCCCGCCCCGCGTTGTCCACCGCCGCGGCCCGGGCCCCCGCGCGCGGCGACGACGAGCGACGGCGGCTGCTCGAGACGTACTGGTCGCGCATCGCGGCCTACGGCTTCTCCGGCGCGGCGCTCGTCGCGCACCGGGGGCGCGTGATCTTCTCGGCGGCCGCGGGGATGGCCGACCGCGACGCCGGCGTCCCGAACACCACCGAGACCGTCTTCAACACCGGGTCGCTCACCAAGCAGTTCACGGCCGCCGCCATCCTGAAGCTCGAGATGCAGGGGCGGCTGCGGACGACGGACTCGATAGGCAGCTACCTCCCGGGCGTGCCCGAGGACAAGCGCGGGATCACGCTGCACCAGCTGCTCACGCACACCTCCGGCATCCGCGGCACCCCGGGCGCCGGCCTCGCCCCCGACCGCGACCGGGAGGTGGCCGCCATCCTCGCCGACTCGCTCCTCTGGCCGCCGGGCACGCGCTTCCGCTACGCGAACGAGGGCTACGCGCTGCTGGGCGCCGTCGTCGAGCGCGTCTCCGGGCAGGGGCTGGACGCGTTCCTTCAGGCGCAGCTCTTCGACCCCGCCGGGATGCGCTCCACCGGCTACCGCCGCGCGGGCGTGGAGCGGCGGCGCGTGGTGCACGAGTACGCGGCCGGGCGCGACAACGGCAGCATGCTCGACCGGCCGCACCCCAACTGGAAGAGCATGGGGAACGGCGAGATCCTGACGACGCTCGCCGACATGCACCGCTGGTACCTGGCGCTGCGCGGCGACGCGCTGCTCTCGGCCGACGCGAAGCGGAAGCTCTTCACGCCCGCGATGAACGAGTACGCCTACGGCTGGGCCGTGCACGACACGCCGTACGGCACCGAGATCGAGCACGACGGCGGCAGCACCACCGGCACCGCGGCCGACATGCGCTTCTACCCGGACTCCGACCTGGTCGTGATCTCCTTCGGCAACGTGGACGCGATCTCGATGCTGCTGGGCCACGTGCGCGAGCGGCTGCGCGCCATCGCCCAGGGCGCGGACGCCGGGACGCTGCCGCCGGCGCCGGTGCCGCTTGCGCCGGCGGCGCTGGAGCGCTTCGCCGGGCGCTACCGCCTGCCCTCGGGCGACGTGCTGACGGTGGTGCGCGACGGCGGGGCGCTGCGCCTGACGGGCGAGGGGCTCGGCGCGGGGGCGCTGCTCGCGCTCGGCGAGAGCAGGCCGCCGGCACAGTGGGCGGAGCGCGGCGCGCAGGCGGCGGCCATCGCGATGGCGCTCGCGCGGGGCGACACCGCGCCGCTCCTGGCCGCGCAGCCGATGCGGCCGCAGATGGTCGGCCGGCTGCGGGACGGCCTCGCGGAGCTCACCGCCCAGCGGGGCGCGCTCCGCGCCGCCACGCCGGTCGCGGTGCGCCCGTTCCCCGGCGGCCCCGACGCGATCGAGACCGTCGTGCGACTGGAGTTCGAGCGGGGATCGCCGACGCACCTCCTGACGATCTGGTCGCCGCGCGGGCTCGGCGGCTGGCAGCTCGCGGAGACGGTCGCGTCGCCGGGCGGCCGCTACGTCCCGATCTCGGCCACCGAGCTCGCGGCGCTCGACTGGCGCAGCGGGGCCGTGCGGCGCATCGGCTTCTCGAAGCGCGCCGGCGGGCACTACGCGCGCCTGGCGGCCGGCGGGGAGACCGCGACGCGCGAGTGAGCGGCGGCCGCCGGCGCCGCCCGCATCGCCGACATCTGTAGGCGGCGCGCGGCACGCAAGTCGCGCAGCACGCCGCGCATGCGCAACGTCCTTCGCCGCGCCGCCGCGGCCCTCGGCGTGTTCATCGGGTCGTCCATCCTGCCGATTGCGTGCGGCGGCGATGGCGGCTCCGGCCCCGACGAGCAGCAGCAGATGCAGCAACCGCCGCCGCCGCCGCCGGTTGTCGTCGCATCGGTGGATCTGACGCCCGGGGCACCGTCGGTGGTGGTCGGCGGGACGGTCTCGCTCACCGCGACCGCGCGCGACGCCGCCGGGGGCGCGGTCGCGGGAAAGTCGGCGGCCTGGGCGATCACGCCTAACGGGGTCGCCGAGGTGGCGTCCGCGGCCGGAGGGGCGGCGACGCTGCGCGGCGTGGCGGCCGGCACGGCCACGGTGCGGGCGACGGTGGACGCAGCGTTTCGCGAGGTGACGCTCACCGTCACCCCCGCCCCGGTGACGACGACGCCGCTGGGCGCGCTGCGGTCGATCAGCGCCGGCGACGCGTACGTCTGCGGCCTGCTGCCCGACGGCGCGGCGTACTGCTGGGGGAAGAACGGCAGCGGGCAGCTCGGCGACGGCACGACGACGCGCCGGACGACCGCGGTGCCGGTGGCCGGCGGGCTGCTGTTCGACGTGGTGGCCGCCGGCACCACGCACACGTGCGGCGTCACCACGGGCCATCGCGTCTACTGCTGGGGCTCGAACACCTTCGGCGAGCTGGGCGACGGCACGACGACCGCGCGCGCCGCGCCGACCGCGGTCGCGCTGCCGGCGGGCGTCGACTTCCGGCGCGTGGCGGTCGGCCGGTTCCACGGCTGCGCGGCGACCGCCGCGGGCGCGGCCTACTGCTGGGGATACAACGGCCACGGGGAGCTGGGCAGCGGCGCGCCCGCGAGCTCCTCGCCGAACCCGACGCCGGTCGCGGTCGCGGGCGGGCTCCAGTTCGCGTCGCTCGTGGCCGGCGCCGTGCACACGTGCGGCATAACGACGCCTGCCCGCGATACGTACTGCTGGGGCTCGAACGAGTCCGGGCAGCTCGGCGACGGGACCACGACCAACCGCGCCACGCCCACGGCGCTCGCGGCCGGCACGCCGCGCTTCTGGCAGCTCACGGCCGGACTGGAGCACAGCTGCGGCCTCCCCGACGACACGCGCATCTGGTGCTGGGGCGGCAACCAGAGCGCGCAGCTCGGCGGCGCCACCGGCACCCACTCCCCGACGCCGTTCCAGATGGCGGGGTTCGCGGCCGGCCCGGCCGTGCGAGTCACCTCGGGGGCGGCGAGCAGCCACACGTGCGCCATCATCACTGGCGGCGAGGCGTACTGCTGGGGCGCCAACGGCAGCGCGCAGCTCGGCAACGCGGCCGCGGCCACGAGCGCGCCCCCGGTGCGCGTGAGCCGCGGCGCGCTCTACCTGGAGATGGTCTCCGCGGGCCGCACCCACAGCTGCTTCCTGCTGCTCGACGGCACGCCGTACTGCGTCGGCGGCAACGAGTCGGGCCAGCTCGGCGACGGCACGACGACCGCCCGCACCGGACTGACCCGCGTGCTGCGCTAAGTGCTGCGGTAAGTGCTGCGGTAAGTGCTGCGGTAACGGCGATCCGCGATATCGCTTCTAGCGGAGCAGCGGAAAGTCGCCGGTCAGTCCCGTCACGGTCGCGCGCTCGCCGTAGAGCGCGACCGCGGCGTAGTCGACCGCGTCGCCGGGGGCGGCGGCGAGGCGCTGCGCGTAGTCGTCGTAGCGACGCGCGGCCTGGGCCACGTCAGGCAGGTCCACGGCGGCGTAGACACCGGGGTCGGCGGCGGCGCGCGCCCGGAGGCGGGCCAGGGCGCCGCGCGGGGCGCGGAGCACGGGGAGCGGGATCCAGGTGAGGCCGGCGTGCGTGGTGCCGCCGCCGTCGCGGACGTCGGGGCCGACGAGGTCCGGGAGCCGGCGGCCGAGCGAGAGCGCGAGCACGGCGGCCGCGTTCGCGGCGAGTCCGGGCGGCAGGTCGTCGGCGACCACGAGGACGCACTTCACCAGCGGCGCCAGATCCAGCACCATGCGGATGTTCGCCCGCCGGTACTCGACGCCGCCGAGCGGGACCTCGACGAAGCCGAGGCCGCGGTAGAGGGCGATGGCGGGCGCGAGCGCGGTGTTCGACAACAGCTCCACGCGCGGCACGCCGAGCGCCTTCGCCCGCGCCACCGCGGCTTCGCCGAGCAGGCGCCCCACGCCGCGCCCGCGCGCGGCCGGCGCCACGGCCATCTTCGCCAGCTCGATCGGGGCGCCGCCGTGCCTGACGAGGGCGCACGCGCCGACGACCGCACCGTCACCCTCCTCGGCCACGAGGATGCATCCGCCGGGGCGGAGGATCTCGCCCTCGGCGTCGTCGAGCGCGCGCCGGTCGGCGTCCTCGACCGCGAAGTGCTCGGTGATCCAGGCGAGATTGAGCGCCCGGAACTGCTCGACGTGCTCGCGGCGCGCGGGGTCGTACTCGACGACCCGCGGGCCCGCGCCGCCGCCGCTCCCGCCCGGCCCCAGCGGCCGCGACTCCTCACGCTGCGTCACTCGCTCCATGCGTCCTCCACGTGTCCTCCACGCTTCCTCCAAGGAACGCCCGGCGCGCCAGCCCCACAAGAGCGTACGCGGGGGTGCGCTACGCACAGCGGTGTAAGCGGTCAGCCGTGGCGCCGCCGCCACAGTGCGCACGATCGGCTGGCACCGAATGACCGTGGCACCCATGTTTGCTCCCCCCCGACCAGTCCGTGGACTCTCACGAAGAGGACACCATGAACGAAACGTGGACTTCCGCAGTCGGCCGACGCTCGCCGTCGCTCGCGCTCGCGGCCGTGCCGGCGATGGCGTTCGCGATTGCCCTGCAGGCCGGCTGCGCCGACGCTCCCCCCGATCCCCAGGCGCCGCTCGACCGGCCCGCCCTCGACCGCGCCGGCGACCTGCCCGGCACACACCGCCAGTACGGCACGCCGGTCCAGGTGGGCGAGGGGCGGGCGCGAACGTACATCGTGCTGAACAAGGGCGTCCCGCTCGAGCTGGGCGTCGCGCTCGACGAGCGCGCGGCGAACGGCCTGCCCGACGCGCCGACCGACCACCATCGCATCCAGTACCTCCTCCCGCTCCCGGCGCAGAACCCGACGCCGTTCCAGCTCGTGGAGCTCGACTGGCGGCGGATCGGCCACCCGCCGGCGCCGATCTACATGCTGCCGCACTTCGACGTCCACTTCTACACGATCGGTCTGGACGAGCGGAACGCCATCGACCCGGCCGACCCGTCGTTCCAGGCGAGGGCCTCGAACTTCCCCGCGCCGGCCTACATCCCGCCGCACTACTTCACCCCGCTGCCGGCGGTGGGCGAGGAGCAGATGGGCGTGCACTGGGTGGACTTCACCTCGCCGGAGCTGCCGCCGCAGCTCAAGCCATTCACGCGCACCTACATCTACGGCACGTGGGACGGCCGCGTGATCTTCCAGGAGCCGATGATCACCAGGGACTACCTCCTGACCCACCCGGACGTGCTGGCGCCGATCCCCGTCGCCGCACGCTACAGCCCCGCCGGCTACTACCCGGCCGCCTACCGGGTCACGTTCGACGAGCAGGCCAGGGAGTACCGCATCGGCATGGCGAACCTCGCCTGGCGGGAGTGACGGGCGGGCGGGGGCGTCGCGTCGCGGCCGGCGCCCTCACCCCACCGCCCCGCCGCCGCCGTACGCCGCGCCCCAGTGCCACAGCTGCTCCAGGATCGGGCAGAGCGTCCGCCCGAACGACGTTAGGCTGTACTCGACCCGCGGCGGGACCTCGGCGTAGACGGTGCGCTCGACCACGCCGTCGCGCTCCAGCTCGTGGAGCTGCCTGGCCAGCATCCGCTCGCTGACCCGCGGAATGCGCCGGCGCAGCTCGCCGAAGCGCAGGGTGCCGCCGCGGCCGAGACGGATCAGGATGTCCGCCTTGTGGCGCCCCTTGATCACGCGCAGGCACGCGTCCACCGGGTCTCCGACCGAGCGCACGGGCGGCGTGGGCATGCGGCCAAGATGCCGCCCGGGGCGCGGGCGACGCCAGATGCCCGGGGTCGGCGGCCGGGATGAGAACCGGTTGAGCCGGTGGTGAGGCGGCGCCCCTACTCTGCCGCCCTCGACGACGGACGCCCCGCCACTTCGACCCGCCCGCCCCGCCCATGACCCCCGAGCAGAAGCGCCTCGTGCAGCTCAGCTGGACCGCCGTCTACCCGATCGCCGACGCGGCCGCCGCCCTCTTCTACGGCCGGCTGTTCGAGCTCGACCCGTCCCTGCGCGCACTCTTCCGCAGCGCCGACATGCGCGAGCAGGGGAAGAAGCTGATGCAGATGATCACCGTGGCCGTGAAGGGGCTCGACCAACTCGAGCAGATCCTGCCGGCCGTCGAGGCGCTCGGCCGCCGCCACGCGGGCTACGGCGTGCAGGACTCGCACTACGCCACCGTGGGCGCGGCGCTGCTCTGGACGCTGGAGCAGGGCCTCGGCGATGCCTTCACCCCCGACGTCCGCGCGGCGTGGGCGGAGACCTACGGCACGCTCGCCGGCGCGATGCAGCGCGCGACCGCGGCGGCGGAGCGGGAGGCGGCGTAGTAGGGACTCGGGTCTCGGGGCTCGGCCATCGGGGCTCGGCCATCGGGACTCGGCGCTCGGCCAGGCGCCGATGTCATCCCGCAGGAGCCGGCGCAGCCGGCGAGTGTCGGGACGAGTCCCGATGGCCGAGCCCCGAGCCCCGAGTCCCGATGAGGCTCATCGCGTACTCCGCCAGCGCGGCGATCGTCAGGCTGGGGTTGACGCCGGGGTTCGCCGGGACGATCGAGCCGTCCACGGCGTAAAGGCCCGGGTAGCCGTGGAGCTGGCAGTCGGCGCCGACGACGCCCTCGCCCGCGTCGCGCCCCATCGGGCAGCCGCCGAGGATGTGCGCGGTCATGGAGACGCCGAGCAGACCCTCGTTGATCGAGCCGGCGGGGATGCCGCCCGTCTTGCGGGCGAAGGTGCGCGCCACGGCGTGCCCGGCCGGGATCGAGCCGGCGAGCGGGAACTCCTCGTCAGGCAGGGAGACCAGCCCCCGCCGCAGGAACGTCGTGAGGCCGCGGCCGAGTCGGAGACGCAGGCGGCTGTCCACCGTCTGCATGACGAGGAGGATCGTCGTGCGGGTGGCCCACCCCGGGAGCAGGTACGAGCGTATGAGGTCCGCCGGCCGACGCAGGATGCCGGCGGCGGTGCGCAGCAGCCTCGCGAACGGGCCGCCGCCCGGCTCCACCAGCGGCGAGGCCAGGTAGCGCATGGCCGAAGAGCCGGCCGGGTAGCGCACCGGCTCGATCGAGGTCACGTCGTCCACCTTGCAGATGGACGTGATCGCGACGCCCCGCGAGTAGTCCGTCTCGCCCGAGCGGGCCATGCTGCCCAGCAGCGCCTCGCTGTTCGTGCGCACCACGTCGCCGAGCCGCGCCGAGACGGCGGGGAGCGAGCGCGTCTCGTCGCGACAGCGGAAGAGGAGGCGCAGCGTGCCCAGCGCGCCGGCGGCGAAGATCACGCTCCGCGCGCGCACGCTCAGGGCGCGGCGCCGCCAGGGCCACGCCGTCGACCGGCGGTAGACGACCTCGTACCGCGCGCCGTCGGCCGAGTGCTCGCCCAGCGGCCTGACGTCGCGCACCTCGCACTCGGCGCGCACCTCGGCGCCGCGCCGCTCGGCCAGGTAGAGGTAGTTCTTGACGAGGGTGTTCTTGGCGTTGTGCCGGCAGCCGACCATGCAGGCGCCGCAGTGGATGCAGCCGCGGCGCGGCGGCCCCTCGCCGCCGAAGTAGGGGTCCGGCACCTCCTCGCCCTCGCGCCCGGGCTCGCCGAAGAACGTCGCGACCGGCGTGGGGCGGAAGCTGTCCGCCGTCCCCAGCTCGCCGGCGATCTGGCGCAGCACGTGGTCGGCGGCCCAGAGGCGCGGGTTCGTCGCCACCCCGAGCATGCGCTTCGCCGTCTCGTAATGCGGGCGCAGCACCGTCTTCCAGTCGGCGAGGGCGCGCCACCCCGGCGCGTCGAAGAGGTGGTCCTCCGGCTCCATGAGCACGTTCGCGTAGCCGAGGCTCCCGCCCCCGACGCCGGCGCCGTGCAGCACGACGACGTGGCGCATCGGCGTGATCTGGAGGATGCCGAAGCAGCGCAGCGCCGGCGCCCACAGGTAGCGGCGCAGGTTCCAGTTGCTCTTCGGAAAGTCCTCGTCGCGAAAGCGCCGCCCGCGCTCGAGCACGAGCACGCGGTAGCCCTTCTCGGCGAGCCTGAGCGCCGAGACGCTCCCGCCGAAGCCGGAGCCGATGATGACGAAGTCGAAGAGCTCTTCAGGCACCCTGGAAATTTTACACCCCGCCACCGGGACTCGGCCATCGGGACTCGGCGCTCGGCACGGGGGCATCATCCCGGGGCCCTTGATGAATCAAGGGCCCACCACTGCCTAAGATCCAGCCGAGTGCCGAGTCCCGATGGCCGAGCCCCGATGGCCGAGTGCCTACCTGCCTGCCGACATCCGCTCCCAGTTGCTCTCGATCCGGCGGACGTAGCCGAGCGTCTCGCGGTAGCGCCAGCGCTGGACGTTCGGGGCGACCTGCTCGATGCTCGTCCACCGGTCGTGGTCGAGCCGGGCGTCGCGGGCGGCGTTGTGGGCGCGCTGGATCGTCCCCTCGCCGGCGTTGTAGCTGGCGAACATGAAGCGCGCGCGCTCCTTCTCGTCGACCTCCTTCTCCCAGAGGCGCCAGAGGTAGCGGTCGTGCATGATGCCGGCGGCGATGTTGAACTCCGGGTCGTCGATCGACTTGAGCTCGCTCCGCCGCGAGCTGATCGCCTGGAAGGTGGAGGGCATGAGCTGCATGATCCCGCGCGCGCCCACCCAGCTCCGCGCGTCCGGCCGGAGGTCGCTCTCCGCCATCCCCTGCGCCTTGAAGAGGCGCCAGTCGAACGCCGGCCCGAAGTAGCGCTTCGAGTACTTGCGGAAGGTGGGGTCGTAGCGGTCGGTGACCTTCGCGCGCTCCCGCGCCTCGGTCGCCTGGTTCAGCGCGCGGATCGCCCGCCGCGCCGCGCCGCCGGTGCCGCGGGGGGCGCTGTCGGCGCCGGCCCCCTGCGCGCCCGCCGGCGCCGCGAGCGCGCCGGCGGCCAGGGCGACCGCCGCGGCCGCGACCATCGTCAGGCGGCGGCTCAACTGAGGGCCCCCCCGATGATGATCGCGATCGAGAGGAAGAGCGCGGCGACGAAGATCGCCACGGCGATGTTGCCGCGCCTGAGCTCCTCCGGGAAGTCCACCTGCGGCGTCAGGCGGTCGATCACCCGGTAGCTGACGAACATCAGGACCACGCCGAGGACCGCGTAGATGAAGTTCAGGGCGATGATCGAGAGCTGCACTGCACCCCTCCGAGACCGAAGGCCAGACGAGCGCGAATGTCGTACAGTAGAGTACGACGACGCAGGAGGATAGTGTCATGGCGGTTGCGGGGTGCGAGGTGCGAATTGCGAGAGGGGCCCCGGGAAGCGGAGTACTGCTTCCCGGGGCCCCTCTCGCAACTCGCACCTCGCACCTCGCAACCGCCTTACGCCACCGACCGCTCTCCCTGCACCTCGCCGCTCGGGTCGTCGATCTCGTTGCCGGCGCGGCGGGCGAGGTTGGCGGCGAGGTTGTAGACGAACCACGCATCGGCGGCGGCGTTGACGGCGAGCGCCTGCGGGAGGGTGCCGGCGGCGGTGCGCGCGACGACGAGGGCGTTGCGGTACGGCGAGAGGTCGGCCAGCTCGCCGTAGGCGACGCGGACGCTGTGGCGCGGCGAGTGGAAGTGGATGTGCGACGTCGTCAGGCCGAGCGTGCCGGCGTCCACGTACGCCGAGACCGGGTCGTTGAGCGCCCACGACTTCGACGTCGAGCCGAACGCCGCGGCGCCGAGGTAGATGCCGCGCGCGGCATCCGCGGACGGCTCGCCCCCGTAGGTCGCCAGCGCCGCCGGGATGCTGCCGCTGCGCCGGTCGGTGACGCGCGGGGCGCGGTCCTCGAAGTAGCGCACGTCGTTGAGCATCCACACCAGCTGCTCGCGGCGGCGCAGCGTGAACGGCGAGGGGCCGCGCCACTCCGGGAGGTCGCCCTCGACGCAGCGCCGGAGCACGAACGCGCGCTCCAGGCGGCTGTCGGCGTCGCGGGCGTGCGCGCTGTCGGTCGTGAGGGAGAACGCGGTGGCGAAGGTCCGCAGCTGGTGCACCCGCCCGCGCGACGGGAGCGCGGCGTCCACCACCTCGCGGACCGTGGACGCCCACTCCTGCGCCAGCTCCTCCCGCACCTGCTCGTTGGGGAGGCGCGCGGCCGCGGTGAGATGGGCGAGCTCGCGGCGCAGGGCGCCGATCACGCCGGCCGCTTCGGGATCTCTCGTCAGGTATCCGGCGAACACGCGCCGGACGGCGGCCAGGCCGCCCTCGACGCGCTCCCGACAGCCGGGGTGCTCGGCCGAGAACCACCCGGCCGACGAGCCGCAGTAGCTACACTTTGCCATGGGGCGTCTTCCTCTCATCCGTTCCGTCGAGCGCCGATCACTCGCGCTGCGGTCACTCACGCGTCCGGGCGGGCGCGGTCCCTGAGATGCGACGCCCGGACGAGCGTGTATGGTTGCCGCCGCGCGGGGCCGATGGCGGCCGGCGCTCGGGCGTCGGGTCCTGCGATGGGGTGGTGAAGGGGGAGCGGTGCTGCGAGAACGTGCGGAGGGGTGCTGCCGAAGGGGCGAGCGGTGCGGCGCGGACTCTACGTCCGGGAGCGGCGGCGAGACCGAGCCGCGGACGGGGAGCGGTGAACACTATTACGCTTTCGAGTCCAGCGCGCAATCATCAGGACCGAGTGATGCATCGTGTCCACACTCAATTAGCACGGGCGCCCCGATCGTGGCTGTGCGACCCGTCACACCGTCGCCAGTCTCCCCCGGAAACAGCTCACACACCGACCGCTGCACCGACTCATGAGCATCCCGAAACCCCCCGTCAGGCGCGCCACGCGGACCTCACGCGCCGACCAGTGGCGCCTCCTCGCGCTCGCCGGCGCGGCGACAATCCTGGCGCCGACGGCGTCATCGTCGCTCGTCGCGCAGCGACGCCCCGCGTCGCCGCCGGCAACGCCGCCGGCGGCGGCGGCCGTCGGCGCGCCCGGCCGCGTCGACCCCGCGCTGCTCGCGGACCTCAGGTACCGCATGGTCGGCCCGGCGCGCGGCGGCCGAGTCACCGCGGTCACGGGCGTCGCCCAGGAGCCGCACACGTTCTACTTCGGCTCGACCGGGGGCGGCGTGTGGAAGACGACCGACGCCGGCTACACCTGGGTCAACGTCTCCGACTCGAGCGCCTTCCAGTCGGCCTCGATCGGCGCGCTGGACGTGGCCGACTCGGACCCGAACGTCGTCTACGTCGGCACGGGCTCGGAGGCGATCCGCAGCAACGTCTCGGTCGGCCGCGGCGTGTACAGGTCGTCCGACGCCGGGCGCAGCTGGCGGTTCGTGGGGCTGCGCGAGGTCGGGCAGATCGGCGCCGTGGTGGTTCACCCCGCGAACCCCGACCTGGCCTACGTGGCCGCGGTCGGGAACCCGTTCGCGCCGGGCCCCGACCGCGGCGTCTACCGCACGCGCGACGGCGGGCGGAGCTGGCGGAAGGTGCTCTTCGTCTCCGACAGCACCGGCGCCGTGGACCTGGAGCTCCAGCCGGGGAGCCCGAACGTCGTCTACGCATCGATGTGGCGCGGCGAGCGGAAGCCGTGGACGATCATCAGCGGCGCGCGGGAGGGCGGGGTCTACCGGAGCGCCGACGGCGGCGACACGTGGACGAAGCTCGGCGGCGGCCTGCCTAACGGTCTGTTCGGCAAGAGCGACCTCGCGGTCTCGGCGGCGGCGCCGAACCGCGTCTACGCGCTGGTGGAGGCGAAGCCCGGCGGGGGGCTCTACCGCTCGGACGACGCCGGGCAGACGTGGGCGCTGGTGAACGCGACGCCGTCGCTCATCACCCGGCCGTTCTACTACACGAACGTGGACGCCGACCCCACGAACGCCGACGTCGTCTACGTCGGCACCGAGGGCTTCTACAAGTCCACCGACGGCGGGCGCACCTTCCGCCCGATGCGCACGCCGCACGGCGACAACCACGACATGTGGATCAACCCGCGCAACGGCTCGATCTTCGTCCAGTCGAACGACGGCGGCGCCAACGTCTCGCTGGACGGCGGGCGGAGCTGGTCCACGCAGTACAACCAGCCGACCGCCGAGATCTACCAGGTGTACGTGGACGAGCAGTACCCGTACCGCCTCTACGGCGCGCAGCAGGACAACAGCACGGTGATCGTCCCCAGCCTCCCGCTCACGTCGGGGCGCCCGGACGACCCGATTCAGGAATGGAAGCAGGGCCCCGGCTGCGAGACCGGCCCGATCATCCCGCACCCCACGAACCCGGACACCGTCTACGGCTCGTGCAAGGGACAGTTCAGCCGCATGAGCATGCGCAGCGGGCAGGAGCGGCAGCACTGGGTCGGGGCGCAGTCGCTCTACGGCAACCCGGGCGCGGCGCTCACCTACCGCTTCCAGCGCGTCTCGCCGATGGAGCTCTCGCCGCACGACCCGCGCACGCTCTACTACGGCTCGCAGTACCTGCACCGCACGCGCGACGAGGGCGTGACGTGGGAGCGCATCAGCCCCGACCTCACGGCGAACGACCCGCGGTACCAGCAGACGGTCTCCGGCGAGCCGATCACGGTCGACATGACCGGCGAGGAGAGCTACAGCACGCTCTACGCGATCGAGGAGTCGCCGCTCGCGCCGGGGGTGATCTGGACGGGCGCCAACGACGGGCCGGTGCACGTGACGCGCGACGGCGGGCGCACGTGGAAGAACGTCACGCCGAAGGGGCTGCCGCCGGGCGGCCGCGTGCAGTCCATCGACCCGTCGCCGCATCGCGCGGGGTCGGCCTACGTCTCGGTGCTGCGCTACCTGCTGGGCGACTTCCAGCCGTACGTCTACAGGACCGACGACTACGGCGAGACGTGGACCCGCCTCGCCGACGGCACGAACGGCATCCCGGCCGACGCGCCGACCCGCGTGGTGCGCGAGGACCCGGACCGCGCCGGTCTGCTCTACGCCGGCACCGAGTTCGGGATGTACGTCTCGTTCGACGACGGGCGCTCCTGGCAGTCGCTCCAGCTCAACCTGCCGGTCACGCCGGTCACCGACCTCAAGGTGCACCGCAAGGACCTGGTGCTCGCGACGCAGGGCCGCTCGTTCTGGATCCTGGACGACCTCACGCCGCTGCACGAGCTGAGCGACCGGGTGGTGGCCGCGCGGTCGCACCTCTTCCGCCCGCGCGACGCCGTCCGCTGGCGCTACCGCGGCGGCTTCGGCGGCGTCGAGGGGAACCGCGCGCCGCTCCCCTCCGAGCCGCGCTACCCGCAGGCGGGCGCGATGATCGACTACTGGCTGGCCGATGGAGCAGGTCCGGTCACCCTGGAGATTGTCGACGCCGCCGGCAAGGTGGTGCGCCGCTTCTCGAGCACGAGCGGCGTCCCCGCGGGCGCGGGCGGCGGCGGCTTCTTCGGCGGCGCCGCGCCCGAGGAGGGCGGCGAGTCCGGCGGCGGTCCCGCGGTGCCGGACAGCACGCGCATGCAGGAGCGCCCGGCGACAGCCACCGCCACGGGCGGGCCCGCGACGGGCCCCGCGCGCGCCGACCCGGGCATCGGCGCGACGCGGCTCTCCGCGCGACCGGGACTCAACCGCTTCATCTGGGACCTGACCTACCCCGGCCCCTGGGCGGCGAGCGCGCGGCAGAGCGGCCGCAACGGCCCGATGGCGGCGCCCGGTGCGTACACAGTGCGCCTAACGGTCGGTGGGTCCCCCGCCGTCACCCGACCGCTCGTCCTGCGCGCCGACCCCCGCGCCGCGCGCGACGGAGCGACGCCGGCGGTGCTCCAGGAGCAGCTCGCGCACAACCTGCGCGTGCGCGACCTGGTGAGCGACGCGAACGCGGCGGTCGAGCGCGTCCGCTCGGCGCGCCGCCGCCTGCGCGCCGCCGAGGGTGGGAGCGCCGCGGCCGACACGCTGCGCCGGCTCGACGCGATCGAGCGCCGGCTGGTGACGCCCCCGGTCCGCTACAGCCAGCCCGGCCTCCAGGCCCACATCCAGTACCTCTACGGCATGACGCTCGGCGCCGACCAGCGCGTGGGGCGCGACGCGGTCGAGCGCTACCAGGCGCTGCGGAAGGAGATGGACGCGATGCAGGCGGAGTTGTCGAAGGTGCTCGGCGGGCAGCGAGCCCCGGTGGATGGAGAGTCGCCGACGAGAGCACCGCACGCCGCGGCGGGCGCGCGGCGTGGAGACGACAGCTAGGCCGCGGAGCACAGCCGCATGCACGTCGATCGCGCGTCACTCGCCGACCTCGATGTCCTCGAGCAAGGTCTCGAGTCATCCGCCCTCGTCGCCCTGCTGGATCACACGTGGTCCCAGGGCGGGCGGACGAAGCTGCGCGAGATGGTTCGGAACCCACTTTCGACGATCGACGGCATTCGCTCGCGACAGGTCGCCTTGCAGCGCATTGCGGGGCTGTCCCCCAGTATCCCTCCTTCCCGCGACCTCGGCGCGGTGTTGGCGCGGGTCGAGCGCTACCTCGCGAGCACTTACATCGAACTGCCCAGCAGTCGGGCGGGGCTCTGGCTGGTGCGACGCCGATACCCCGAGGTCGTCGGCAGTCTCGTCGAGGGGATCGAGGCGACGCAGCAGCTCCTGCGGCTCGCCGCGGCACTCACCGACAGCCTGCGTTCCGCGACGCACGAACAGACGGAGCTGCAGGAGATCGAATGGCGGGTGCGGGCGTGCCTGGACGCGGAGCAGTTCCGGCGACTGTCGTCCGTCCGGCCGCGGGCCCCGGGTGACATTCGCCTGGGAGTGTTCGACGAGTCGGTGCGCTTGCAGGGGAGAGCGTTGCTGCAGAGCCTACTGGATGCCGTGCACGAGTTCGATGCGCTGCAGTCGCTCGCCCGCGCATCCTCGCGAGAGGGATTCAGCTACCCGCAGGTCGTGGAGGCCTCGGCGCCATTCCTCGACGCGGAGGGCGTGTTTCATCCTGCCCTGCGCGACCCGGTGCGCAACGATCTCGCCGTCGGTGCGGAGGCACGGCTCGTCTTTCTGACGGGACCGAACATGGCGGGCAAGAGCACACTGCTTCGGGCGTGTGGGCTGCTGGTGTTGATGGCGCACCTCGGGATGGCCGTTCCCGCGGCGCGCGCACGGCTTTCCCGCTTCGATCGCCTCTGCGTAATGCTCACGACCCGCGACAGCCTGCAACGCGGTGAGAGCTTCTTCCTCGCCGAAGTGCGCCGCGTGGGGGAGCTCGTCGACTACCTCCAACAGCAGCAACGAGTCTTCGCAGTCGTGGACGAGCTGTTCAAGGGTACCAACGTGCTTGACGCGTACGACGCGACCGAGCTGGTGGTCTCCTGCCTAGCCCGATGCCCGACCAGCGTCTTCATTGTTGCGTCCCATCTGGCGGAGCTCGCGCGGGTCCTGGACCGGGTGGGGTCGGTGTCCCTCCTCCGGATGGAGGCGGCGGTAACCGGCGGCGTACCACACTTCTCTTTCATCGTCGGGCCGGGTGTCTCCGAGCAGCGGCTCGGCATGGTCCTGCTCGAGCAGACGGGTGTCGCGCGGGCGCTCCGAGCCATCGTCGACGGGAATGGCGTCGGGCCTTCGCCCTCCGAAGCCGCTCCACGCGCCACCCGCTCCCCGACGTCGTCGCAGGACCGAGGGCAGAGCGAGTGAGGACGGCACGGGACGTCACTGTTTCGCGACGTGGCGTGCCATCCTCACTCGCTCGCCGCTCCAGCCGGCTAGAGCACTTCTCGAGTCGATCGAGAGAAGCTGAACCGCGGAGGGCGCGGAGGGCACGGAGGACGGCCCTGATGTCGGCGATGTCACCCCGCACGCAGTGTCGGGGCGTGCCCCTCCGTGCCCTCCGGGGTTCGATCGTCTCAACCGAGTTGGCATCTGCTCTAGTCGACGGCCGACTCGGAATATCGTACGCACCGCGACCGCGCACCACGCCGGGAGCTCGTGAACGCCCCGCCCGCCTACCCGCCTCCCAATCGCCCCAGCGTCTCGCGCGCCCGCCGCTCCAGCCGGCCGCGCGCGGCGGGGCCGAGCGTCGGGTCGGGGTCGGCGGGGAGGAGGCGGAGCGCTTCGGCCAGATGGCGGCGGGCGGCGGCGGTGTCGCCCGCCTGGAGCGCCGCCGAGCCTAACGCGAAGTGGGCGCGCGCCGAGGCCGGGTCGCTCTCGACGCGGAGCTCGGCCAGGGCGCGGCGCCCCGACCAGTCGGGGTCGCGCCCCTCCCGGCCCAGTCGGCTGGCCAGGTCGGCGAGATGCTCCGCCGGGATCGGCTGCGGGTCGCGGGGGCGGCGGGCGCGGTAGAGCGCTACGACCGCCGGCACCCCGTCCCGCCTGACGAGCGCCCGCAGCCCGGACAGCGGCGGCGGCGCCGGCAGTCCCTCGCGGCGCTCGGCGGTGAAGGGCCCCGGCGGCGGCCCGGCGAGCAGCGCCGCGAGCGCCGCGCTGTCGCCGGCGAGCTGCGCGCGCAGGAAGCCGCGCACCCAGCGTGCCGCCCAGGCGAACCCGGCCGCGACGTCGCCCGGCGGCGCCCCGATGATCCGCGGCGCGTGGCGCTCCAGCGGGCCGTAGTCGAGGAACCAGAACTCCCCCATGCCGGGGAAGTGCACCAGATGGCGCGTCGAGTAGCGGTACAGGTCGAGGCGGTTGGCGTCCACGTCAGGGTGGGGCGCGTGAATGGCCAGCATCGGCACCCGCGCGGCGGCGACGTCGAAGTAGGGCGAGCGGCGGAGCATCTCGATCTCGCCCTCGGTGGTGACGCCGCCCTCCAGGCTCACGAACGCGTCCACCTCGGGCGTCCGCATCTGGAACGCGAGCGCGCCGGACGCGGTGATCCCCACGCCCATCGCGGCGAGGCGGCCACGGTCCACGAACGGCACGCTGTCGAGCGCGGCGAGCACGAAACGGAGGTCGGCCGCCTGCGTCTCCAGCCCGCGGGTCGAGATGTCGGGGTCCGCCTCGAAGGTGCCGGCGAGGCGGCTCGACGCGACGACGAAGCCGTGGCTCGCCAGGTACTCGGCCATCACGCCGTTCGTCGCCGGCGCGCGGTATTCCGGGAAGAGCACCAGCGGGTGCCGGCCTGCGGCCGCGGGCGCGTTCGCGCGCGCGGCCGTCGTCAGGCGCAGGATGGCCGGGAGCGCCGCGCGGAGCGAGACCGTGTCCCCGCCCAGGTCGGCCGCCTGCCGCGCGAACAGCCGCCGCGCGTCGGTGCGCCGCGCGCTGTCGAGGGGCGCGAAGTCGAACGCGCGCGCCAGCAGGTCCACGTAGTCGCCGACGCGAAGCGGCGCGCCGCCGCCGGCGCGGGCCGGGTACCAGAGGAAGATGGCCATCTGCCTGCCGCGGCGCCGCGCCTCGGGGCCGGGGGGCGTGCCGTCGTCCGACGGAAGCGCCGGCCGCGACGGGTCGTAGAGCAGCAGCGTGCGGAATCCGACGGCGTGCGGGCCCGGCTCCAGCGTGCCCCAGAGCGGAGTCGCTCGCTCCTGACTCGTCGCCTGAGCGCCCGCGGGCGACGCGGCACTCAGCGCGGCCAGCAGTCCCGCGCAACACACTGCGCGATACCTGAGCAACGAAGCCTCCCCCACGCCCGGCGTGGCGGTGCGGTTCACCTCAAGTGAGCAGGGGGGGTCGTCCGAGGCTCTGTCACCCCGCGCGGGGCGCATGGTTCCCACGGCCGACGTCCCGCTCACTCCTCGCCGCGCGCGAACGCCTCGACGAGCGGCGCCAGCAGCTCCGGCCGGCCCTCGACCTCCAGCCCCGGCGGTGGCGACGCCTGCTCGAGTCCGGACAGGAAGAGTTGCGCGATGGATGACGCCGGCCCGCGCAGGCGGATGTCGGGCGCGCCACCGTCCGGAGCGCCTCGTCCAATTCGTGCGCCGTCCGGCGAGACCACGATGTGGTACGGGACGCCGTCGGCCACCAGCTCGGCGCGGAGTGCGGGAGTCGCGCCCGCCCGGCGGCGGCGCCGCAGCGCCACGAGCAGCCACTCCAGACTTCGATGCTCGCCGCGCGCGGGCGGCTGCCGCATCCGGTGCCACCCCCAGCGACCCAGCGCGTGCACGGCCGGCTCCAGCTCGGCGCCGAGTGTCGTCAGGCGGTAGGCGCGCCGCGCGCCCTCGCCGATTCGCTCGACCAGGCCGTGCGCCTCCATCTCCTGGAGCCGCTTCGCCAGCAGGTTGGTGGTGATCCCGGGGAGGCCGCTCAGCAGCTCCGAGTAGCGCAGCGGCCCCAGGAGCAGGTCGCGGACGACGAGCAGCGTCCAGCGCTCGCCGACGAAGTCGAGCGCCTTGGCCAGCCCGCAGTACTCGTTGTAGCTCCGCCGCTCCATCGGGGTCGCCGCCTGAAACCGATCACTTTACTTTCTAGTAGTGATGAAAAACTAGCTACGGACTATTCCCATGGTCAAGGCGACACCCCTTCTCCTCTGGTCGTTCGTCGCGCTGGCGCTCGCGGTGGGCGCCGCCTTCGTGGCCGGCGTGTATCTCGCGGCGCGCGACGCGGGCCAAGCCCGTCGGGCGGCGTGGCGGGCCGCGCTGTTCACCGGCGCGTGGATGGCGGCGACGCTGGGCGCGGCCGCCGCGGGCGTGCTGCGCTTCGACTCCCGCCCGCCGACGATGATGCTGCTCTTCGTGGCGGTGTTCGCGCTCGCCCTCGGCGTGGGCTTCTCGCGCGCCGGGACGCGGCTCGCGCTCGGCCTGCCGCTGGCGGCGCTGGTCGGCTTCCAGGGGTTCCGCGTCGGCGTCGAGCTGCTGATGCACCGGGCGTACGTGGAGGGGCTGATGCCGGTGCAGATGAGCTACTCGGGGCGCAACTTCGACATCGTCTCCGGCGCGACGGCGCTCGTGCTCGCGGCGCTGATCCTTGCCGGCCGCGCGCCGCGCTGGGCGGTGTGGATCTGGAACGCGCTCGGCGTCGCGCTGCTCGCGAACGTCCTGACGATCGCGCTGCTCTCCGCGCCGACGCCGTTCCGCGCCTTCCATAACGAGCCGGCGAACGTCTGGGTGACGCAGGCGCCCTGGGTGTGGCTCCCGGCCGTGATGGTCCTGGCGGCGCTGCTCGGGCACGTGCTGGTGACGCGGCGGATGTGGGCGGAGAGGGCGAGCAGGGACTGAGGGACTGCGTAGTGGGCAGCTGGGCAGAGTGGCCCGCTGCCGGTGCCGAACGACTCGTTCACCGACGGCGTCTACGAGCTCCACGTGAACCGGCTGCGGCTCGATCGTCGGCACGCAGGTGTACTGCGACGGCTCCGAGCACGGCCTCCTGTGGACCAAGCCGTTCGGCTGCGACCTCGGTCGGAGTCTTCACGGACGAGCTATATCGTTCAAGTCCCCGGACCCCGGGTCGAGGTCGACGAATGGCGGCGGGCGCTGGGGCGGGCTTTACAGGGGGCGCGAGTTGTTGTATATCCGCAGCCGTTACTAGAACGTTAAAGTAA